>JBBTHA010000031.1:0-17869 GCA_038060535.1 Elusimicrobiota bacterium | reverse complement strand
CTCGAAACGAGCTTGTGGAAATCCTTTTTCGGTCGCTTGGCCCAATCGCTTCGCGTCTTCGCGGCTCAAACGGCTTTGAACAAAATAATCCGCGCGTTCTCATCGCTGCTGATTGCACGAAGATGTCCGGCTAGCCGCTATTTTCGAGGCGAACGCAGCACCAGCGCGATGACGAGTGCGGCCAAAGCGCTGACCGCGACGTTGATGCCCATCAGGATCGCCGGCATCGTGATCACGGCGCCGACGGCGGGAAAAAGACTCGTGGAGCTCACGGCGAGGAAAATGGGCAGCATCGCGGCGATGCTGGCCGTCATCATCCACTTCGAGAGGTTTCGGTATTTGTCCTGGGACAGCTTCTCCGAGTAATAGGTCGTCCACTTATTGGAGTTGATGGTGATCAGCCCGCCCAGCACTCCCCCCAGAGCGAAGGTCAGAATCGGCAGCTGCAAAACGGTCGACCACACGAAAGCGGCCGCAGACAGCGCCCCAAGCACCGTCCAGCCCTTGCGTCCCAGCGCTTTTTCGGGAAGGAGCGCCAGCGTGGCCAGCAAGCTCGCCAGCCAGCTGCCCCCGTCATAGAGTCCGATCATCGTCCCGGCGGCGGAGGGCTGGGAAAACACGCTTAAAGCCAGCACCGTCGCCAAGACGCCGTAAACCATGAAGTGCATGAAGCGGAAGAAGGCGTAGGGAAGATAGTCTCCCCACGGGAGGACCTCTCCCGAAGACGGCGCGGACGCCCGCGCGCTTTCCGCCGCCGGCTTCTTCCAGGGTTCCTTGAACTTGAGCGTGGCGTTGAGCGCCGTGGAGGCGGCGATGCCTAAGCTGGAGATCACCATCATCGCCGGCCCTCCGAGAAGATTGAGCAGGGGAACCGCCACGAAAAGGGCCATGACGATGCAGGTGATCTCGACCCACTGGTAGGCGTAGTTGAGCGCCAGCTCGAGCTTGGGCGAGTTCTGATTTCCGATCATCATGCGAGGAAGGAGATTCTCGGCCACGCCTCGGTTGACGCCGTAGACGAGGCCTCCGACGACGGCATTGACCATGAAAAGCCCGAATATCACGGAGCTCTGCGCGCCTAAGGCCGCGGCGATCGGGATGGGCGCCCCGGAAAGGGCCAAAGCGAAGAGCGCGGCGACGTTGACCCATTTTGGGTTGAAGCGGGCCATGAACGCCGAGCCCGTCCAGGCGCCGGCGACGCGCATCGCGTAGCCGATCCCCTGGATCATGCTCCCCGCGGAAAGGCCGAAGAGAGCGGCCGTGAAGAGCGGAAGCGCGACCGCCTGAATTTCCTGGGACATGGCGTTGAGCGTCCAGCCGGGAACGAAGCCCCGATGGAACGACCTCGGCAGCATGCGCAATCGATCCAGCCACCCGGCGCGCTGGAAGTCGAAGCGGTCGATCCAATCCTCGGCGAGCGTGCGCCCCTCGGTGGAGTCGTGGCCGAAGAGGCCGTTCTGGACGACCCGCTTACCATCGGGAGCCTCGATCTCGATCTCGACCGCCTTGAGAATGTCGAAAAGCGCGTCGCGCGCCGAAGCCTCGTCTCGTCCCACGACCGTGACGTTGCCGATCAAATCGTTGGCCCCGATCTTGGCGCCGGGCGCCGAGAAAAGCTCCGAGAGGAACACGTCCCCCTCCTGCTTGGGAAGGCCGTTCACGCTGATGAGCGTTCCCGCCGACTTGGCGATGAGAAAACGGTGCTGAAGCAGGACGGGCTCGACGCTGATCGCGGGGCGGCTGTCGACGGAGAAAGCCGTGAGCAGGCCCTCGCGCATGACGTCCACCCCGTAGGACTTGAGCAAGCTCGCCCAGATGTCGGCTCCGCCCATGCGCGCGTTGATCTCGACGATGGGCGCGGCGAGCTTGCCGCCGATGAGGGTGAGAATCGACTCGACATGCGCGTTGCCGTTCTTGAGCCCCACGGCGTCCAGGGATTTAAGAGCCTGACCTCGAGCGAGTTCCTCCATCTCTGGCGGAAGCCGCAGGCCGTAGGAGGTGCCGCGCTCCTGGTTGCCGAGCGCGGGAGGATTGTAGCTCACGGACGTAAACACCGGATGCCCCTCGCGCACGACGATCTCCACGTCGACCATGAGCCCGTCGGGAATCTGCGCTTCGAAGAGAACCGCCGGCTTCGTATCGAGCTGTTTGCCTTGCGCTTTGCGCGGGTCTTCGCTGACGATGGCCTCGATTTTCTCTTGAATGGCCCGGAAGGCGGCTTCGGCGGCGTCCGGGCTGTCGATGTCGAGCGTCACGCCCCAGCCGCCGCCGCCCGAATTCGGCTTGGCGACGGACTTATCGAAGCCCGCGGCCCGGATCTTCAAGAACGCCTCTCGCGCTTGCTCGGGGCTGCGGACCTGGAAGGCGGGCAGGTGCAGGCCGGCGTCCGGATAAGCGTTCATTTTCTCGCGCGCCTGGATTTTCGAATGCGCGGCGCTCACCGCTTCCGGCGCGTGGCCGGGCACTCCCAACTCCTTGGCCAGCTCGGCCTCGAGCTGGGCGAACGCATTGAGAAAAGTCTTGACCGCGTCGATGCGGCGAGAGCGGGATAGGTCGCGAATCCTCTCGACGATGGCTTGGAGGTTCTCGGGCGAATGGTTTCCGATGTCGGCGGCGATATAGTTCTCCGCCTTCACCCCGCGCGAGAGAGCATGGTCTTTCTGGTCGGGATAGCCGAGCACGAGCATCTCGAAGCCGTACTCCTTCGAAAGCTCGATCATGCGGTCGTACAGGTAGTCCCTGCCGCCCAGGCGCGAGACCACGTACAGCAGAGTTTTCCCCTTGAGAGAACCGCCGTGAGGCGCAAGCCTCGCACCTTGGCCGGGCCCCACGGGCTCGCCGACTCCCGACAAGACCGAATCATCGCCCCCCCCGACCGGGGCCGAGCCCTCGAAGAGAAGACCGCCGGCCGCGCGGCTCGTTTCATCGTTGGCGTCGGGATGGGACAGCGCGCGCAAAACCTCGGCCTGTCCGGCCGTCGCGCGAGTGAGGGCGTTTTTTGGCTCAGCGGTGAACGCCGCGCCGCGGGGGAGCGGCGCCGCCGGAAGGGGAAGAGCGGAAACCGGCGCGGAAAGGGACGGGACGCCGCGCAGCGGCGCCTGAAATTGGACCGCGCTGGGCACGGCCGCCGAGATGACGGGAACCGCGGAAACGGTCGCCCCGGGCGCCTTGACGGCGGCCAGGCAGAAGGCCTCCGCCGGGCGCAACAGACCCAGGGACACGCACAGGAAGACGGAAACGAGGGCCCTCAACCTCTTCATGCGCATAGAATAGTTTCCCCCCGCCTCGCGGACAAGGGACATAGGGACTACATGGAATAGGTCCAGGGCCCACTCCAGTTGGGGAGCCCAGGAAACGAATAATAATTTATGCAGCATACTTGCATAATTTCATGTAATACGTCATAATACATGCATGTACAAGAGAAGGGTGGATCTCCACGGCCTGCTCAAGAGAAAATCGACGCTTCTTCTAGGTCCCCGCCAAACCGGGAAGAGCACGTTGGCCCGGGAACTCGGGGAAGGCGTCCAATATGTCGATCTCGCGCAAACCGACACCTATCGCGAGCTCAGCGCGCGTCCGGAACTGATCCGCCAGCGGATGTCCGAAAGGAAACGCATCCTCGTGATCGATGAAGCGCAGAAGCTGCCTGAGATCCTCGATGAAGTCCAGGTCATCCTCGACCGCAACAAGGACCTGCGGGTCTTGATGACGGGCAGCAGCGCCCGAAAGCTGCGGCGTTCGGGCGTGAATCTTCTCCCCGGACGAATTTGGAGGAAGCATTTGTATCCGATGGTCTCGGCCGAATTGGGGAGCGCTCGAATCGACGATCGAGTCCGCCGAGGGTCGCTTCCCGGAATCGTCGACTCGCCCGATTTCCGCATGGAGCTCAAGAATTATGTCGGGCTCTATCTCGAGGAAGAAATTCGATCCGAAGGCCTGACCCGGAACGTCGGAAATTTCAACCGTTTTTTGACGACCGCGGCGCTTTGCAACGCCGAGCAGATCAATTACACGAGCATCTCCAACGATATCGGGCTCCCGCTCAATACCGTGAAGAACTATTTTCAGATCCTGTATGACACGCTGATCGGCTACGAGCTGGCCCCGTTTCGAAAAACTCGGACGCGAAAAGCCGTCGCCACGCCGAAGTTCTATCTCTTTGATCTCGGGGTCGCAAATGAACTGCTCGGCCGTTTCGAAATCGAGCGTCATGGGGATCTTTTTGGAAAATCACTGGAGCATTTGATATTGACCGAGCTCAAAGCGGCGCTTGACTATTTCGATTCCGACATGCCGCTGACTTATTGGCGCAGCCTCTCCCAATTCGAAGTCGATTTTCTCCTGGGCGACACGATCGCCATCGAGGTCAAAGCAAAAAGAGCCGTGTCTCAAAAAGAGGAACGTTCGCTGACGGCTCTGGGCGATGATGTGCGCCTCAAAAGGCGGATCATCGTCTGCTTGGAGGAGCACCGGCGCAAAAGCGACAGCGGCTGCGAGATCATTCCGGTCGAGGATTTTCTCCAGCAGCTTTGGCAATCCGGACCCGATGGTCTGTGACCCTGGGCAAGCGCCGCCGGGCCCCTAATGATCGTTGCGCAAGGGCGCGGCCTGACAGCTCTGTATGGACCGATACAGCGGCCGCACCGATTCCAGCGACCTCAATTGCCCCAGCAATGACTCCAGCTCCCGTCTTTGTCGTTGGCGATATTCCAAATGCCGTCCCTTTCTATCTTTGCCGAGCGAAAATCCATGCGCGTTGAGGGCGTCATGGAACTCCGCTATGGCCAGTCCGGAATAATCCTCGTCCATCCATTTCTCTTGTAAAAACTGTTCGTAGAAGTCTCTTTTCCCGGGCAGGCTCATGAAATCCCTGAATCTCCGGTTCAAAATCGCCTTGCATTTCTTCGAATGTGAGAAGGCCATCAGCGTCCTGGACCAATCCAGATTCGGGGTGGCCAGCAGCCTCATGAGATCGTACAGCTGCGCCGAGGTAAATCCCGTATCCTTGCCGAGGCGGATATAGGTCTCGTATATTTTTTCCATCTCGGCGGGCGGCATGCCGCTCTTTCCCTGAAACTCCGGAAATTCAGCTTTAATGAGGTCCACTATCGATTGAACCAGCAGCTTCCCCGGTTCGTCCTGGTAGCGTTCCTTATGAACGAGCATTTGCCGCGACGCGAGATGAACCGGGTCGTTTTCGAGCTGGGCGCAGACCCTCTCGATTGAGGGCATCGCGTCGGCATCCATCTTCAGCAAAAGCGAACCCGCGGCCTTCTTGCGGGCCGCGGGGGGCCAATGCGACGGCAAGCGGCCATGCCTGCTTTGCAAACCGGACAAAGTCTTGGCCTCGGCGCACACAGTCGATTGGAGATCCCCCAAGAAATAATCCCGAGTCGTCATCGGCGTGATCTTGAGGGTATCGTCATCGAAGAGCGCCGCTCCAAGGCCGTCCAGGGAAAGTTCGGGGCGACGCTTGAGAAGCAGGCTCCAGGGACTCGACTCCCAGTTCGGCGAGTCATATCCATAGTACTGGCCGAGTTCATCGTCGGAGCTCATCGCCAAGGCACAGCGGTTCTTGGGATAGTGCGCCAAGAGAAACCGTTCCAAGGAAGCGACACGCTCAGGCCGCTTCCTGTCCCTGGGAACGACCACCGATCCCGCGTAACATTGCAGAAAAACGGACTTGATCGACGTGGAGGGCAAGAACTTTTTCTGAAGCTCGAGCCATTCCTCCGCGATCAACGTTCCGCGGCCCCACATCGCAGATCCGTCGAAGCCTCCATGGCCGCCGAAGACGACGGTGAGCTTCTCGGGCCCCTCCCGCGAGAGCTCCTCCAACGAGAGCCGGAGATTGTCCAAGGTCGCGGCGCGTATGGATCCGTCGAGCGCAAGCCGGTTGTCCGGGGAGATCAGACCGGCCAGCTCGGACTCAGGAACCCCCTCCCGCCTGGGGGGCGCCGGGTCTTGGGAAACTCCCCCGGCGTTTAAAATGATCGCGTCTGACTTGAACAGATATCGGTAGAAGCTGCGCAGATTGTACTCGTTGACCTAATAATTGCTGCTGGGCGAATAGCCGCCGTTGACGTAGACGTTGAAGTTCTTTTTCAGAGGGCGCGGGCTTCGAGACAACTCCTCGGCGTAAGCCGGGCCTTTGATGCGGACGATCAGCGCCGACGCCGCCTGTTTTTCAATGGATTGTCCGTTCCATTTCGAGATCGGCTCGAGCTCGCCCTTGATCAATTCGTAAGGGATGTCCAATCTCGCCAGTAATCCGACCCCCAGCGCGAGCATATCCTCGGATCTGTACATCGGGTCCGCCGCGTCGACGGCCGCGAGGATCTCGTCGAAATAAAAGCGCCAGCGCTTGGCCGGGGTTTTCAGTCCCGATCCATGGCTTTTGTTGAAAGCCGCGTCTCGGCCCAGGATCCGGTTCTCGATCAACTTCCGGGCATGCTCCTGGAGCCCGGAATCCTCGCTGGCCTGGACCGCGAAAAACCACGAGCGGGTATGCCGGAGGTCTCGGATCAGAGTGGCGGGACCCAGATGGCGGCGCAGAAAATCCTTGACGGCGGGAGCGTAGGCGTTCGAGAAAAGAGTGCGGCCGTAACTCTTGAAGAAAAATTCATCGTCATCGGTCAACGCCGCGCCGGAACGCGCATTATCCAACAATCGTTCCGCGTGGGATACCTCGCGTTGAGGGCTTGAGTTGGATTCCCGGAGGGCTTTAAGATAAGCCTCTCCTTTCATCCGCGCGATCACTCCTTCCACGACGGGGATATTCCTTCTTGATTCCTCACTCCCGACTAAAACACTTTCGAGTTGAGGCTGGAACACGGCGTAGTCGAACCCCAGCCCGGCTAAAAACCCAACCGCCTGCGCGGCGAATTCCGTGTCGCCGGAAAATGACAGAGACCGCCAATTTAAGTCAAAAAGCATCCTGACAAAACCCTCGCCAAGAGAGCCTGGGGTTATAACCCCATCCCGTCCAAGTGAATCCGTCGAATACCACCGGACGGCGGCTCGCCCCAATTCACGAGACAAGCGCATAAGCTCCGGATCTCCGGTCATATGGGCCAGGAGGAGCGATTGCGTATCGTAGTAGCTCTTTCCACCGTCATCTGGAAACCAAAGCAGTGTTTTCTTCAGCTCCAAGACAACCCGGGGGTCAGTGACGTGCTTGACAAGCTCTCGAAGGCCTTTGGAGGAGACAAATGGAAATCCGAATGCGCTCCCTTTCTCAAAGCCTGGAGGGCCAAATCCAATTCCATGGCGGCGTATTTGGGAGCGAGGCTCGCGAGATAGTCCGGCGACCTGACCCGCTCGATGATTCGCGACGCAGCCCCGCGTCGATTGAACAGATCGCCGGGCGAGTTGGCGAAAGCTTCCAAATCCTCGGATATCAGCTTGTAGTCCAGATTCAGCTGAGAGATCAGCCGCGCCGCATGCTCTTCCAGGTCGCGGCCTCCGCGTTCCAGCCCGTTGAGAATCATTTCGAACACGAAAGCCGAGCGTCCGGATCGAGTCGTCAAATCCAGCTTCCGTGCTTCGATATCTTCCCAAAGCTTCCGGTCCAGCAAAGGCATCGCCTCGTCGTAGAATATCGCCGGAACGATCTTGGGGTATGCGATCTCCTCCGATCCCGCAAGAGCGTTGAAATGCCGGTCTTCTCCCTCCACGCGCCGCTGAAGCGAGTCGACGACCCGCGACTGAAGCTCGGGCCGGCCGCCGGCATACGCGGCAAGGTGAAACGGATTGAACGCCTCCGCCTCCAGCTTGTCCGCGGACATGGCCCCAACGGACTCCTCGAAAAAACCGAGAACTTCCGGATTCGACCGATTGTCCGCGACGACGTCGGCATACGCTCTCCAGGACGCCGCCGAATATCCGAGGCGCTCCTTGCTTTCCGACAACGCCTCACGCAGCGAAGTCAAACTCGTGCTGACCATCTCGCGAGTCATGCGGGCCTCAAGCTCCCTCACGAAGTCGTCTCCCTTGAGCTCGCGGATCAAGGATTTTTTTATGCCGTAAAGATAGACGCTGACCCTGGGTTCCAACCATGACCATTCCGGGCGGATATCGGCCAGCAGCTTCCCCAGCAGGACCTCATCGGAAGAAGCGCTTTGAGTCCTTTCGGGGTCGCCCAAAAACCATTCCAATCGATCAGCCAGAATTAAAAACCGCTCCGCCGGAGAAGCCGCCGGCTTGCCTGCGTCGTCGAGAATCTCCGGGCGCCCGTCGAACACCGCGCGACGAAGAAGGTCGACGGTGCGTCGCTGGAGCTGGGCATCTCCGCCGGCATAAGCCGCGGCATAGTAGGGCCGCCCGTTCAATGGGAGACTTTCCAAATGGTCGTGGAAAAAAGAGCGGACCTCCGGATTGCCCGCGTGCTTCAATAAGGTCCGGGCACGGTTTTCCCGCGGCATGAACATGTCCGCCCTCTCGTCCGCCCATTTAATGCTGTCGGAAGAGCTCGTTATCCAGCGCAGGTAGCCCAAAGCGTCGTCGAGGGACGGCTCGGCGCGCGCGCCGGGTCCCCAGGCAAGAAGCCCGAAGACAAGAAGACCGCAGACCCTGCTCCACAGGCGCATGGATCCATTGTAATGGGGTTTCTTATTAGGGAACTGGGGCCTTGGACCCAGTCACGGTGGTCTTTCGACCCCCGCGACTTTTCCCGCAGGACCCAGGGCAGGGACGAGGCCGGCGTCAATACAGCTCAGGCCGGAGCGTCAATGAGGGCCCGATTTCGTTCCTCAGGCGGCGCGGGACCCCGTCGACGTCTTCACGAAGACCCGGTCGTAGACGATGAGCCCCGCCATCGAGGCCAGGCCCACCGCCGCGAACCAGTACCAGATGCGGTCCGGGCGGAAGTCGGCGAAAAGCTTATGCGTCAGCTCCAACTGGCTGAGATGCAGCTTGTCCGCCAGCGTGGGCAGGACCTGGTCCTTGGGCAGGGCAGCCAGAGCCTCCGGCGTGAAGCCGAAATCGGCGGCCAGCACCTTGCGCGCGATATTGGTCTTGTCGCCGTAGAACTCGTAGAGGTAGCCGCCGATCTTGCTGCCGAAGCCCCAGCCGATGGCCAGCGGCACGTTGGCGTAGCCCAGGTAGAGCCCCTTCTTCTCGACCGGAGCGAGGCTGGCGAGATACTCGAGCTTCTTGGGCGAGGAGGCCATCTCCCCGATCGAGAAGACGAAGATGCCCGCCAGGCACAAAGCGCCCGAGGTCGAGGCCCCGGCCATGACCAGACCGACCGCCGAGATCACGATGCCCAGGATGATGGAGGTCAGAGCCTTGAAGCGGGAGAAGGCCATCGCGACGGGGATCATCAGCAGGATGATGCAGCCGGAGTTCATGTTGATCATCCACTCGGGCGGGATGTTGACGCCGGCGGCCCCCATCGCGGAGAACTTGTCGATGTGGAGGAGCCCCCCGAGCCAACCCACAACCCCGGAGGAGTCCACCCAGTCGTCGATGAAGTTCGGCAGGATGTCGAAGAGTTGCATGAACATCAGCCAGAAGCCGGAGAAGAGCAGCAGGAATGCCATGAGCTTGGGCTCGAAGATGTTCTTCACGGAGTGGAATAGAATCTTTAAGAACTCCTTGACCGGGTGAGCGTCCACGAAGTCCGCGGACTGGACCTTGGGCTTGGGGTCCTCGTAGAGGCAGAGGGTGATGAAATTGAGCGAGACGACGAGGGCGTTCGCGTAGAAGACGTACTTCCAGTCGAGAATGCGCAGGTAGCCCGCGACCCACGGCCCGATGAAGCCGCCGATGTTGACCATCTGGTAGAACACGCCCCAGCCGAGGGCGGCGTGCTTCTCGTTGAGGGAGTGCGCGATGGTCCCCTGGACGCCGGGCTTGAAGACCGCGGTGCCAGTCGCCAGCATCATGCAGCCGAAGAAGAAGCCGGCGTAGGTCCGCTGGGTGGCCATCAGCAGGTAGCCGACGATCTTGAGCACGATGGAGAAGACGATGGTCTTCTTGTAGCCGTAGCGGTCGGCGTAACCGCCCGTGAACATGGGCAAGAGCGACTGGATCAGGGCCCACCAGGCGTAGATGCTCCCCTTCTGGAGGTGGGTGAATTCGAGGCCGCCCTTGGAGACGGCGTCGACGATGTAGATCGAAAGGACGGCGCGCACGCCGTAGTACGCCCACCGCTCCAGCAGCTCCATGATGTTGGCAAACCACAGCGCTCGATTAAAGCCCTTGATCTGCTGCCAGGCGGTTTCTGTTGTCATGGCACGCATGCTAGCAAAGAGCTGGGCCGAAAGGCTCAGCCCGCCATAGGGCCACTGGGACGCCGGGAAAAGTCGTTAGACCCGGGGCGGTGGACGACTCTTATATTAAACTGTAGGCGGATGGCCCTCGAATGATGAAGTTCGTCTCCTCGGTCCTGATCGCGTCGCTGCTGATGGGAAGCGGCTCCCTGCCGCTCTGGGCCCAGCAGATCAACGGCGCGGGCGCCACGTCCGCGGCTGCGACGCCGGCCCTCTCGGCCGGGGCCGCGGCGTACGCCGGCTCTGCCGTGGGCGGACTCCGCCCAGGCGTCGTTCCCCTCTCCGGACCGGGCTGGTCCCACCAGGGGCTGGGTGCGATTGCCTTGGCTCCGGCCGCCGCCCTCGCCCCCAGGCTCGGCACCCCCGTCCCTCTTGCTCCCGTCCCCACGGTCTCCGCCGCCGCGCCTCAGAAGACGCCGGCCCCTCAGACCCTCTCCGAAAAAGCGTTCGGCGCGCTCCAGCGTTCCGGCCGTTCTCTCGAGACGTCGCGGCTTGCCTCACAAAGCCCTGACCGCGAGCTCGCGGGAGTTTTCGACGGCACGCGCCGCGAGGACCGGACCTTGGACCCGGTCGCCGTCCCGTCGTTCTCCGCAGACTCGTCGCCGAATATCCTGAGCCGCTCCAAAGCCTTCACCGCGGCGCGGGCGCCGACGCCCCTCCCCCCACATGGCGAGGAACCCGGGAAGAAGCCGCTGCCGCGCTCATACAAGCTGTACCTGGTGGGGCAGATCCTCTACGCGCTGGGCCAGGAAGCCTCCACGCTGATCGCCCCGCTCTACGCCTACTTCCAGCAGGGGCTGGGCTTTGCCGTCGCGACGCAGTTCGTGGACCTCATCTCCATCGTCCCGGGCAGCATGCTCGGCGACTGGCTGGTCCGCAAGTTCGACTCGAAGAAGGTCTATCTCGGCGGCATCCTGATCCACAGCGTCGCCTTCCTCTCGGTCCCGGCCGCCTTCCTCCTGACCGGGACCTTCTCGCCGGTCCATTTCATCGCCTTCAAGGTCGTCTCCGGCCTGATCTACGGGGCCCTGCGCGGCGTCGCCGAGAAAGAGCTTCCGTCGCGCATCATCGGCCAAGAGGACATGGGGCGGCTCAAGACCGCGGGCTCGCTCTTCTACGCCGCCTTCGAGGTGGCCGAGCTCATCGCGGCCCTCACCCTCGCCGCCCTCATCGCGACCACCAACCTCCACTGGGCCTCTCTCATCATGG
Source organism: Elusimicrobiota bacterium (assembly GCA_038060535.1). Taxonomy (GTDB): domain Bacteria; phylum Elusimicrobiota; class Elusimicrobia; order UBA1565; family UBA9628; genus GWA2-66-18. The sequence goes on along the minus strand of JBBTHA010000031.1, from coordinate 6,383 downwards.
GCCTGGTCATGGCCTCAAGCCTCCTTCCCAACTTCCTCATCCGCCTGCGCAAGGGGGCGCCGACCGAGGGCGAGCCCGGCAGCGGGACCGAGAAAACGCTTCCGCTGCGCCTCTATCTGCCCTTCGTGTTCACCCTGCTCTTCCACATCCTCCTGTATGGGTTCTTCGCGCCCTTCTTCGCCCTCGAGATTTTCCACGCGGCCGAATTCAACGCGACCATCATCGCCGCCTACACGGCCGGAAGCCTCGTCGTGGCCCTGCTCTCCTCCTGGAAGCCGAAGCTGACCTCGATGCTCTCGGAACGCGGCTGGAGCGTGGCCGGCATCGGCGCGGCGCTGGCCTTCTTCTGGGCGACTTTGGCCCTGCAGATCCCCATGCTGACTTTGGGGCTGACCTTCCTGATGGGCATGGGGCTGACCGAGATGCAGATCCAGTGGCGCGCCCTCTACCAGAAGCGCCTCGCGCTGGAGTCTCAGCCCAAGGCCTTCAAGTGGCTGATGATCTGGGGCATCCTCGCCGCCATCATCCCCGGCGCCATCTTCCAGGCCGGCGTGCTCCTCTCGCTGTCCATGCCCCTCATGCTCGGGCTGGTCGGAGCGGGGATCACCCTCGCCGCGCTGGGCGTTCCGCTGGCCCTGCGCTACCTCCGTCGCCCCGGCGCGCAATAAAGTTTCATCTGTAGAGTTTCATCTTGACGAGCCGTCGCCCCGAAGTTATCCTCCTGTTTGTGAAGCTCCTCACGTTGGCCGTCCTCCTGCTCCCGGCGTCCGCCTCGGCGCTCTCCTGGCATCCGACGTTGGCCGCAGCCAAGGCCGAGTCCAAGAAGACCGGCAGGCCGATCTATCTCTACTTAATGGCGGATTGGTGCCCGCCGTGCGTGGAGCTGAAGGCCAAGGTGCACGAGACCCCCGAGGGCAAGGCGCTCATGGAGAAGTTCACGCGCGTGAAGGTCAACGTGGACTCGCTCGAGCGGTGGAACTACGAGGGTTTCGGCACGACGGATATCCCTACGGTGTTCCTGCTCGACTCCAAGGGCGTCGAGAAGGCGCGGCTCGTGGACTACAAAAAGCCCGAGGAGCATATGGCCTCGCTGACGGCGTTCCTGTCGGGAGGGGACGCGGAGGCGTATTTGGCGCGCCGCTCGACGGCGCCGGCGACGGACCTAGACGCCTCCTTGGCCATCCAGATCCTCGAGCTGGGGCGCGGTCTATACGAAGAAGCCGCGGCGCGGGCGGAGGCGTTCGGGGTGGCGGAATCCACTCAGGCCCGGGCGCGATATGCGTCCATGCGCTTTCAGCAGGTGACGGCGCGCTTCAACGCGGCCAAGCCCGACTACGCGGACGTGGTGCGCGAGGCCGACCGGTTCCTGGTGGACTTCTCGACGTCGGTCTCGGCGGCCAGCGTGGCGGCCTACCGGGCGCGGGCGCTGTGGAAGCTGGGGCAGGTTAAGGAAGCCGTCGAGAGTATCGGAGCACTTCCGGCGCGCTATCCCGAGAGCAGCCAGGCGTATTGGCGCCTCGTCGAGTTCTCGAGGCTGCACGGGGGGCTCGAGGTCGAGGCGCTCGCGGCGATGGCCGAGGCCGAGAAGCGGTTCCCGAAGCAGCACTACCCGCACTTCCAGGCCGCGCTCTGGCTCAAGGAGCGGGGGCGCGCGGCGCAGGGGAAGGAGCGCTTGCGCAAGGCTTCGGAACTCGATCCCAAAAGCGAGTACTACCGCTCGCTTCTCACCGACTGGCGTTAGATGTTCTGGAGTTCGACGATTCCCACGCTCTTGAAGTCGGTGCAGGTTTCGTCCAGCCTTTGAATCGGCGGGATAAATATAGCCATTCAGCGTCACCCGACTTGCCCCTGCAGTTCTAGCGCCCCAGCGCCTGATTGATCGCCAGTTGCACGTCCGAGGCGTTGGTGATCCCGTCGCCGTTGAGATCGGTCGTGGCTGCGATGCTGCCTGTGCCGCCCATAGCGACGCCCGCTGTCTTGGCGCTCACGGTCTTCTGCGGTTTCGTCAGGCTGCTCGCCTGGGCCTGAGGTTGTCTCGGGTTCAGCTTTAAGGCGGCCAGGCGTTGGTTTTCGCGCGTCTTGAGCAGACGCTTGAGACGGTCTTGGTACACCTTGGGCGTGTCGGAGGAATTAGCGATTTCGTAGAGCCGCTCATCAAGGGTGGTTGGCGCAGGGCTGGCGGCGCGGCCGGACGCGGCAAGGACGCAGGCGCAGGCCGCCGCCAGCCACAGACAGGGCCATCCGTGGGGGCCGTGTTTAGCGATCATCGTCCTTCTCATTTTCCGCGCGGCGGCACTCATTGTCTTCAGCCCGATCTTTGCCTTTAGTCGGCAGCTTGGCGATGATGAAGTCGGCGTTGATCTTTAGGAGCTGGAAGGCCTCATTGTTTACGAACTTTTCAGGGTGTCGATCAGCCTTGTTTTTGTCGTCGTGGCTGTCGCTTTTGCCGCCGTCCTTCTGGTGAACTTTGGTTAAGTCGTGGGCGAACTGGGTCAGGCGGACTCGGGCGAGTTTCTTCTTGTCTCGTGCCAGGGCCGCCTTGGCTTGGTCCAGGCGCTTGTCGAGCTTCGCCACAAACTTGGCGTTGCCGAGCCAGCCAAGGGATGCAGCCTGATGTTTGATACCTATCAGCCGATCAACTGCGGGCAGGGGTGAGGTGTATGTAAAAGTGCTTGGTCCAACGCTGTATAGGGTCACGAAGCTGTTTCGGGCCTCTCGTTGTAACTTAAGAACCGCTTCCGCTACGTCTGCCGGAGGTTCATCCGGATACCGGATCGAATCAGCCAACCCCGCTAGTCGCAGGGCAACAATACCCGGGATATCATTAGATTTCATAGAGAAACCACCCAACTGGGAACCAGGATTAATTCCTGCGTCCACGGATGTCCAACTTATGTAGGAATTCGGTTGAGGTAGAGTCACTGCCATCCAGCCCACAGGACTTCGGACGGAAATTGGAGTCGATCCAATGGAGAGATCAAAAGCAAAGAGCACCTGGCGGGCAGAAGATAAATTCCGGAGACTATAGGCGTAGGTAAACGCACTCTCCAAATGAACTTCTGGAATAGCAACAGGGCTTACTTTTGTCGGAGGTTCGAACATGACCTGGGCCTCCCGGCCTAGAGCCTCACTCAGGTATGTGATTACATAATTTCCTGTGCCCGAATCGAGATTAACCGAGAACGCCAAGCAATACGATCGCACCACTACACACAATGCGACGGATAAAAATATGCTTCTAGAAGTAAATGTGAACATGTTCATTTTCGGTTCCATTTGAGTGAATTTCCACGCGTGCTGTATCTGCAGTGCGATTTCTAACGATCCTCTTGAACTCGGCATAGTCTCGTCCCGTGTTCATGATTCCATCCTCGTGTGGTGGTTTCGAACGAATGTCAACTTCTCTTCCTGTTCGGTGAGTCTTATGATCAGGTCGCCATTGTCCCGAGACATCAAACAACCCCCCAAAAATCAGGCTTATGTCGTTGTACTTGAGGATGGGTCGAGATGGGAAACTGGCGGCGTAATCAGCTGCGATCAAGGGAAGGAGTGCTATCACGTCCGCAGCGCCGTAATGGTTCGTGTCGTTCGCGCTCATTGGCGGGCCTGGATGGAAGGGTGTGCCTCCGATTTTGTCGTACGAAGTAGACGCTGGAAGGGCAGTCAACCCCGGCACTTCCACGGTTACGGTGCTGATCCAGGGTCGCACCTGATCATCGATCATGGACTTGGCCGTGATCCGCTCCAGGCCGCCGAACGCCGAAGCGACGTATCCCAAGAATCCATTTGAGATCGTTTCAACCGAGGACGGATTCCCAGGAACATTGAAGTAGCCGGTCGGTCTGCCTGCGTGATGGTTATGCCCTCCCGAGAACGCGACGGGTGTCGAAACCAATAGGACCGGATAGTTCTCCACCCTATCTGTTGGAAAACTTATCCCCGCAGCGGTCACCAAAATAGTTGTCCCGGCAGGCTCTGTCGGCGTTCCCGTTCCAAGGGGCCTAATGGAAATTGGGCTGATGGAAATCACAAGCCTGAGTTCCGCGACGGCAGCAAATTCAACCGCAGCCGGAGCGCAGCCCGCGCAGGCCGCCGTCACTGTGTACGTTCCCACATGATCGCCGAAGGTCAGCACAGTCGCCGCTGTCCCGTCTTGAGCCGTGGTCGTACTCAAGATTGACAGACTATGGCCTACGGCTCCGGCAGGGGCGGAAGCCGTCGAAAACGTGATCGTGCTTCCGACCACAGGTTCACCCAAGACATTCGTCACTTTGACCGTCAAGGGGACGCGCGGCTTCTTGGTGACGGTGCCGGCCTGAGCGTTCCCCGCTGAGATCGATAATGCGAATCCTCCGCGCGTCAGCGCGGAAGGTGAGTTGGACAGAGCCCCTATGTTGCCCGCCTCGTCTCCGGTCTTGATGGCGAAGAAGTATGTCGTCGAGGGAATAAGCCCGACGAGAACGAAGTTCTCGGAGCTTCCCGCGACGCTCGGAACTGGAAGGTTGATGGCTTGGGTCGATGCGTCGAAGGCGGCCTCGCTCAGTATGGGGCCCAAAGTAGAGTATCTGAGGTCGTAGCTCTTCGCCGTTCCCGTGCCGGCGTCGTCGCCGGGGGCCGTCCACGCCAAGGCCGCGCTCGATATGAAAACCCTCGCCACGGCCAGGTCGGCAATGGCGCCCGGCGGGGTGTTATCAGTCGCCGAGCTGGTCCGCGCTTGGTAGTGGAGCAGAATCACGGGACTGGGGTTTACATTGAAGGCGACGCCGGCGACATCGAAGGTCGTGGAGCTTGCGGCGGCGATAGCACCCGGGGACAGGGTGTCGGGAAGGCTGAGGTAGGGTCCCGGTTGGTTCCAGGCCAGGGCGTTACTTGTATCGATCTTAGCAACCGCCGAAAGGAAGGTCGCGGGGTTATAGCCTACGATGTAAAGGCTGCCCGCAGAGTCCACCGCCATCGGTGAGGGGACGATGTCGAAGCCTTCGAAGCGGAAGGACGGTCCGAAGCCTCCCACCGTCACGCGGTGCAAATAGAGATTGCCGTCATTGTGACCGTCACCAGCCACGACCACGCCCCCGCGCGGATCGGTCGCGGCGCCGACTTCTTCAGCCGAGAACGACGGCAGCGTCGTGACCGATCCGCCCGCCAGATTCGGGCCGTAGCGCGCAGCAAAGAGCTCTCCAGTGGGCGCGTCGGGAGGGTTGCGCAATCCCACCACCCACACGTCGCCGCTGGCGTCTACGAACGTCCCGCCCTTGGGGTCAGGGCCGAGGAAGCTCCCCGTAAAACCAGGATTATGGATCAGCGGTCCCGTGACCGGCTGCAGCACGGTATCGAAGGCCGTAATGGCGAAGGTGTCCTGATTCTGTGTGCCGCTGTAAAACGAATGGGTGGCATAAACACGTCCCCGGACCGGATCGACCGCAATGCCCGCCGAGAAGGGGAAGCCGTCGCCTCCGGCGGTGTCCGTAGCCAGGTCCGCGCGGGCGGCTACGCCGCCGGAGGCGTTGAACTTGACGAGGCGGGCATGGGGTTCGCCGCGGATGGAGAAGTCCGTATAGGCGACATAGGCATTTCCTGAAGAATCCGCCGCAAGACCAGTGACGGTTGCAGTTCTGGCATCAACGGCGGGGACCGCCCAGGCTTGCGTACCGTTGGGGTTCACCTTAAGAAGAAACTCAGCGCTGGCGCTGTTGCTGGCTCCGCTTCCAAGCACGAAGCGCGTACCGTCCGCCAAGGCGACCATGCGATCGACAATGGAGGCTGAGAAGGGGTCGGCAGTGAGGTTTAAAACAAAGGTCTGCGTGGAGACTCCGTTCGGCTGAGGTTCGGCCCTTGAACGCAACGGCCAAGTCGCCAGGAGCGTTGCGAAAATCAGGAGGCCGCTACGGGCGGTCACGGGCGAAAGTGTAACCCCTGTCATGTCGCCTGTCAATGACGATCCAATGTTTGGTGTAGGGCCTATCGGTGGGACCACGCACATCATTCATTCGCTTGGGCCAGTCTACCTAATGGACACCAGAACTCCCGGAAATAAGAAATGACAACCTAACGGCGGTTGTCATCGAGGAAACGGCTGGGGAGATTTGGAGGCCGGCGCTTGGAAGCGCCGGCACAATTTTCAGATCAAGGAAATCTTTCTAAAAATTAGCGGGCGAGCGGAATCGAACCGCCGTCTGATCCTTGGCAAGGCGAACGAAGAATCTTAACCCCGCCAAGTGGCGCTATACCGCCGACGAGGACAGACCCCTTAATCTGCCCTGGACTTGGATGGCACCGTACCGTCCCGGATGGGGTTTAGACACCAGGTGGACACCAGCACGGGTTCGGTTGGCAGTGTCCCGAAAGCTGTGGAAATTGTCGTAGCCTTTGGTTTGAGACTTGAT
>JBBTHA010000030.1:0-22368 GCA_038060535.1 Elusimicrobiota bacterium | reverse complement strand
GGGGCGCGGACTTCGTTTCTTTTTCCGCGCATAAAATGCTGGGACCGACGGGGATCGGGGTGCTGTGGGGGCGCGAGGCCTTGCTGGAGCAGATGGATCCATTTTTGGGCGGGGGCGACATGATCTTGCGCGTCAGCCTCGAACAGTCGACATGGAACGCTCTTCCGTACAAGTTCGAGGCGGGCACGCCCAACTTCGCCGACCAAATCGCCTTCGGCCCCGCGCTCGACTACCTGAAGGAGACGGGCTTGGATGCGATCTGCGCCCATGAGTTGGCGTTGGCCGAGAAGGCCCGCGAGATTCTCATCGGCGAGGGGGTGACGGTTCTCGGCCCACAGGACCCGGCCAAGCGTTCCGGCGTCGTGTCCTTCAATATTGGCGGCCTGCACCCGCATGACGTGGGCACGGCGTTCGATTTGGAAGGAGTCGCCGTTCGCGTCGGCCACCACTGCTGTCAGCCGTTGATGAATAAGCTTCAGTGCGGCGGGACCGCGCGCGCGAGCTTTTATCTCTACAACGATGAGTCCGACCTGGAGGCGTTCACTCGCGCGCTCAGGCGGACGATGGAATTCTTTCGCATCAAGCCGAAGGCGGGGACGCGCTGATGGAAGGCGACGCGGAGCTCCAGGATCTGTATCGAGAGGTTCTTCTCGACTATTACCAATCCAGCGCACGGAAAGGACGCCTCGTTCCGGCGGATTTGAAGGCTCATGGCGTCAACCCGGTGTGCGGAGACGAGATCGAGATCACCGCGCAGATCAAGGACGGCAAGGTGGTCAAGCTGCGCTATGCGGGCCACGGCTGCGTGATCAGCCAGGCCTCGGCGGCGATGATGGCCGAGGCGATGGAAGGAGCCGGCATCGAAAGAGTCAAGGAACTTTCGGCGGCCTTCAAGCGCTTGATGCTTGAGAACGCGCCGGCCGCGGGGCTGCCTCCCGAACTGGAATCTCTGGCCAGCCTCGAGGGAGTGCGCAAATTCCCTTTGCGCGTGAAGTGCGCGACCTTGGGGTGGAACACGATGATGCAGGGGTTGGAAACCGGAACCGGGGCGGAGGATTGATGACGGCGACCGCGTCGCAGGCGACGTTCAAGCAGGTCGGCGAGGTTCTGAGACCCATCGTCGATCCGGAGATTCACATCAGCATCGTCGATCTCGGCTTGGTGTATGGCGCCGAGTTCGGCGACTCGCCCAAGGGGCGCTGCGTCAAGGTGCGTATGAGTTTGACGTCGCCCACCTGTCCCTACGGCCCGATGCTTCTGGCGTCCGTTCACACCGCTTTGACGAGACTGCCGGGCGTGACGGACGTGGATGTGGATTTGACGTTCACTCCCGCCTGGGATCCCCGCACGATGGCGACCGAGGATGCGAAGGAGCAGTTGGGTCTGTACTGAGGCAACCATGAGAATTACGAGCTCCATTGAATACGCCGCGAGATTGATGGTGACGATGGCGCGCGAATACGGCCGGGCTCCGTGTCCCGCCGAGCGCTTGGCCGACGGCGACAATATACCCGGCGACTACGTCAGCCAGATACTCGTGAAGCTGCGCAGGGGGGGGCTGGTCGTGAGCCGCCGCGGCAGCACCGGGGGCTATGTCCTCTCGCGGCGTCCCGATGAGATCACCCTCGGCCAGGTGGTGCGCGCGTTGGATGGAGACATTTTCGAGGACGTCTGCGAAAAATACGATGGAGGCCGCAAAGACTGCCGTCACCAGGAGCATTGCTCGATCTCGCCGGTTTGGCGCCGTCTGGGGGACTTGGTCACCGGGTATTTAGAGAGCGTGACGCTGGCCTCGATTCTCGCCCAAAAGAGCGGCTCGTGCGGCTCTGTTCCCGCCTGGATTGATAAGATATCATCGGGCAAGTAGAGGAGGGACAACAGATGTCCATGTTTGAGCGCGTGGAAAAAGTTCTCGAAAAGATCCGGCCGTACATCCAGTCGGACGGGGGGGATATCTCCCTGGTTTCGGTTGACGAGGCCAACGGCATCGTCAAAGTCAGCCTGCATGGGGCGTGCGGGTCGTGTCCGAGCTCGACGGCGACGTTGAAGGGCGGCGTCGAGCGCCTGGTCCGCCAGGAAATTCCCGAGATCAAGGAAGTCGTCGCGGTCTAGACGGGTGCCAAAACGCATCGAACTGCATTGTCACTCGACTTACTCGGACGGGACCCTGACGCCCGCCGAGCTTGTGGGCCGTGCGGTCGAAAGCGGGGTCGAGCTGCTGGTGCTGACCGATCATGACAGCGTCTCGGGCGGGGCGGATTTATTCGCGGCGGCGGCGGCGGCGGGGCTGCGGGTCAAGTTGGGCATCGAGATCAACTGTTCCGGTGAGGGCGCGGCGGATCGGATCCATATTCTGGGCTACGGATTGCGCCCGTCCGCCCCGGGTTTCGCCGAGCGGCTCGCCGAATTCCGCCAGCGGCGCTCCGTCCGGGCGCAAAGGATCGTCGAGAAGCTGCGCGCCTTGGGCATCGCCATCGACTTCGAGCACATTCGCTCCTGCGCGCATGAGACGCTGGGTAGGCCCCATGTGGCCGACGCCCTGCGCCGCTTGGGCGTGGTGAAAAGCCGAAAGGAAGCCTTCGACCGGTTTTTAATGAAAGGCAAGCCCGGCTATGTGGACTCGATGGGCCCCAGTCCCGTCGAGGCGATCGCCCTCATTCGCGCCGCCGGCGGAACCGCCTGCCTGGCGCACCCCCAAACGGCCGGCAAGCAGAACGAACTCGATGAATTGGTCCGGGCCGGCTTGCAGGGCATCGAAGTCCTCTACTCCGGGCATACTCCTTCCCAGGTGCGGACCTACGGCGATTGGGCTGGCGCGCAAGGCCTGTTGGCGTGCGGGGGGTCCGATTTTCACGGCCCGATGACCGGTCGGGACGAACGTTTGGGAATCGAATATGACGACCTCGCCTACGCGTCCGTCATGGAGCGGCTCTAATCGTGCTGGTCATCGCTCATCGCGGGGCCAGCGGTCACGCGCCTGAGAACACGATGGCGGCTTTTCGCCGCGCGCTCGATATGGGCTCAAAGGCCATCGAGTTGGACGTGCATCAAACGCGTGACGGGGCTCTCGTCGTGGCCCACGACGACGACTTGAAGCGGTGCGGGCGCGACGCCCGCCCATTGAAGGCCGTGAGTTGGGAGCAGGCCCGCGTCGTCGACGTCGGGTCATGGTTCGATCGCCGCTTCTCATCGGAACGACTGCCCCTTCTCGAGGACGTGTGTCGCCTGCTGCCCGCGGGCGTTGAGCTGCACGCGGAGCTTAAGCACGGATCAAGGCGCTACCCGGGAATCGAAGGGCGGGTCGTCGACATGCTGCGTCGCCGCGGCGCGCTGGCTCGCACGGTGATCTCGAGTTTCGATCACCGGGCGCTGAGCGCGGTGCGCGCGCTCGACGCACAGGCGCGCATCGGCTATCTTCTGGGGACGACGACGCTCAAGACCGCCGTGCGCGAGATGGGCCAGTTGGGCGCCGAGAGCTTGAACCTCAGTCTGCGCCAGGCTTGCGCGCGGACCGTCGCCGCGGCCCATGAGCGCGGCTATAAAGTTCTCGTCTACACCGTGAATACGCCTCTGGACCGCGATCGTTTGGTTCGTCTGGGCGTGGACGGCATATTCTCGAATTATCCGGAGTTGGACATATGGGGATGAACTCGGCGCCGCCGCGGGAATTGGAGGAGGAGGCCCTGCGCCTGGCTGATTTGGGACTGGCCGATTTGGGCTATCGGGACGAGGAGCTGGAGCGCGCCGCCGTCCTGACCTGGAAGATCAACCGTCTCAAAAAAGAGAAGAACGCGGTGATCGCGGCGCATGTGTATCAGCGTCCGGAAATTCTTCTTGGGATCGCCGATTTCATCGGCGACTCTTACAAGCTCGCCAAGCAGGGCGCGCAGTCGCCCGCGAACATCATCGTTTTCTGCGGCGTGCGCTTCATGGCCGAGACCGCGAAAATACTCAGCCCCGGCAAAGAGGTCCTTCTGCCGGCCGCGGAGGCGGGGTGTTCGTTGTCCGAGTCGATCACGGCCTCCGACGTGCGCGCCCTCAAAAAAAAGCATCCCGGAGCGCCCGTGGCGGTCTACATCAACACGACGGCGTCCGTGAAAGCCGAGTGCGACGTGGTGGTGACCTCGGCGAACGCTCCCAAGATCCTGCGCCGCTTGTTCGGCGAGCACCCGAAAGTGATTTTCGCTCCCGACGCCATGATGGGGAAAAATCTCGCCCAGGAGCTGGGAAAAACGCTCGGCTCGGAATTGGTGATATGGGACGGATCTTGCATGGTACACGACCAATTCGACGCGGCCTCGGTCGAGTTTTTTCGCAAGATGTATCCCGGGGTCAAGATCCTGGCTCACTTCGAATGCTCGCCGGGATTGACCTCGGTGGTGGATTTCATCGGCGGCACCGGCGACATGATGAAGTGGGTCGAAAGCAACGATGCCCGGTCGTATATGCTCATCACGGAATGCGGATTGGGCGATCTGGCGCGCACGAGATTTCCCGAGAAAACCTTCGTTCCCATGTGCCGATTGTGTCCTCATATGAAGGCGACGACTTTGGAGAGGGTTTTGTCCGCTCTGGAACGACCGACGGCCCTGCAGCGGGTCCACGTGCCTGCGGCCGTGGCCGAGCGCGCCCGCAGGCCCATCGAGAGAATGTTTGAATTGGCTGAGGATCGGTCGGCGGCATGACCCTCTGGAACCCGTGGAGCCAAGAGGCCTTCGCGCGCGCCAAGGCGGAGGGCAAGCCCATCATCGCCGCGGTCGGCTCCGTTCCTCCTCCGGAGCTGGAGGCCGCCAACGCCGTAATCGAGGCGCGTTACGTGGCGGTGCTCGCCGACGTCCGGTCGCGTCCCGACGCGGCCGCTCGCATCGGCCGCCGGCATGCCTTGATTCTCGATTCCTACGGATTCCGTCGCGGGGTGCTGCCTCTTGCCTCGGGGGATTTGGAATCGGCGCTCACGCGCTTGGCGCTGGAGGCCGCCGCTCCCGTGCGCCCCGAAGGCCCGGCCGTCTCGCCGCGGACCGAGGCGATGCGCGCGCAGGCCGACGAATTTAAATTGAGCGAGGCCGTCCTTGAAGAGGCCTTTTCGGCGCTTGGCGCCGGTTCCGTTCCGAGCGAAGCCGACCAAGTCGAAGCGCTTTTGCACTGCGCGGGGGAGCGGGGCGAGAAGACGGCGCATGAGGCTTTGAGGCGCGCGCTGTCGGCGCGCGCGGACCTGTGGCGGGGCGGACTCGAGGGGTTTTGCGCCGGCGAGGATTCCTCCTTGTCGGCCTGCGCGCGTTGGTCTAAACTCATGTGGGACGCCCACGCCTTGACCGGCGAGGCGAGGTGGCGCGAGACGGCCGCGCAAGCGTGCGACGTCATGCTGGGAGCTCTCTTTGACTCCGCGCAGGGCGCTTTCCGTTGCGAACCGGCGAAAACCTCGGCCTACCCGGCCGATGGGAACGCCCAGGCGGCCATCGCGCTGTTGCGCGCGCAGGCTTTCGAATATCCGGGCGCAGCCGACGCCGCCCAGAAGGTCCTCGGCTTCATCCAGCTGCGCCTCCATGATCCGTTGTTGGGGCTGTTGCATTCTCGCGCCGGCGAGGGAGACGGCGTCTGGGGTCTGCTTGGGGACGCGGCCTGGACGACGCTGGCGTTTACCGACAGCTTCGTCTCCACCGGGCTCAAGACGCAGCGCGATTTCGCCGATTCGGTGCTGCGCTTTTTGTTTCAAGAGCTGTGGGAGCGGGAGTCCGGAGGCTTTCTGGACCGCGTCGTCGCGCCCGACGATCCCGCCATCCTGCGCGAGCCTCACATCGACGCGTCGCTCAACGCTTTGGCTCTTGAAGGATGTCGGCGTTTGTATCATCAAAAGGGCAACCATAATTACGGGCGCTGGTTGGAATGGGGGCTGCGCGGAGCTTGGACGGCGACGGGAGGCGATATGCGCGCGGTGGCGCCCTTGGCCAGGGTCGCCGATCTCTACGCGCGCGGGAGAATGGATTTCGAGCTGGTCGGGCGTCCGGGCGAAGCGAAGGCCGACGCCCTGCTTGGCGCCATGCAGCGCTTGTACCTGCCGCGCATGGTCGTTTCGTTCGTCGATCCCGACGACCAAGACTATATTTTGGCTCACCGCCTGGAAGCGCAGGAGTATCCCCGCCTGTTCGCCTGCGGGGCCGACTTGCGCCGCGTCGCGGACACCTCGTCGCCCTCGGAGGTCGCCGCCTTGGCCGCGTCGCTGCGCGCGGGAGCGCGGCGATGACGGGAAAACGATTCGCCGAGGGCTTCTCCAGCCACGGCGAATGGCGCAAGGCCGCGACCGAGGCCGCGCGGGCCGCGCGTTCGCACCTGGGTTCCGTTCCCTGCGATTTGGCGCTGGTCTTCGCGGCTCAGGCCTGGGACGATTTCAATCCCTCGGAGCTCTCGAGCATTCTGGCCAAGGAGCTGTGCGCGCTTCGCGTGCTGGGCTGCAACGCCAGCGGGGTCATCGCCGGCCGTCGCGAGGTGGAGAACGCGCCGGCGATTGCGATTCTGGCCATGCGCCTGCCCGACGTTCGCGTGCAGCCTTTCTCCTTCTCACCGTCGGAAATGGAGGGATTCGAGGGAGGCTCGTCCTTGGTGTCGGCGTTGGATCTTTATCCGAACGAGTCTCCGAAGTTTCTGCTCCTGGGAGATCCGCGCAGCGCGCAGTCCGAGCGCGCGGCCGAGTTGTTCAACGAGGCCTATCCCGGAGCGCCCGTCATCGGCGGCCTGGCCAGCGGTCTTCTTTTGAGGCGTCCGTCCTGGATGCTGCTGGGCTCGACGGTGCTCGATTCCGGCTTTGCCGGAGTCGCGCTTACCGGCAAGATCGAATTTCAAACCGTCGTCGCGCAAGGCTGTCGTCCCATCGGAGACCCCTTGGTCGTGACCAGGGCCGAGGGCAACGTGCTGCGCGAGCTCGGCGGGCGCAGCCCCCTCGAGGTGCTGCGCGAGACGTTGTCGCGCTGCTCCCCCGAGGAGCAGCGCATGGCGCAAAGCGCGCTGTTCGCGGGCATGGTCATGGACGAGAGGCGCCCCGGTTTTCATCGCGGCGACTTCGTCATCCGCAGCCTCATCGGCTGCGACCAGGCGTCCGGTTCTTTGGCGCTCAACACCCAGCCGCGTCTTGGACAGACCTTCCAATTCCAACTGCGCGACGCGCGCACGTCCGCCCTCGATTTCTCGATGCTGCTGGGAACCGTGCCGCCTGCCGACGCCGCGCCTCGCGGGGCGCTGTTGTTCTCCTGCTGCGGACGGGGGGTCGGGCTCTACGGCAAACCCGACCACGACGCGTCTTTGGTTCAGGGACGCCTTGGGCCGCTGCCTTTAGCGGGCGTTTTCGCCAACGGAGAGTTCGGTCCCGTGGGGGGCCGAAATTTCGTCCACGGCTACACCTCAAGCCTGGTTCTTATCAGGTAAAGGGCCGGCCGGGCTCTTTTGCGGAGGGGTTTTCTTGATCATGCGCCCCAAGGTCCGGAAGCGCTTCAAACCGGGCGGATGCGTCAAGAGAAGACGAGAAATCCAGTTGAAGGTTTGAGGGCGGGACCCGTCGAGGGTCCCCAACAGAGTCAACTTGCGCAGCGACGTCGCTAGACCGAGAGGATCTCCGGTGAGCTTGGCGGCTCCGGCATCGGCCATGTTTTCGTTGGCCCGCATCAAACCCAAAAGGCTGATGACCCACAGAAACGGCATCCAATAATTCAGAGCGGCCTGGAGTAGGCTGCTGAAACCAGCCAGAGAGACCGTCTGAAGGAGCAAGAACGCGGCCATAAAAGTGAGCATATGGCGATACCTGAGGTGGCTTGTCTCATGTCCAAGCACTCCGCGCAATTCCCGCACGGTCAGCAGGCGCGTGATGCTGCCGATCACCGCCACGACGGAGAAGCTCTGGAAGATTCCCGCGGCGAAGGCGTTCGGCTTTCCGGTATTTTTGGCGGCGTACACGCCGGGCATCGGGATCTTCGCACGGGAGGCCAAGTCCCGCACCATGTCCGGGTAAGGGCCCTGCGGCTTGACTTTGTCGGCCCCCATGAATTGCGTCGCCAACCAACTGGATAGGAAAATCATAGGCAACATCATCAGCGCTGATTTCATATTCGACAGGGCTCCCATCAATGCGGCTGGAATCGAGCCGTACGTCACAAAGAGCAGGCCGAGGGCGCCCAGAAGCATGGCGATTCCCCAGGCGGCCGCCCGCAGGCGAGAGCGGAGAATTTCGCGATCCGGGGTCGTGGCGGGTCCGGGAACGCGGTCGATGCGCCACTGCTCACGGAGCTGCTCATCGGATATCCGGGGGGGGGTAGTGACGGCGGTTTTTGCCGTCATTCGAGTCAAGAACCCGACGCTGAGTCGATAAGCGATGATCCCCGCGGCAATCAGCACAACGGTGCCGAGAAAGCCGAAAGAGCCCGTCAAGAGGGCGAAAACTTCAGCAGGTGCGAGCACCATGGACAGCAAGACAATGTTCATGGGGAAAGGAAGCGGCAATGTCGGTTTCGCCTTGATTTTTTTTATCAAGCCCCACGCCGTCATGCCCGAACCGTAAAGCACCGGTAAAGCGCCCATAAAGGCCAACAGTCCCAACAGCGGCGCGAGACTGATCAACCCATTGCCCACGACCACCGCGCCCATAACAGCCGCCGAAAAGCTGAGCCCCGAAGTGCCGAGAGCGGTCATGACTCCGGCGCCGGTGAAAACACCCAGCAAACCGTCCATGTAGCGCGTCAAGGGGGACAAGGCGGGGTCGGCCTGGCGCATCAGCGAGAGTCGAGACGCCAACAGAGCGGGAATCAATACGCTCCCCAGGCCCAGCATCACCCACAAGCCCACGATCGGGGTGAAGCCAAAGAGCGCGGGAAAAAGCCAGCGCGCCGCGGCGTCGACGCCGACAGTCGCGAGAGCGGCCGTGGGCATGACCAAGGGAGAGGGAATGTTCCGAGACATTGTCGTTGCCGGCGCAAGGACAGCCAGCGGCGCGGACAGGCTGTTGAGTCCTTGCTTGACTGAGTTGAATCCGTTCGTGACTGAGGTCTTCAAGCGCGCGAGCGCTTTCAAAGACTTTTCTGGGGTGGTGGAGTCCGGGGCCGCGGCCTTGGACTCGGGGGCCAGCTCTCCCCACGCTTTGTCCACGGTCGTTCTCAGCTCGTCCTCCGAGACCCCTGGGCTTTCCACTTTCGCGAGCATGATCGACGCGTCCAAGACGCGATCGATCACCCTCTGTTCTTCGGGGAGCAGGTCGCCTGCGTTTAACGACGGAGAGTGTGCCGCCTGGACCGGAGCGGCGGCCTGCGACGCGAGGACTCGCGGGGCCGACGCAGGCGCGCCGGCGGGAGGCGTCTGGAGTTGAAGAGGCGCGGCGAAGAGCCTCGCATTGGGCGATAGCGGCGACAGGCGCGACAGGTCATGGGCCGCGGCGGGCACGAAGCCGATTGCGGCTGGGACCGCGGGCCGGGAGGCGCGCAGGGCTTGGGCGAAGACGTCGGGGCTCGGGAGGAGAAGAACGGCCGTCAGCGCGGCGCCGAGAAATCGTTTTATCATGGAGTTCGGGACCTCATAGGGTAAGATAGCACCGTTTGGGTTTTTCCGCCGGGGCTCATTGGGACCGAAACCGGGGTTCTTTGGTCCTAAGACCGCGAAGGCTAAAGACCCAGGAGGCGGCGCGGGGGCGAGGGCTAGCGGGGGGCGTCGCCGAGAGCGGCCAGGCTGGGGGTCAGAAGCTCTTGAGTGTCAGCGGTCGGCCAGACGGAGCGGCTTTCCAGATCGACGTCGAAGGCGTAGGTCGCTGAGCCCGGGCTTTCCTGGAAGGTCGCCCGGTAACCGTTATCGCCGGTGCGCTCGACGGACCACGTGGGCCTGCTTCCGGGAAGATCGCGCCCCGCGCCCAGTCGCCGATCCAGGGGCATCCCGTCGCCGGGCAAGGTCCATTCATGGACCAAGAGCAACGCCTCCTGGGACCGGTCGTCGTCGATCGGAGCCCCCTTAGCCGGAGTTCGGCCGTTGGCGAGCACGGCGGGGGCGGGTCTATAAAGAGCGACGGGATCGACGCCGCCGGCGGGGGGAGCGCGGCGAATCCCGCTCAGCTCGACGAATGCGACGCAGGCCGCGATGGCGGCGTAGGGTGCTGCGACTTTATATCGGCTCCTTCGCGCCCTGGAAGACGCGGGGACAAGGGGAGCGGCGGCGGGCAGGGCCCGCGACGGGGCGGACGGCGCGGGAACGCGAACGGGGCTCGGCGTCTGCAAAGACGCCTTAAGGCTGGCGACCTGGGCGCGCAGCCGCGCCAGGGCTTCCTCGCGTTGGAGAAGGATGTCATGCGTGTTTCGCGCGCACGCGTGTAGATCCTCCGCCCGGGTTTTCATGATGTCGGCGTGAATGCGCGCGAGATCCTCGAGTTCTCGTTTGGTGTCGATCATATAGCGCGTCAGTATAGCGGGGCTCGGTTAAAAATTTATTTCAAGCCGGGAGAAAGACGAGGTTGTCCCACACGCCGGGAAGGCCCGCGATGAAGTCCGCCAGCTCGCCCGCGCCAAGAGACGACAGGCCGCCGTCCTCGTCGAGCGTGTAAGCCGCATAACCCAGGTCCAGGAGAGTGCGCGAGGCGGGAAGGGAGAATCGTTCGCCGGCCGGTCCCGACCAGACCTCCATGGCGAGCGCGGGCCGGTGACGGCGCAGGGTGTCCAATCCTCCCGCGATCAGGCGCCGTTCGCCTCCTTCGACGTCGATCTTAATGACCGTCGGCGGGCGTTGGGACCTGGCGTAATCGTCGAGCGTGACGCAGCGAACCGAGGTCATGCGCGATCCGTGGGAGGGATTGAAGGCGACGACCTCGGCCTCGAGCGTGTTGCACACGTCGCCCAGGTCGCTGCGGTACAGGGCGGCCTCTCCAGTCGAGTCCCACAGCGCCGCCTCGACGACGCGGATGGCGTTTCCCGGGGAATTGCGCCGCAGCTGCGCGCACACCTCGGGCAAGGGCTCGAAAGCGTGAATCTCTCCTCCGGCGCCGATGAACTCCGCGGCCAAATGGGTGTAGAAACCGTAGTTGGCTCCCACATCATAGAACGCATCGTCGGGGCGCAAGGTCTTGATGAAGCGGCGCACGAGCTTATACTCGGGGCCAGACACTATTCCCGCCAGGTACATCGTCACGAAATCGGAGTCGTCGCTGTAAGGCAGGCGCATGCGCCCTCCCCAAAAGAGGGAGACGTCCACTTCTTTGGGCGCCGGCAGGCCCAGGTGGGCCGCGGCCCAGCGCAGGTAGCGTCCGCGAAACAAGCGCAGTTTTTTGAACTTTCTGGCGAGGGCGTTTCCTTCGCTGACGTCGATGAGGCGGCACGTCTCGGGCAAATCGGCGGCCAGAGCCAGATAGCGGCGGCGCTTGTCGGCGAGGGGGTCGTTTGCCACGGTCCGGATTTTAGCAAAGGAACGCTGGCGCCGTGGACAAAGACTCGCTATCATTCTCCCCCTGCGTCAATTGAATCGGATTGGGGGACACGATGACTTGGAGTTCATGGGATAAGCGTTCGGCGTATCTGTTGGTTCGGGCGGACTGGAAGGGCGGCGAGCGCGTTTGGAAAACGGTTCAGTCGTGGCCGGAAACGATCGGCGTGTGGAAGGTCACCGGCCGCTGGGGCATCATCGTTTGGGTGGACGCCAAGTCGTTGGACGCGGTCTACGCCAAGGCCTGCGTTTTGCGCGCGATGCCGGGCGTGAGCGCGACGTCGACCCATTTCGTCTTCAAGGGCATGAAGAACGCCAAATGGGGTTGGGAGTGGAAGGCCGGCGCCTGGACTTGGCTTCGCGCGCCTCACCTCAACGGCGAGATCAAGAATGCGGCCAAGTGGACATGGGCCGGCTCGGTCGCCTCCGTTCCCGGCGACTGGGACTATTTGGCTTGGATCGGAGGCTCCAATTGGGATCAGGTTTGGAAGGGCGTGGAGACCATGAACGTTGCCGGCTGGCGCACCGAGACCTTGGTGCCTATCAAGTCCTGGTGGAATAAAGCCTGGAAGAAGGAGTGGTGGGCCGCACCCGTCGCTCGGTAACCGAACCGGCGCTGATCGAAGGCCCCCGCCGCAAGGCGGGGGCCGTTCGTTTATACGGGCAACTTTTTGTATGATGCGCCCATGAACTCAAGAGCCACCGTCCCCATTCCCGTCAACGAGCCCGTCCTGTCCTACGCGCCCGGCAGCCCCGAGCGCGTCAAATTCTTCAAGCGTCTTGAGGAGCTCAAGGCCCGCAAGACGGAGGTCCCGCTGTTTATCGGCGGCGAGGAAGTGCGGACGTCGCATAAGCGTGAGATACGCTCCCCTTACGATCACGGCCAAGTCATCGGCAAGGTCAACGAGGGCGGAGTTCCCGAGATCAAGAAAGCCATCGCCGCCTCCATGAAGGCGCGCAAGGAGTGGTCGCGCATGCCCTTTGAAGCCCGCGCCGCGATCTTTCTCAAGGCCGCGGATCTCTTGGCCGGCGACTACCGCTGGACGCTGAACGCGGCGACCATGCTGGGGCAATCGAAAAATCTGCACCAAGCCGAAATCGACTCCGCGTGCGAGCTCATTGACTTCTATCGCTTCAATCCGCACTTCGCGCAGGAGATCTACTCCCAGCAGCCTTCCAGTTCCCGCGGCTGCTGGAACCGCCTCCAGTTCCGCTCCTTGGAAGGTTTCGTGTACGCCGTGACGCCCTTTAACTTCACCGCGATCGCGGGTAATTTGCCGACGGCGCCGGTGCTCATGGGAAACACCGTCGTCTGGAAACCTTCGTCGACGGCCATGCTCAGCGCCTACTGGATCATGAAGCTGTTCGAGGAGGCGGGCCTGCCCCCGGGAGTGATCAACCTCGTGGCCGGTCCCTCGAGCGCGATCTCGGACACTCTCTTGCCCCATCCCGACATGGCCGGAGTTCATTTCACGGGCAGCACGCCGGTGTTCCACTCCATGTGGAACATCGTCGCCAAGAACATGCCGACCTACCGCTCCTATCCGCGCCTGGTCGGAGAAACGGGGGGCAAGGACTTCGTCATGGTCCACTCCTCGGCCGATGAGCAAGCCGTCGCCGCGGCGTTGGTGCGCGGCGCCTTCGAGTACCAGGGGCAGAAATGCTCCGCGGCCTCCCGCGCGTATGTCCCGGCCGATTTGTGGCCGAAGATCCGCAAGCACATGAGGGACATGCTGGGCTCCATCGAGGTCGGCTCCCCGGAGGATCCGGGCTGCTTCGTCAACTCGGTCATCGACCGCAAGGCCTTCGACAAGATCAAGGGGTATATCGTCAACGCCAAGAAGGACAAGTCGAACAAGCTCGTTTTCGGCGGGGGCTGCGACGATTCCAAGGGCTACTTCATCGAGCCTACGGTCATCGAAAGCGCCGACCCCAAGAGCGTGACCATGCGCGAGGAGATTTTCGGACCGGTGCTGACCGTGTACGTGTACCCCGAGAAGAAGTGGAAGGAGACCTTGGCGCTGTGCGACTCGACCTCGGCGTACGCGCTGACCGGCGCGGTGTTTGCGCGCGAGCGCAAGGCGGTGCTTGAGGCGGAACTGGCGCTGGAAAACGCGGCGGGCAACTTCTACATCAACGACAAGCCCACCGGCGCCGTGGTCGGCCAGCAGCCCTTCGGCGGGGGGCGCGCGTCGGGAACCAACGACAAGGCGGGCTCGTTCCTGAACCTGATCCGCTGGACGTCGGCTCGGACCATCAAGGAGACCTTCGACCCGCCGCGCGACTACCGGTATCCGTTCCTGGGGCGCGACGCGGGGTCATCGGCCCAGATCAGGGAACACGCGGCTCAACGAGACGACGCCAAGCACGAGCGATCCTCGCGCCCGGCCTCCGAGCCGCTCGGCAGAGTCTAGCCTCGATCAGCTCTCCGCTTTTTTAGTGGCAGAACGATCCGGCCGGACGCGCGGGCGCGGGGGGGGCGGGATAGTCGCGGGTCAGGCGCTCGATCAAGCGGTCGTAGGCGGCCCTTTTCTGTGGTCCCATGCGTTCGGTCTCGACGCGCGCGAAGTTTTCCGACAGCGTCTTCCAGGCTCCCTCGGGCAGGGCGTTCATGGCCATGGGATAGAGGATGTTGTCCTCTTTGTGGATATGGGCACCGAGCAGCTGTTCGTAGCCGGAGGCCGCTCGAAGAATCTCCTGCGCCGCTGCGGCCGCGCCGGATTTCAACGCGGCGGCGCCGCGGCTTAAGGCGGCGACGTGGTCGCGGCCCTGGGCATGCTCCATCAACATCACGGCCAACGGGCCGGCGTTGCGTGAAAACCCCGCCGCCTCCATCGCCGGAAACAAAAGGTCCTCCTCCTTCCCGTGATGAGTGTAATCCGCGAACGTTTTGATGAAGTCCAAAGCCGCCTCCAGGTCCGCGCAGTCGACGGTTCCCTTGTCGGCAAGGCGCAGGCACATGCCCCGAAGCACGGCGAGCATGCGCAGGATGACGATGTGGTCATCCATGAGTTCTTGAATGGCGTCTTTCATTTGAGTGATCCCGATGGACGAATCTATTGTTTGTAGCGATCTTGGTAGTTGCTGCGCAGGGCCTCGGCCTCTTTGGCGCTCAGACCCTTCTTCCAGACATGCTCTTCTTTGGCGAGCAGGGTGTCGACGCGCTCCTTCCATTTCTTCTCCATGTCGGGTCCCTTGAGCTTGGCGGCCTCGATGATGGCGGGAAGGAATTTCTCGTAGAAATGCTTGGAGACCTCGTACATGCCGTGCCAGTGGGTGTAGTCCGGGCCCATCATGCTCGCCCCGTGGCGCGCGCGGCGTCCCTCATGGTGCCAGAGCTCCCAATACACCCATTGGACGTTGTGCTCGAAGGGCGCTTTCGCGTTCAAAACGCCGTCCTTGATCAGGTCGTCCATGATGAGCTTGGCCGGCTTGGCGAACTTGTCGTTATAGAGATTGACCAGGCTGTCGAATTGCTTGTAGAAGTTATCGACGAACGTGCCGCCATGGCAGTTGAGGCAGGCCGCCTTCATGTTTCCGCGACGTTGCTGCCACGTGAGGACCTTCGCGACCTTGCGGCTGACCTTCTTGGAGACCAGGACGTCCCCTTCGCGAACCTTCTCGGTCGTTTCCACGACGTCCCCCGGCTTGGGTAGGGCGCGGGTTTCGGGGTAATCCTCCTTGAACCCGTCTTGGAAAGTCACCAAGTTGAGCTTGACGCTGATCACCGGGCGCAGCGTCCAGCTGATGCGTTCGCCCACGTCGTGGCTGTTTCCAGTGACCTTGCCGTCCTTGCTCATGTGTCCGGAAATATGGCAGCTCGCGCAGGTCGGGGCGGCGGAATAGTCCCGGCCGAGAATCCATTCGTCCTTCTCGAGGGCCATTTTGTCGCGATTGGCGTAAAACGCGATGCCGTGCTTGGATTCGTTGTAGATTTCAATCTGGGGATGGTCCGGCCCCATATGGCACTTTCCGCAGTTCTCGGGCGAGCGGGCCAGCTTGGCGTCGAAGGAGTGCCGCGAGTGGCAGGCGTTGCAGGAGCCTCGCGAGCCGTCGGGATTGATCCGTCCGATGCCGCTGTTGGGCCAGGTGTCGGGGTCGATGACGGGCTTTTTCTCGGGACCTTCGCGCAGCAGCTCGCCCTTGTCGTCCTTCTTGAATTTGACGATCCCGCCGTGGCATTGCAGGCAGCCGTTGACCGCGTCGGCGTTATTGCCGGGCATCCCCGCGGCCTTCTCCGCCAAGACGTTGTCGAGGCTGGCGAGAATTTCTCCGGCCAGGGCGTGATGGCTGCGGGAGAACTCCTCGTTCTGTTTGGAGTGGCACTGCGCGCAATCTTTCGGGGACACGATCAAAGAGACGCGCTCTCCGTGGTGCATCCAAGAGCCGATCTTATCCTTGTCCGCGCCGTGGCAAGCGAGGCAGTCCACGCCCGCCTTGGCGTGCTTGGAGCGATCCCACTCCATGACGAGCGCCGAGGAGTGCTTGCGATGGCAGTCGGCGCAGTTGTCAGCCGCTTGCGAGGGCGCGAGCGCGGCTAAAACCGAGCCGAGCGCGAGCGCGATCATGCGAGTGAATGAGGATGTTTTCATGAATGGTCTCCGGAATGAGAAGTTGAACGCCGTTGATCATGTTGTTGCTCAATATTGGGGAGTCTGGTCGCTGAAGCTCGCCAGAGTGGTTTGGTTCAGTTGTTTCCAGAGGGCGATTTCGGTGCTCGCCACGAATCTGTGCATGGAGCAGGGATGGTTGGTATCGCAATCCTTGGCTTCGATCATGCACGGCATGGGACTGGCCTCCATCTGGTAGGAGGCGGCGACGATTTCGGAGAGGGTGACATCCTGAGCCGGGCGAATGAGGCGGTAGCCGCCCTTGGCTCCGCGCCGGCTGTCGAGTATGTTTTTTCGGGCCAGGCGCTGCATGATTTTCGCGAGATAGCTGACGGGTAGGCCGGTGCGCCCGGCGACTTCTTCGACCATGTGATAGTTGCCGTCGCTCTGGGACGCCAGATAAACGGAGGCGCTCACCGCGTAGCGGGAGGAGTGGGGAAGATGCAGAAGCCTTGATTTCAGATTGATATGTCCGGAATTTCATGCAACATGACGGCCAGCCTGACTGTTCCTTTAATGAACTCTTTATCCGCCAATCTGGCACATGAACCGCGGATTGGTGTTCGATGCCGCCAGACGGGCGTTCATATCGTGGCTTTCGGGCTTATGGAGAATCGCATCACCCGCCAGGGCCTTGAGATGCTCACGGCCTTTTCCCGCGCGCAGCGGCGCGCGCAGATCCGTTCCAGAAACGGCGTCCAGGCAGGGGATCAGGGTGCCGTCGGCCGAAAGGCGAACTCGGTTGCAGGCCGAGCAAAATCCGCAGCTAAGCGCGCTGATAAATCCCAAGGTTCCCAAGGCCCCCGGGCGCCGGTAGTAGCGGGCCGGCCCATGTCCCACGGGCCACCGCTGTTGGGGCAGAGGTTCCAGAGGGGCCGCCGCCGCCAGCATGTCGTTGAGAGGGACGCGGCGTTCGGGGGAGAAAAATCCGGTGTCTCCCATCGGCATGAGTTCAATGAAGCGGACGTGGAGGGGGCGATCCACGGTCAGATGGGCGAAGCGGGCGATTTCATCGTCGTTCATGCCGCGCGCGACGACCACGTTGAGTTTGACGGGCTCAAGACCCGTCTCCAAGGCCGAGTCGATTCCTTTCATCACGTCCGCGAGCGATCCAAAACGGGCGATCTCTTGGAATCGATCGGAGAGTAGGGAATCGAGGCTGATGTTCACCCGCTTCAAGCCGGCGTTCTTCAAGTTTTGGGCGTGGTCGGACAGCAGCACTCCGTTCGTGCTCAGCGAAAGATCGACGATGCCGGGCACGCGGGCGATGCGGGCGACGAGGTCGGGTAATCCCGGCCGCACCAGCGGCTCGCCTCCGGTGATCCGAATCTTCGAGATTCCGAGCTCGGCCAAGCACGAGACGAGTTCCACGATCTCGTCGTCCGTCAGCACATCCTCGCTCGCGGTGAAACGGGGGCTGGACCTGGGCATGCAGTAGACGCAGCGCAGATTGCAGCGGTCGGTGACGGAAAGCCGCAGGTAGTCGATGGGGCGGTGGAAGGAATCGATCATGAGTCCCCCGCGAGCTGGAGCGCCTCGTAGTCGGCGCGCGTATCGACGTCATGGAAAGACAGTCCCCGGGGATCGACGGCGAGGCTCTCCTCCTCGAGGAAGACCCGGGTGTGCAGGGAGTCGAACAGTTGGTAGATGCCGTGTTCTCCCGCCGCGATCGCGCGGCGAACCGGCTCAGCGCATGATTTCGAATACAGACCAAACAAGGGCTGCCGCGCGCCGCGCCAGACGGGGATGACGGCGTCGAAATTTTCCCGGGCGTTCCAGAGAGCTTCGATCAGGCGGGTTTGGATGAGGGGCATGTCGCAGGCGCACACGAAGGCATGGGTCGTCGTGAGGCCTTCCAGAGCGGTGTGTAGGCCCGCCAGAGGGCGGTGACCGTCGACGATGTCGCGCACGAGGGTCGTTCGAGCCGAGCGCAGGAAGCTCAAGGTCTCGACGTCCTTGGTCACGATCATGGCCCTGGGCAGGACCTGGAGGAGAGTGTTGAGCGTCGTCTCGATCAAGGTCGTCGACCGCCACGGGGCCAAAGCTTTGTTCGAGCCGAAGCGGGTGCTGCGGCCCCCGGCGAGGATGACGCCAGTCGCGTTGTCGATCATTTCAACCACCGGAAGGCCAGCGTCGTGCCGCGTCGGACATGGGCCGTGCCCACCGGAGCCAGCGCCAAGGCGTTGGCCCGTGAGGCCATGGCGAGCATGGCCGAACCTTGGGGGCGGATGACGGTCAACTCGTAGCCGTCGGGACCCGGAGCGGCTTGGCAGAAAACGTATTGTTGGCGGTCCTTGGGCTTGGGGTAATCGTTGAGCGTCCTTCCCCACAGATGGTAGCTTTGGTGACCGGGCGTCGAGCCCTGCAATTTTTCCAGAGCGGGCCGGACAAACTCCTCCAGGCAGACCAGGGCGGCCAGGGGATTGCCGGGAAGCCCGAAGACGAGCGCGCGCGGCGAGCCTGGTCTTTCGCGTGTTCCAAAAAGGAGCGGTTTTCCGGGCTTGATGGCCACCTTCCAAAATATCTCATGCACTCCGAGGGAGAGCAAGACGGACTTCGTGTAGTCGAAATCTCCGACGGACACGCCTCCCGTGACGATGACGACGTCCGCGCGGTCCAGGGCGGACGCGAGCGCGGAGCGCAGAGCCTCGGGATCGTCCTTGGCCACGCCCATATCCACCGCGTCGATGTCCCAGCGCGAGAGGGCGGCGATCAGCGCGGGACCGTTGGAGTTGCGGATTTTTCCGTGAGACAGGTTCGCGCTGATCTCCACGAGCTCGTCGCCGCTGGCTAAAACGGCGACGCGAGGCCGCGCGACCACGGAAATGGTTTCGATTCCTTGGGCGGCCAAGAGAGCGATTTCGTAGGGGCGCAGACGGGTTCCCTTCTTGAGCAGAAGGCTGCCCTTGGCGACGTCCTCACCCCGGGCGCGGATATGATCGCCGGTTTGGGGCGCATGGGGGATTTTGACGCGCCCGGGAGCTCCGGGAAGAGCGAGTTCCTGCATCACGACGCTGTCGGCGCCAAGCGGCAAGGGCGCCCCGGTCATGATGCGCGCCGCTTCGCCGGGTCGAAGCCGAACGGGCCGGGGCGCTCCGGCTCGGACATGCTCGCGCAGCGTCAGCTCGATGGGCGTCTTGCGCGAGGCGTTTTTGAGGTCGTGCGCGCGCACGGCGAAGCCATCCATCGCCGAATTGTCGAATGGGGGAAGGGCCTCTCTGGCGCGCAGGTCGGCGGCGAGGATGCGCCCGACGCAGCGCGCCAAAGCGGCGGTTTCCGGCCCTAGGGCCGGGGCGTGCTCAAGAACGAGGCGTAACGCGTCCTGCGGCGATATCACGTCGACTCTCCTTTCTAATTTAGCCCTTGTGAGGGGCTTCGAGGGGGCGAATCCTTTCGGTCTTCACCCTTACGGACGCGGGATCGTGATTTGCGTCAATCCTTAGACCACGCGACTCGGAGTTTGATTCCGGAAACACAAGCAACGATTCTGCCGACAACTACATCATATTATAGTCGATCGCGACGAGGGTCCAGCGACGCGGACCGTCGCCAAGGTCCCAATCGATGCTGTTTCCAATTTTTAGACCCATCAGGGCTTCCGCCAAGGGCGCCGGCCAGGGGAGCAGGTTCCAATTGTCATCGCGGCCCTCGGCTTCATCTTCTCCGACGATGCGCAGCTTGAACGGCCGGCCGTTATCGGCGCGCAAGGTCACGGCGGCTCCAAAACGCGCCTGATCCTTGGGTTGCGCGCGGGCGTCAACGAGGATCGCGGTCTCGAGCCTAACTCGAGTGTAGCGCAGGTCTCGCTCCAATTCGCGCTTTCGCCGCCGGCGCGTCGGGTCGTTTTGAGTTCCTGCAAACTCCCCGAGCGCGGCGAGCAGGCGCGACTCCTCGTCCTGGAGCATGCGCTGCCCGCGCTGGGTGACGTAATTGGGGCGCTCGGAGACGGGACGCTCGGGCGGGTTCTCTTCTGGCTCCGGCCCGTCTTCCTTAATGAAAGCCCGGCTCATGATCTCGGTCCTAGGCGGAGATTGTGACGATCGCGTCGGCCAGCGTCATGGCCCGCTCGTCTCCGGTGGCCAGGGTCTTGACCTGCAAGACGCCGCGCGCGGCCTCATCAGGGCCGATGACGACGACGTAGGCGGCTTTTTTCTGATCGGCGTATCGAAATTGGGCCTTGAGCTTTCCCGAGCCGGGGAACACGTCGACGATCAAGCCTTTGGCGCGCAAGGCCGCGCCGACCTCGATGGAGCGGCCGCGCAATTCATCGGAGAACACGGTGACCACGGCGTCGAGGGCCGGATGCTCTCCGCCTTGTCCCGTTTCTTCAAGAATCAGCATCAGGCGTTCAAAGCCGATGGAGCCGCCGCAGGCGGGCGTGCGTTGGCCCGCGAAGCGCTCGGTGAGTCCATCGTAGCGGCCGCCGCCTCCCAGGGAGCCCGACAGGGACGCGTGGCGGAACTCGAAAACCGGTCCGGTGTAATAGCCCATGCCGCGCATGAGGCTGGGGTCGATGACGATCTCCGCGGATGGGGCCAGAATTTTGACGGCCGCGGAAATTTCGGCGAGCGCCGGCGAGGCCGAGGCGGCGGAGCCGAGCAAGGATTTGGCCAGAGCGTCGGCCGGGTCTTGTCCGAGCAGGGCGATGAGCTCCGCGAGCACCGCGTCGCGGCCGATTTTATCGAGCTTGTCGATGCTCACGCACGCGGCCGCGCGCTTGTCTGCGGCCGCTCCGGCCGCCGCGAGCGCGGCGTCGACGAGGCCGCGATCGTTGAGATGGACCTTCACTCCATGAAGGCCGCATTGCTCGAAGACGGCCAGGATCGCGCCGATGATTTCAGCCTCGGCGCCCCAGGACTGCGAGCCGATGATGTCGATGTCGCACTGGGTGAACTCCCGGTAGCGCCCTTTCTGCGCCCGCTCGGCGCGCCAGACGGGGCCCATGTGGAAGGACTTGAAGGGATGCGCCAACTGGGACCCGTGCTTCGAGTACCAACGGGCCAAGGGCAAAGTCAGGTCGAAGCGAAGGCCCAGGTCGGCGAGGTCGGTTTTATCGGCCACGGCGCGATCGAGAGCCTCGCCGCGTTTGAGAAGCTTGAATATCAGCTTTTCATTCTCGCCGCCGCCCTGGCCGGTGAGGACTTGGAGATCCTCGACGGCCGAAGTCGCCAGGGGTTGGAATCCGAAGCTGCGGTAGACGCGCGCGATCGTTTCCATGACGCGCTGGCGGGCGGACACCTGCTCGGGAAGGAAATCTCGAAATCCCGACGGCGGTGCGGTGGGCAGGGACATATCGATAGAGTAGCAAAATCGCCGTTTGCCGGAGGTGCGCGCCTCAAGCCTTTGTCGCGAGGGACCAGCGGGTCTCGTCCCTATTTTTTTCCGAGCGTCTTAATGACGATCATTTGGATGTCGGCGACGTTGCAAGCTCCGTCTTTGTTGATATCGCCAGTGGTGCACGCGCTGCGTCCCCGCGCCTGATCGATCACAAGCTGCACGTCCGAGGCGTCGGTGACCCCGTCGCCATTGATATCCGTAGGGGCCGCCACGGTCCCGGCGCCGCCGGGGGCAAGCACCTGATAGATCGACAAGTGCAGGACATCCGCGCCGACGGTCTTGTCCGCCGTATTCACGCGCGAGGATAACGCCTCCCAAGTTCGAGCCTGCGGGTTCCAGTAATGAACTTGAAGGTCGGTTTCCTTGAGTCCTTGCGTTTCGACGAGCTCGGGGTCGTAGGGGACAGTGATCGTGACGGACGAATTGAACCGCGTCCCCTCCGGCCCGAAACCGACGGGAAGCGAGGCGTGGAGCAGGCGCTTGCGCGCGGCGGCGCCTTCCCGGACGGGGTCGTCGTCGGGGTGCGCGATAAAAAGATCGGCCGACTGGGACAAAGCCGAGGCGGGAACGCGCATGGCCGCGTTATCCGAACGCCGCAGTCGTCCTCCTTTGGAATGCTCGAAGATTCGGAGCACGGGCAGGGGCACCGATATGTTTCGCCGCCCCGCGGCGACGGTGGTCCGGGAGTTGCGCGGGAGAAAATGTCGAGCCCGGGACTCCGCGGTCCGAAGACGTTCGCCCTCGATTTTCTGCATTTCGGGGGCGTAGAAGCGTTTGACCACTTCGAGGGTCATCGTGGAGGTCATGATGAGCTCCACCCAATCCTCGTTTGGCATGGCCGTGGCCGGGGCGGGGAAGACCGATAACAGGAGCAGTATGAGCAGCGGGGGCCTCATTTTTTTGATTTTTTCTCCAGGGCGGCGATCAAGGTCTTGGCGTCGGCGCTCAGCGAGTCCAGGGCGGTTTTCGTGATGAAGCGCTTCATCGA
>JBBTHA010000029.1:0-7752 GCA_038060535.1 Elusimicrobiota bacterium | reverse complement strand
CGGGCCATAAAACTAGACTCTCCTCGCCTTCGGCGGGCGGCAGCCGTTGTGCGGCATCGGCGTCACGTCCTTGAGGCTGATCACCAACAAGCCCGCGGAACCGAGCGAGCGCACGGCGGTTTCTCGTCCGGGACCGGGGCCCTTGATGAAAACCGCAACTTGTTTAACTCCGAGCTGGACCGCGCGATCGGCGACTTTTTTCGCCGTCACGCCGGCCGCGAAGGGCGTTCCCTTCTTCGTGCCGCGAAAGCCCGAGCCTCCGGCTGTAGCCCAAACGAGCACGTCGCCGCGATCATCGGTCAGGGTCACGATCGTATTGTTGAACGAGCACTGGATATGGACCTTGGCAAAGGTCAGTGATTTCCATGCTTTTTTGCGTGGAGCCGCGGAAGGCGCTGCCTTCGGCGCGGCGGGGGTCGTCTTTTCATCAGCCATGAATCATCTCCTCGGCATTATCGGCAAAACTAGGCCTTGCCCGTCGGCGACGCGGCCTTACCCACGCCAACGGTCCTGCGGCGGCCGCGACGAGTGCGCGCGTTGGTCTTGGAGCGCTGCCCGCGGGCGGGGAGGTTCCGGCGATGCCGATGCCCCCGATAAGAACCGATCTCGGTCAAGCGCGCGAGGTTGGCCTGAACCTCACGACGAAGTTCTCCTTCAACCTTGAATTCCTTGGTCAACAGGTTGTTGATTAAACCGACCTGCTCCTCGGTCAAATCCTTCACCCGGGTCTCGGGCTTGATCATGCCGTTAAGTTTGGCGAGAACCTCTTTGGAACGGGCCTTACCCACTCCGTACAGGTATCGAAGCGCCACGTCAATCCGCTTATTCTTTGGAATGTCTACTCCAGCCACACGCGCCATGCTCTATCTCCGTTTACTCTTGATCAGCCTTGTCGTTGCTTGTGCTTAGGATTGGAACACAGCACGCGAACGACTCCGTTTCTCTTGACGATTTTGCACTTCTGACAAATGGGTTTGACGCTGGCTCTGACTTTCATGTCTTTACTCCCGGTAAGTGATGCGTCCCCGCGTCAGGTCGTAGGGGGACAACTCAATGCGAACCTTGTCTCCCGGCAGAATTTTTATGTAGTGCATGCGCATCTTGCCGGAAATGTGGGCCAAAACGATCTTCCCCGGCGCGATCTCAACGCGGAACATCGCGTTGGGAAGGGCCTCCAGGATGTTGCCTTCGACTTCTATTTTCTCTTCTTTCGTCATCTTAAATCAATCCTGACGGAAGCGTCAAAATCTCGGAGCCGTCTTCGGTCACCACGACCGTGTGCTCAAAATGGCCCGACAAGCTTCGGTCCTTGGTCACCGCGGTCCAACCGTCTCCCAACGTAGCGACCTCGTGCCCTCCGACATTGACCATGGGCTCGATGGCGATGGTCATCCCGGCCTTGAGCCTCTGACCGGAACCCGCCTTGCCGAAATTGGGGATCGGCGGCTCCTCATGAAGCGAGCGGCCGATTCCATGTCCCACGAATTCTCGAACCACCGAGTAGCCCGCGGCCTCGACGTAAGTCTGGACCGCGGATCCGATATCGCCGACGCGCGCGCCGGCTTTGACCGCGCCAACGCCCTTGTCCAGGGCTTCTTTCGTGACCCGGATCAGGCGCTCCGCCTCAAAAGAAATCCGTCCAACACCCACGGTCACCGCAGCATCGGCATACCACCCATCGACTATGCAGCCGAAGTCGAGACCGACGATGTCTCCGTCCTTGAGCGTGCGGGCCAAAGAAGGGATTCCATGAACGACCTCATGATTGACCGACACGCAAATCACTCCCGGAAAGCCGTGATAATTCAAGAAGGCGGGCTTGGCCTGCCGCCTTTCAAGCTGCTCTCGAGCGATCGCGTCGATCTCTCCCGTCGTCATTCCAGGCTTGACGACATCTTTAAGAAGAGACAGTGTGTCGGCGACGACGGCGCCGGCACGACGCATAATCGCCAGCTCCGAGGCGCTCTTCAACTCAACGGTCTTGTTCATCAACATAGTCACCGCGAGGCCTTTGTCGATTCGATGACGGCCGACAAAGCCGCTTCCACATGCTCGGGATCCCGGGATGCGTCCACCTCTTGGAACGCTTGCCCGGATTTATAATAGGCGACCAGAGGCTGCGTCAAATCTTCGAAGACCATCAAGCGTTTGGCGGCCGTTGCCTCGGAATCATCGACGCGCAAAACGACCTTGCCGGAGCACTTGTCGCAGACTCCTTCCTTCGCGGTCGGCCGAGAGATCGCATTATACACCTCTCCGCATGCCGTGCAAGTGCGGCGCGAGGTCATACGGCGGATGGCCTCGGCCTTGGGCAGGGAGAGATAGACCACTAAATCCACCGCGGCGCCCACGCGCTTGATCATGGTGTCCAAGCCCTGGGCCTGCTCGATGGTGCGCGGGAACCCGTCCAGCAAATAGTTTCCACCCTTCGTGATTTTTCCGGCGACCATCTCGATGACGATCGAATCCGGAACGAGTTTCCCGTTTTTCAGGTAATCCTGGGCTTTGAGGCCGATCTCTGTATTTTGATCGATCTCAGCGCGAAAAATATCTCCCGTGGCCAAGTGCTTGAAACCGAATTTTTCGGCCAACCGCTTGGATTGCGTCCCTTTGCCGGACCCGGGACAACCGAGAAGAATGACGATCATTTGGCCACTCCTCCGCCGACGTTGAACCATCGGCCCTGTATACGCCCCTTCTTCAAGAACCCTTCATAGTGCCGCATGATGAGGTGCGCCTCAAGCTGTCCCATAGTGTCGAGCGCCACTCCCACCGCGATCAGCAAGGACGTGCCCCCGAAGAAAAACGGCACGCTGAACTGACGCTTCAAAACGTCGGGAAGAATGGCGATCACCGCCACAAACAACGCGCCCCCAAGGGTGATGCGCTCAAGAATCCATTCGATGTGTTTGGCCGTCGGCTCGCCGGGGCGGATGCCGGGGATGAAGCCTCCGGACTTTTTCATGTTTTCGGCCAAATCAACGGGGTTGATCGAGACCGAGTTGTAGAAATAGCAGAAGAAAATAATGAGCCCGGCGTAAACGGCGTCGTAAATCCAACTGCCTCCCTGGAAGAACTGCATCACGTTCTGGGCCCAGGGCTGGTTGGGCGCGAAAGTCACGACGGTCACCGGCACCGAGAGAAGCGACAGCGCGAAAATGACCGCGATAACTCCGCTCTGATCGACTTTCAAGGGAAGATAGCTTTGAGATCCGCCGTACATCTTGCGTCCCACCATGCGCTTGGCGTACTGGACGGGAATCTTTCTCTGAGCGGTCTCAACCCAAACAACCACGACGCACACGACGATCAAGGCTCCCACGATCGCCAACGCGGCGAACAAATTGATTTCCTCGAGACGAACGAGCGAGAAGAGGCTCATCGCGGCGGCCGGTATGCTTTCGACGATTCCAGCGAAAATAAGTAAAGACACGCCGTTGCCGACGCCCTGTTCGGTCATTTGCTCGCCCAACCACATCACGAAAATGGTCCCCGCCGTCATCGTCAGAACCGTGACGCAGTAAAACAACACGCTCGGATCGATCACCGTCGGCAGCCCGCCCGGAGCCTCCATTTTCGTGATTGCGATGGTCAAGCCAAACGACTGGAAGATCGCCAAAAAAAGGGTCAGGTAGCGCGTGTAGCTGTTGAGCTTGCGACGTCCAAGCTCCCCATCCTTGGCCAAGCGATCCAAGAAAGGAAGAACATGGGCGCCCTGCAGGAGGCTCATGATGATGGACGCGTTGATATAAGGCACCACGCCCATGGAAAAAATCGAGAAGCGGCCCAGCGCTCCGCCGGAAAACGTGTTCAGAAACCCGAGCAAACTGCCTTGCTGAGCGTTGAAGATCGCCCGAATGGCGTCGCCGTTGACACCCGGAATGGGTATCGCCGCCCCTATGCGGAAAAAAGTGATCGCGCCGAGGGCGAAGAGGACCCTCTTGCGCAGTTCCGGAACTTCGAAAATATCCGAGAGGCCGCGCATCGTTACGCCTTCACGGCCTCGGCCTTCCCGCCGGCTTTTTCGATCTTCGCTTTGGCGCTCGATGAAAACGCGTTGGCTCTGATCGTGACGGCGCGCTTAAGCTCGCCATCGCCCAGGATTTTGACCGGCTTGCCCCCCTTGATCAAGCCGTGAATACGCAAGTCCTCAATGCTGACTTCGGATTTATTCTTAAACACGCGGTCGAGCGAGGCCAAATCCACGACTTGATAAACTACCTTGAACTTCCCGTTGGTAAAACCCCGCTTCGGAATGCGACGTAAAAGCGGGGTCTGACCGCCTTCAAAGCCCACGAGTTTTCCGTCGCCCGAACGCGAGCGTTGACCTTTCTGCCCGCGGGTGGCGGTCTGGCCGGTGCCAGAGCCTTCTCCCATGCCCAGGCGAATGGGCCGACGGCGAGAGCCGGGAAACGGTTCGAGATTGGACAGGTTCAATGGATTCATATGATTTTCCGTGACATGCGCGGTTATTTGCCGCGCAGCTTGACGATATCCTCTTTCGTGCGAAGGCTCTTGAGCGCCTCGAACGCCGCCCCGACGATGTTGAAGGGGTTCGACGAGCCTAGGCTCTTGGTCAAGACATTCTTGACGCCGGCGGCCTCAAGAACCGCTCGAACGCCGCCTCCGGCGATAACGCCCGTGCCGGGGGTCGCCGGCTTCATCCACACCTTCCCCGAGGCGAACTTCGCGACGATTTCGTGTGGAATCGTTCCCTCAGGGACGATTGGGAACTTGATGAGACTTTTGCGGGCGTGAGCATTGCCCTTCAAGATCGCGGCCTGCACGTCCTTGGCCTTGCCAAGACCGAAGCCGACCTGACCGGCGCCGTCTCCGACGACAACGAGCGCGGAAAACGAGAAGCGCTTGCCGCCCTTGACGACCTTCGCCACCCGGTTGATGGTAACGACAGCTTCCTTAAATCCACCCTCTTCGCGAGGATTATCGCGCCGTCTAGGCCCACGAGGACCGCGGCGCTCTCCGCCTGTGCGATCGCCGCCCCTTTCCGGACGCTCCGTCGCGGCGGGCTGAACGGGTTGTTGTGGGACCGTCGTCGTATCAGAACTCATTATAAGATCTCCATACCCTCAAAACTCAAGTCCGCCGGCGCGCGCCGCGTCGGCAAGGGCCTTAACGCGGCCATGATAAACGTACGCGCCTCGATCGAACATGACCTTCTTGACGCCCGCCTTGACGGCCTTGACCGCGATGGCCTCACCGACCTTCTTGGCCGCGTCAACGCTCTTGCAAGACTTGAGAGCCTTGCTCAGCTCCTTGTCCAAAGAGGAGGCGGACGCAAGAGTCACGCCCTTGGCGTCATCGATCACCTGCGCGTAGATGTACTTCAAACTGCGGTGCACCGTCAGGCGCGGGCGCTCGCCCCGGTGGGCGAAAAGGCGCTTGCGCGTGGCCAGCTTGCGATAATCGGAACGAATCCATTTATTTTTCATGACCTACTTCTTGCCTCCGGCTCCGGCGCTGGCGCCGGCGGCGGTCTTGCCCGCCTTCTTGCGAACGTACTCGCCTTGATAGCGGATACCGGTTCCCTTGTAAGGCTCAGGCTTGCGTAGTTCGCGGATTTTCGCCGCAGCCTCTCCGACCATATCCTTGCTGACGCCGGAGACGGTGAGCAAAGTCTTCTTGGGATCCACCGTCACCGTCACGCCCTTGGGCGCGTCGTAGACAACCGGGTGCGATTTCCCCAAAGCGAAAGTCACCTTCTGCCCGGCGACTTCGGCGCGAAATCCCAAACCGTGAATTTCCAAAACCTTCGAGTAGCCGGTCGCCACTCCATGCAAAAGATTATTGAGTCGAGCGCGGGTCATGCCCCAAATCGCCGAGGCGTCCCGAGCGACGGTGACATCAACCGACAGGAGAAGCGCTCCCTCCTTGATGTCTGCTTTGACGTAAGGATGGAGAGTCTCCTTCAACTCCCCCTTCGGTCCTTTGGCCGTGATCACGCCGGCGTCGAGCTTGACCTGAACGCCGCTGGGAATGACGATGGGTTGCTTTCCAATTCGGGACATGTTAAATCACCACACCTGGCACAGAATTTCTCCGCCGACCTTCTTGTCCTTGGCCATAGCGTCGGTCATGACGCCCTGGGAGGTCGATAGAATCGTGACTGTAAATCCTCCGCGAGAGCGCGGAATATCGTCGTACGAGCGGTAAATGCGCAGGCCGGGCTTGGAGACGCGCTTGATCCCGCGGATGACGGATTCCTTGGTCGGAGAATATTTAAGGAACACGCGGATGGTTCCGCGTTTGTTCGTCCCGTTGTGCAGCGTTTTAAAGTTGGCGATGAAGCCCTCTTCTTTTAAGACGCGGACGACTTCCATCTTCATCTTCGACATCGGGACATCGACGCGATCCTTTTGTCGGGTGTTGGAGTTACGGATGCGAGTGAGCAGGTCTGCGATGGGGTCCATGATTACCTTACCACGAGGATTTCTTGATGCCCGGAATTAAGCCGTTATGGGCCATTTTCCGGAAGCACATGCGACACAGGCCGAAATCACGATAGAACGCGCGAGGACGGCCGCAAATCTGACAGCGATTGCGGTGACGGGTCGAGAATTTTGGCGCCTTGGTCATCTTGGCGCGCCATGCGGTAGTGGCCATAACTAGTTGTTCCCCTTGACGGCCTGCGCCGAAGTCTTAAATGGCATGCCCAGTTCCTTGAGGAGATCCAGGCTGAGAGCGTCCTTCCCGCCGACGATTACGAACGAAATATTCATGCCCCGCTGCCGGGTGACGCGCTCGGATCGAATCTCCGGGAAAACCAACTGTTCCTTCAATCCCAGATTAAAGTTTCCGTGACCATCAAAGCCTTTCGGCTCCAAACCCCGGAAGTCGCGAATACGCGGAATGGAAACGGTTATGAGCCGATCCATGAACTCCCACATCCGGTCTCCCCGCAGGGTCACCCGCACAGCGATGGGCATGCCCTGTCGGAGCTTGAAATTGGAAATGGATTTGGCGGCCTTGCGGACCTGTGGCCACTGGCCGGTGATCAGCGCGAGCTCCTCGCGGGCCGAGTCGAGCATCTGCACGTTGTCGCGAGCCTCGGACACGCCGATATTGACCACGATCTTCTGCAAGCGCGGAACCTCAAGCGGATTCTTAAGCCCGTGCTTTTCCATGAAAGCAGGAATCACGGTTTCCCGGTAATGCTCTTTGAGACGCGGGGCCGGATGCTCCGTTTCACGGCCATCGGGGTTGAGTTCGAACGCCGGGCCGGCCTTGGACGCGGCCTGTTTCTCAAGGCCGGCCTTCTTTGCCGCCTGGGCGGCTTTGTGCGCCGCCGCTTTCGCCTTCTCGTCTGCAGTTTTCTCAGCCATTGTTCCTTACCTGAATCAGGCGATCATCTCGCCGGACTTAATCGCCACTCGAGTCTTTTCGCCGCTAGGCAACCTCTTCATGCGCACGCGCGTGGGCTTGTTCGTTTTTGGATCGACCAGCATGACATTGCACATCGCAAGCGGAGCCTCGATCTTGGTCATCCCGCCCGGATCGGTCTGGGTCGGCTTCTTGTTCTTCGTGACCATATTCAGCTTCGAAACCACCACGCGCGTCGGAGTGAAGCGGTCTCCCGCGATGACCTCGACGACCTCTCCCACCTTCCCCTTCTCGCGGCCGGAGATGACGACGACCTTGTCTTTTTTCTTGATCTTGAAATTCATGTCAAACGACCTCCGGGGCGAGGGAGACGATCTTGAGGAATTCCTTGTCGCGCAGCTCACGCGCCACGGG
>JBBTHA010000028.1:0-5657 GCA_038060535.1 Elusimicrobiota bacterium | reverse complement strand
CGCCAAGGACTTCCCCGATCTGGAGTGGCTCGAGCTGTACTCGGTGAGCAAATCCTTCAACGATCCCGGCGCTCGCCTGGGCGCGATGATCGGCTCCTCGGATTTCGTGGAGGATTATATCCTCATAAAAGGCAACACCGACTCAGGCCCCGTCCCCGGCGTCATGGCCGCCTACGGAGATTTTCTCGCAGATCCCGCCGCGCCTCAAAAAGCCCTTTGCGCCATCCGAGGCCTGTACGAGGAACGCCTGGCCTATTTGATCCCGACCCTCGCATCCGCGGGACTGCGGCCGGCCTGCTCGACTCAGGCCGGCTTCTTCACGCTCTGGAAAACGCCGCGGGAAGCCTTCGGCAAAAAGCTCCCGCCCCACAATAGACACGAGGCTTTCAACCGCGCGGTTATCGCCGAAACGGGCATCGTTGGCGTGCATTTCTCGGGCTTCGACGACGGCGGCAAGTCCGCGCCGCTGATCCGCTACGCGGTGTGCGCCGACGTGCTGGATAAGACGTTTCAAGCCCGGCTGGAGGAAGGACTGGCGAGACTCAAGCCGGTCTATTGACTGGGAAGGCCGCGGCGACGGTTGCGCGAGGACATGAGCATGGCCTCGGCGCGAGCGGTCTGAAGCGAGGGACGCGCGAAGCCGCTCAAGCCGCCCGACTCGTAAATAGCCGTTGCGCCCAACCTCGGAGACGGAGCCGGCGAGGCGACCGCGTCGCGAAAATCCTCAAAATCCTCCCGGACGTTCACGCGAGATCGACTCGCCAACACGGCCAATCCCATGGCGAATAACCCCAGAGCGAGGCAGGTCCCGGCCCACGAAACGCGGTTGTGATCCATCCCAAACAGAATGCCCGATCCCGCGGCTTTTGGGCAGGGTCCTTGGACCCAGACCCTTAGGTCCCGCGCGTGGAACTTAACGCAGCAAGGCCTCTAGGCCGTCTCGATCCGCATTCTTGAGCGTCCCGGTTCGCGCGTCCAACAGCGCGAGCCCGGAATATGGAATAAAATCCTTGAGAATTTTCACACCCCCATCGGCCGCCTCCACCCCGGGCCGCGTCACATAAACGCGCCGATCCCGCTGTCCGGTCCATATGTGAACGGCCCCCCCCACATCCCAGCTTTCTAAAAAGACCGGCGCTCGGCCGCCGACCATATAGGCGGGCGGACGCACGAGCAGCGCCCGCCCCGCGGCCCAAGCCCCGCTATTGGCGACGATGATCCTCCTGACCCGTTCCTGCATCTCGGCCGAGACGATCCAGTAATACGCGAACCCCGAGTGGGCGACAAGGCACGCGCCCGCCAGCCCCGCCAACGCCCATGCGGCGCCGCGCCGGGAAGCCGCCGACGCCGCCCCCGCGGCCGCAAGCGCCGTCGCGAAGGCTCCGATATTGTTGAAGCGATTGAAATGAGAAATGGGATCCATACGATAATGCGATGGAATAAAGACGGCATACGACAGGGCCATCATCCCCACGGCCAACCCAAAAACTCCACGATCGACTCCGCGTCCGACCGCCCGGCCCCGCAACGCGAGCCCCGGGATCACGATTCCCGCCGCCGCAAGCCCGGGATGATAGCGCAGGGCGACGACGACGGCCTCTATGGCCCCCGCCCACATATCCCAGCCGAACTGGGCCGCCGCGCCGGACATGAGCACTTCCGGAACGCGCGCCAAGGACAGCGACATGGGACGCGGCTCAACGACGAACACCGGGGCCGCGACGAATTTATACATGCAATAAAGGACGCTCACCACGGCCGCACCGTAAAATCCAGTCCACGCCCGGCCAGGCGGGCGCCGGTCTTTCCAACCCGGAGACAGCAACCAGACAGGCGCCATCAGCAGGCTTTGATCGTAGCTGGCCAGGCAAACGCCCAGGCAGCCCAGGCTCAAGGCCAGGCGGCTGGCGCGCCCGGTCTCAACATATTGCGCGTGAGCGACCAGGGCTTCGACGAGAAAGACAAGGCTGTACGCGTTCAGTCCCACCAAGCACCAGAAGTACGTCGAATCTTTATTCGGATAACCCAGGTACAACAGCGCTCCGGCCATGGCGGCGCCTTCGCCGATGCCGTAGCCGCGCGCCAAGCGCATCAAGCCCCACGCGATCCAAACGTTCGCCGCCCACGAAACCAAGTGCCACCCCAGAGGACTCAGCCCGAACAGGCTGTAGAGGCCGGCGAAAATCGGCAGGCTCAATGGCCGCAGCAGCAATTTCGGCTCGCCGCGCGCCAAGGCGCCCAGGGCGGACCAGAATCCGTCGGGAGCGAAGACCATGTGCTCGAGAGTCGGCCAATCATCGTGGTAGAGACCCAGCCGGGTGATGGAAACCCCGGCGTAGCACACCAGTCCCGCGAACCCGAGCCAGACCAGCGGGTGAACGCGCGACAGCCGGGACGCCGGAAGGCCGATCATCGCGAGACGCTCGGGCCATAGCGGCCCGTCAGCGAGTACCAGCGAATGAGAATGATCTCGAGAAACGAGCGCGGCACATCCATCCACATGCGCACTTTCGTGCCCGCCTCATCGCTCCAAACGACCGGCACTTGCACAATGGAAAAACCAGATCTTCCGGCGAGATATAAAATTTCGGCATCGAATGCCCATCGGGATATGAGCTGCTTTGGAAATATCGCATCGGAGGCTCGGGCGGAAAAACATTTAAAGCCGCAGGTGTAGTCCCTGATTTGAGAGAGGATCAGCCGCCGGCATATCCACGTAAACCCCCGGCCCAAAGTCTCGCGCAGCCATGGCTGGCGGCGGACGACAAGCGAGGACTCCATCTTGCGGCAGCCGATCACGATGTCCTCATTTTTCTCGAAATACGGAAGAAAGCGCTCCAACTGCTCCATGGACGTCGAGCAGTCCGCGTCGCGAAACATCCGCACTCGCCCCTTGGCCCTCAGCATCCCTTGCCTGACCGCGGCACCCTTCCCTTGATTCTCTTTTAAGCGGAGGACCGACAATTGAGGACGGCGGCTCTCGCTCAGGATCCGCGCGCTGTCGTCCGTGCTCCCGTCGTCGACGACGATCACTTCGTACGTGAACGGACATCCCTCGAGATAACGAAAGACCTCCTCCATGACGACCGCAATTCTGCGCTCTTCATTGTAAACGGGAATCACCACGGATAAAAAAGGATCCAAGCAGGAGAGCTTAACAAAGAAGAACCCGTGAAGACGTTTGCTTCCCGTCGGAGAATGCTTTACACTTTATATCTATGAACAACACCGAGCCCGAGATCGCCGACCCCCTCGCCGATCTCAAGAACAAGACCCTGCTCATCATCTCGTCCCCAAACCCCACAAAAAGATTTATTTACACCCGTCTCAAAGAACTCGCTCCTAAGATGATTCTCATGTCCTCGGAGGCCAACTGGGTCTCCAAACTCGCCGAGAGCCACGTGGAATCCGACCCTCTCGACGAGGTCGCCTGCGTGGCGAAAATCGACGAACTGGTCAAGACGACGAAAATCGACGGAGTGCTGACCTTCTGGGAAAACGCCGTGCCGTTGTGCGCGACGCTGGCCCAACGCTTCGGCTGGATCGGAC
This sequence comes from Elusimicrobiota bacterium, assembly GCA_038060535.1. Taxonomy (GTDB): domain Bacteria; phylum Elusimicrobiota; class Elusimicrobia; order UBA1565; family UBA9628; genus GWA2-66-18. The sequence goes on along the minus strand of JBBTHA010000028.1, from coordinate 2,108 downwards.
ACGCGCCACAAGCCGCGCTCAACGCCCGCAACAAGTATTTGACCCGACAGACGCTGGAGAACGCCAAACTTGGAAAGTATCAACCGGCTTGGGCCCTGATCAAAAACCACGGCGATCTGGAAAAAGCCTCCGCCCGCCTGGGCTTTCCGCTCGTCCTTAAGCCCGCCTGGGGAGTGAAAAGCCAGTTCGTCGTCAAGCTCGACAACCTCGAGGAAGCCGTCAAGGCCTACGATTACATCCGAACCAATATGACCCCGGCTTTCGATCCCATCTACAAATACGGAACCGATATTCTGGCCGAGGAATTCATGGATGGCGCGGAGATCGACGTCGACCTCCTTGTGCAAAGCGGCGAGGTCAAATTCCACGCCTTCAACGACAATTTCCCCACCAAGGAACCTTTCTTCATCGAGACGGGCGACGCCATGCCCTCGCGCCACGAGGACAAGGACCTCTCCGATACCCTCAAGATGGCCAAAGAGGTCGTCAAAACTCTCGGCTTGACCAACGGCGCGCTTCACCTTGAAGCGAAAATCACTCCCGCCGGACCCAAGCTCGTCGAACTCAATGCGCGCATGGGCGGCGACTACCTCTACGACTGGATCAAGACCATCTGGGAGGTTGATATCATCGAGGAGGCTTCGAAAATAGCCGTCGGGGCCCCCTGCCACCCCAGGCGCTTGAAGGAGCCGCGCTGCCACCTCGTGGGCAAATACCTTATCCCCGAGCACTCCGGAGTCGTCACCGGGGTCAAGTCCCCGCAAGACAAGCCCGATCCGGCCAAGGTCCACGAAATCGCCGTGCAAAAGGAGCCCGGCGACGCCGTGCTCGTGCCTCCGGAGGGATTCGAAAACATCGGCTGGGTCGTGGGGCGGGGCGACACCTACGCCGAAGCCGAGGAGAACCTCGATGAGGCCTTGCACCAGGTTTCGGTCAATATCGCGCGTTTCGATTCAACCTCCTCCCTCGGGAAAACGCGCCGCAAGAACCGCTTCGGCGCCGCCCAGGTCTCCCGCCGCCGCATTCTTCAGTCCGCCCGCATCGAAAAAGTGCGCGGCTTTGATTTCGGGAAGAAAAGCCTCCACGTCGGCATTCTGTGCAACATCTTCGACGCCGAGGGCGGCGAGGAAAAAGCGGTCCATTCCGATTTGACTTCGGTGGGCCTCAACATACAGAAAGCCGTCGAATCAAAAGGACACCGCGTGACCTTCTTTGACATGAACGAGACCCCGCTGCCCTTCGACAAAATCGCCAACGCCAACGTAGATATGATCTTCAACGTCTGCGAACGCATCAACAACTCATCCTTGCTCGAGCCCCACGCCGCCGCCATTCTTGATTGCCTCGGCATCCCCTACACGGGGTCCAATCCGCTGACCTTGGCGCTGTGCATCGATAAGATCAAGGTGAAGAAAATCCTCGAACAGCACGGACTTCCCACCCCTAAGTTCGACTACGCCTTCCAAATGAACGAGCCCATTCGCGAAGACCTGCGCTACCCGCTCATGGTCAAGCTCGCCAACACCGACAACTCGATAGGCATCTCCAACCAAAGCGTGGTGACGAGCCTCAAGGATCTCAAGAACCAGGTCAATCACCTCTTGGAAAAATACAACCGCCCGGTGCTGATCGAAGAGTTCATCGAGGGAGACGAGGTCGACGTGTCCATCATGGGAAACGAGTCGCGCGTTAAAGTCCTTCCCCTTTCGCGCTCGATTTTCGACGACCTCCCCAAGGGGGTGTGGGGCATCTATCCTTTCCAGGCGAAGTGGGGAGAGAACTCGGTCTATGAAAAGATCCGCGTCGAGCGGCCGGCCAAGTACAGCCAGAAGCTCAGCGCTCTGATCTCGGAAATTTGCCTTGATGCCTACCGGATCTTCGACTGTCATGACTACGCCCGCATCGAGGTGCGCGTCGATCGCTCGGGCAATCCCTACATTCTCGAAATCAATCCCAATCCCTCGATCAACGACGGCGACTGCGTCCCCGCCTGCGCCGAAGTGATCGGGCATCCTTACGCCGATTTTATCGAGGAAATCATGAAGGAGTGCATCTCCCGCTACCGCGCCCGTCCCCCGTACTACCATCTGCAAAGCGCGATGGTGCCG
>JBBTHA010000027.1:0-7879 GCA_038060535.1 Elusimicrobiota bacterium | reverse complement strand
ACCGGACATTTCTATGCGTCTTAACTACAGGACATTTCTAAACGGCCTTGACAGAATTGGGCGCTTCCAAATCCCCGTCATCTTCCTGAATGCTCGTGCCGGGGGACCCGGGATTTGGTAAGTTCTCCATCGTGCTCACAACCCTCTCTCTTCTGGCGGCGCTCAGCGCGCCCAGCAGCCTCGCTCAATCCTCCCTTCCGGAAGCGCCCGCCCCCACGGCCGCGTTGCGCGGAGTGCACTTCACGGGCTGGGCGGCGGGATCGCCGCGAGCGCGCAAGCGCTTTATCGCCGAGATGAAGGCGGGCGGATTCAACGCGGTGGCCGTCGCCCTCAAAGACTACGACGGCCATGTCTTCGTGCCCAACGTCCCGCTGGCGATGAAGACGAAGGCCTTCCTCAACGCCATTCCCGACATGCCCGCGATGGTGCGCGATTTTTCGAAGGAAGGCATCTACACCATCGCTCGCATCGCGATCTTCAAGGACAACGCCCTCGCCCGAGCGCGGCCCGACCTGGCCGTGCACTTTCCCGACGGGCGGATATGGACCAACGACCAAGGCATCGCCTGGGTCGATCCCTACCAAAAAGAAGTGTGGGAATACGTCATCGAGATCGCCTCGCGCGCCGCGGGGGCGGGCTTCAACGAAATCCAATACGATTTCATCCGTTTTCCCTCGGACGGGAAAACGCGTCAATGCCGCTATTCGCGCGAGGACCACTCGCCGGAGACCGCGCAAGCCGCGCTTCGCGAATTTTTGACGCTGGCGCGAGAGCGCCTCAAACCCCTCGGGGTCAAACTGTCGATCTGCACGTTCGGCTTGACCACCAGCGTCGACAACGGCATGGGCATAGGCCAGCGCCTGGACCAAATGGCCGATCTCGCCGACTTCGTCTCTCCCATGATGTATCCGTCCCATTACGGAAAGGGGGAATACGGCCTCAAGAATCCCAATCGCCACCCCTATGAAACGATTCGCCAAGGCGTCAAGGACGCTATCAGCCGCCTGAACGGAAACCCCGCGAGCCTGCGTCCCTATCTGCAGGATTTTTCGCTGGGTGTGCGCTACACCCCCGCCCACGTTCGCGCTCAAATTCTCGCGGCCGAGGAGCAGGGCGTTCGCGGCTGGATTCTATGGAATCCCCAAAACCGCTACTCCTGGTCCGCCGCCACGGCGGGCCCTTACGTTCGCACCGAGCCGCTTCCCTCGCCGGACAAGGAAAAAAAATGACGATTCTCGCGCCATGGATCGCGGCCGTCGTTCTCGCAGCCCCCTCCGCCGCCAAACCCAAGCCCGCGCCGTGGACGGCCCCTTCGGTTCCGGCCGTCCTGGAAACGCCGCGCGCCGACGATCCTCTTGGAGTCACCATCCACCGGCTGGCCAACGGCCTGACCGTCTACCTGAGCCCGCAGAAAGGAGAGCCTCGCGTGGCCTGCCGCATCGCGGTGCGCGCCGGCTCCAACAACGATCCCGCCGAGAGCACGGGCATGGCCCACTACCTCGAGCATATGCTCTTCAAGGGAACGTCCCGGCTCGGCACGCTCGATTATGAAAAAGAGCGCCCCCACCTCGACCGAATACGCGCCTTGTACGAGGATCTCCACAAAACCCAGAACCCCGCCCTCCGCGAAAAAATCTACAAGGACATCGACATCGCTAACATTTCTGCCTCCTCCTTCGCCGTCCCGAGCGAGCTCGACCGCTTTTATCGGACGATCGGCGCCCAGGGACTCAACGCGTACACCTCCCATGAGCAGACGGTGTATATGGTCAATATCCCTTCCAACCGACTCGAAGCCTGGGCCGCTTTGGAGGCCGAGCGCTTCAAAAACCCCGTTTTCCGTCTCTTCCAATCTGAAATCGAGGCCGTCTACGAAGAAAAAAATAAATCCTTGGACGACGGCGAGACGCTTCTGCATGAAGAAGTCGGCAGGCGCCTCTTCAAAGCCCATCCCTACGGCCAGCAGTTGACGATCGGCAGCATCGAGCATCTCAAGAACCCGTCTCTGGCGAAGATGTATGCGTTCTATGACCGTTGGTACGCGCCCAACAACATGGCCCTCATCCTCTCCGGAGATTTCGACCGGGCGCAAACCCTCGAACTCATCAAAAAGCATTTCAGTTCATGGACGCCGCGTCCTCTGCCCAGCCTGCCCGCCTGGGACCTTCCCAAGCCCAAGGGCGCCGAAAAGTATGACATCGTCTATCAGGCCGAGCAAAAAGTCGTGCTGGCCTGGCTGACCGTCGCGACGTCCCATCCGGACGCGGACGTGTTGACGGTCATGGACATGATCGTCGACAACTCCATGTCCGGCCTCTTGAATCTCCGCCTCAACCAGGCCCAGAAGGTCAAGTCCTCGGGCTCGGGTCCCCTGATGGGCAACGACTCCGGGGCCTGGTACGCGTGGGCCGTCGCGAAAAAAGGCCAATCTCTCGAAGACGCGGAGGCCCTCTTGCTGGAGGCGGTCAACGGGTTGAAAGCCGGCGAGTTTTCGGAAGAGGACGTGGCCGCGATCATCACGAATTTCGAGATCGCTGAAAAAGCCCGTCTTGAATCCAACGCCTCGCGCGCGGCCCTGATGACATCGTCCTATATTTCGGCCGAACCGTGGGAACGCACCGTCGCGCGCCTTGATCGCATGCGGCAAATCACCAAAGCCGATATCGTGCGCGCGGCCAACGCGTATCTCGGCAACGACCGCGTCACGGTGTACCGTCGCGACGGCAAGCCCGAAATCCCCAAAATAAGCAAGCCCTCCTTGACCCGCGTCTCAATAGATCCCTCGCGCGAATCGCCGTTTCTCAAGGAGCTTCTGGCGATCCGGACGGCCCCCCTGGAGCCGAGATGGCTCGTCGCCGGCCGCGATTATCAAATCACGCCCATCGAATCGGGCCGGCTCTATAGCGCGAAGAACCCCTACAACGATCTGTTCTCCCTCTCTTTCCACTTCGAACGCGGCTATCGTCACGAGAACGAGCTCTGCGCGGCGCTCTCCTTGCTCGATCTCTCCGGCGCCGGCCCCTGGTCGGCCGACGAGTTCAAGAAAAAAATATTTTCTCTTGGAAGCTCCATCTCCTACGGCTGCTCAGAGCAGGATTCCTCCATCCAACTCAGCGGCTTGGACCGCAATCTCTGGGAAACGCTCCAACTGGTGTCGCAGCGCTTCGATTGGCCGAACATCGAGAAAGGAACCCTCGCCAAGCTCATCGAGGTCGAACTCGGCGCACGTGAAGACGAGAAAAAAGATCCGGACTCGATCCATCAGGCCCTGGGCCAAACCGCGATGCGCGGCCGAGACAGCGGCGTCCTCAAGCGCCTGTCCAACGCGGAATTTAAGGCCCTGGACGAATCGCGCCTCAAAAGCCTGATTCGCGATTTTCCTCTGCACAAGGGCCGCGTCGCTTATGTGGGCAATCGCGCGCCGTCCGAGATCGCCAAACTGCTCGAAAACGGTCGCCGCCGCAGTTCGCCTGCGCCGCGAATCCCGGAAAAACTGCTGCGTCCGGCCGCGCCGCGCTTGATATTCACGCATCGGGACATGCTGCAAACCCAGGTCGGGCTATTCGCCGCGGATGAATCCTTCGATCCCAATCGCGTCGTCGACTATCAATTCTACTCCGAATACATGGGAGGGGCGACCAGTTCAGTCATTTTCCAGGAGGTCCGCGAATCCCGGGCCCTGGCCTACTACGCCGCCGGGGGCCACACCATAGTCGCCGAGAAAGGAGACGACACCAAAATATGGGGGGCTCTCGGCTGCCAAGCCGACAAGACTCCCGAAGCAGTCAAACTCATGATGTCGCTGCTTTCGGATTTTCCCGTATCAGAGCAACGCTTCCGGCAAGCCGCCGATTCCATCGAGGCGTCTTACCGCAGCTCCCCGGTACGGTTTCGCTCCATCCCAACGAACGTCATGGGCTGGGAGGATCAAGGCATCGAAGGAAGCGACCCCAGGCCCCGTCGCTTTGCGGCCGCTCTCAAATACACCCTTCCTCAGCTCGAGTCCTTCGGCCAACGTTTGAAGAGCAAGCCCCTGACGGTGTGGATGCTGGGCAACCGCGAACGCCTCGACCTGGGGCAGCTCAAGGCCTTGGGCGAGTTCGAGGAGAGGACCATCGACTCGCTGTTCCCGTACTGATTCAGCCGGGGCGCGCGGGGGAAACGGACAGCTCATTGGACAGCTTGGTCACCGCCGCATCCTGGGGAAAGAGCGCCGCCGCCGCCGCCGCCCGCTTGGCGGCCTCCTCCAGGCGTCCCAGCCCCATCAAGGCCCGAATGCCGTTGATGTGAAAAGCCCGCTCCGCGGGGTAGCTCATCACGGCGCGGCCGCACAGCTCGACGCAATCCTCCAATCGGCCGCTTCGCCCATACACCGCCGACAATCCCAGCCAGGCATAGGCCTGGTGGCCGCGATCCTCCAACCATTCGCACAACGCCTCGGCTTCCCCGTACATTTCAAACCCCATCAACGAGGCAAGGATATCTTCAAGATACCGGTCATCCGATGAACCCATGGTCTTGAGATGCCGCAAGACCTGAAGAAAATGACGGCACGGCATCCAGGCATGGCGGTCGCCCAACGGCAGGCGCACGATGCGGCGCAGGTCTTCCGGCAAGAAACGTCCGGCATCGGGCATCAACATGAGAGCCGGCTTCTCCTCTCCCGGCCAGGGACTGAGACGTCCAAAAGACAGGCGCGCGCCGGCCGGGATCACGAGGCGATCCAAGGGCAGCTCATGGCGCCTGGGCCCCTCATCGACGCTGCGTCCCAAGGCCAAGGCGCGCACCTCGTTGCCGGGAATCGAAACGAATAAATCCGGATCAAGGTATAGCCGGATGCCGGCGAAGCGCCGCACGCCGCGCAGCAGGTCGAACACCTGGCCGGGCGCATGCCCCATCCAAAGAAACTCCTTTCCTCGCGGAGTTCTTAAGCGCCGGGAAGTCACGAAGTCCCGCACGCGATCTCGCGCGGGAAACACCGGAACCCACACGCCCCCCAATTCCGAGTCCTTATCGGCCCAAACCGGAAACGAGGATTCCGGCTTGGTCATGCGCTTGACCTCGCCGTCTCTCAGGGGGGCATCGAGCGTCAAGAGATAGGTCTCCGAACGCAAAAGCTCCTTGTATAAAGGCGTGCGCGACATCCGGCAATCCCGGGCGGAACGCCGGATCAGGTGTTCAAGGTTTTCAACCATCCACCTTGACTTTAACCCCGATTCGCAAACGCGTCAAGACCCACGTCTTGCCGCGTCCCGAAGCGAGATCTCTAAGGGGCGGCCGATCCCGTCTCGTCGAGGATGCGGTTTAAAATCTTCAGGATTGACCGCCTCGTGTCGGAAAAACCGGAACGCAAATCCTTCGCCGTAGGAGCTAAAACGATGTCGGGGCTGACGCCCCAATCCTCGATGGTTCTCCCGTTGAGACGGCGGGCCAAAGTCCAGGTCGCGGAGAGATGCTCGATGCCGAATTGGTTCGGCAAGGAGAATTGCTTGACCGCGCCCCCGGCTCCGGAGGTGTCCTCGCCCACGATGAGGGCGCGCTGATTATCCTGGAGAATGGCGGGGAAAAAATCCCCTCCGGAAAAATCCAGCGAGTTGGTCAGCAAGAGAATGGGCTTGGTGTAGCGCTCCGTCTCCTCCGTGGCCGGATCGATGTCGTCGACGCCCCACAGATGGAAGAGATCGGTAAAGCGCTTGCCGGCCTGGAACTGCTTGAGGATGAATTCCGCGAAGCGGAACGTCAACACCATGAACTTTTGAGTCACCGGATAGCCCGACCACTCCTCATCCTCGTCGACGGACTTCTTCCCGCGCTTGGACTTTTCTTCCAGGGCCTTTAAAAAGAGATCGCCGGCCCATTTCGCGTCGCCTTCGCCGATGATCATTTGGTGGCGCGGGATCATAAGAAGCTTGTCCGTCAAATGCGACAACAAGGCGTATAAGTAGAAAATGGCGCCGCCCGGGTTGTTGACTTGGTCGATGACGAGGGCGGACGTCTCTTTCTGGAACCTGGCTATGATCTTCTTGAACGCCTTGACCTCAGCCGCGCCGCCCCCATCGTAGGTTCCGATACGGATGAAGCCGACCTTCCTCCCATCGGGAGTTTTGAAGATGTACGCGTGGAATGGATTGTCGGGCTTGGTCTGCCAGAGCACCCGACCCAACCGGGGTATATAGCTCTTGCGCGCGCCGATCATGAAGGGGTTGGAGGCCGCCTCCGCGCTCATCTGCGAAAATATGTGCGTCCAAGGATGGGCCGCCTGGGTCAAAGCGCGCCAAGCGAGGCCGCCGAGGCTCTCAACGGGAACCTCGGGTGCACTCTTGTCGGCCTCGGCCCATGACTGGGCGCTCGCTGTCTCCTCCAACTCAAGAAGGCCAGAGTCCCTCAACGGGACATCCTGCGCGACCAGCTCGGGCGTATAATCCCAGGGCATCGAAACGCGGTAAAGCTTCCCGTCGGCGCGTCGAACTTTAATCTCAACCGGACCTTCGGGGATTTGCGCCTCCCCCCGCGCGCGCCGTCTATTGGTCAGAAAAATCTCGGCCAAGCGCATGTTCGTTTTTTTGTCGAGACCCCCGCCCATTCGGGAAGCGATGTTCTGGACCGCCTCAACAGCGGGCTGGCCGTCGAATGCCACGATTTCGTCCCCCGCCCGGAATGGAAAAACGCTGAGGGGAAGTTTCTCGCGGTCGATATGGGCGAAATACAGCTTGCCCTCGGCTCCCATGGCCGAAAAATGCAGGCGGGAACGCTCCGTCGAGTGAAACGCAATTCCCACGTGATAATCCCGCAGGCCGGCGACGAACTCCGCCAACAACTCCTGGTAGCGCCGCGTCTTCATGTCGGGCTCGGCGAGGATCGCGGACCGGGCTTTCTGGGTCTCTCGTTTGAGATCGATCGAAAATTTATCCTTCTTGTCGTCCCGCGGAGCGTACTCATCGGACAGAATGGCGGCCACCTGCAGGAGAGTTTGAATCATCTTGCGCTGCCTGACATTCATCTTGGGCGCGGCAGGAGGCTGCTGGACCGGCGCGGACGCGGCCGGCTCGCCGACACTTTGCTCCTGGGAGCCGGTCAAGGCCGCGGCGAGTCCGTCGGTGAGGTCCCGCGACGACTCGAGCGAGGAGGATTCGCCGGGCCGCGTGTCGTTCAATAGAGCGCCCACGGTCTCGGTCAGTTCTTCGATGACCAAGGCCGCAGCAACGGGAGAAGTCTCGGCGGAGGCCGCCGCAGCACGTGAAGTCAGCGGACGGCTCCTAAGCGTCGGCATCGGAGCCGACGCCATCGATAACGGACCGGACGGGATCAGAGGACGGACCGCGCCCACGGCTAAGGAGCGCAGCGGCGCCACGACGACAATGGGAGCGGTCATCCCCGGCTGCCCCACGCTCGGCACGGCGCGAACGACCGCGTTCGCCGCGAACAGCGGGGTATTGGCCGTCCCCATCAGAAAGACGAGAACGCAGGCAACGAATCGGCGCGCACATTTCATGTCAACCCCTTTCGAATTGGTATGCCCTCTGAGACGATGATACGAATGCCTTTGGAACCCCCGATGGGACGATGGCCCCAGATCAACCCCGGCAAAAGTCCTAGGCGTTCTGGAGGCCCTTTGGCAATATCCACCAATATTTGGGTTGGGGGATGGCAGTGGCGTTTGACAATCGTTAACCGGAAATCTTCAGTTTAAAATCATCAGCGATGAGAACGCGCGGATTATTGTGTTCAACCCCGTTTGAGCCGCGAAGCCATTGGGCCAAGCGATCGAAAAGGGTTTTCCACAAACCAGTTTCAGGACGAGTTCTCGGATCAGTCACAACTCAGATCCTCCGACCGAAAGATCCCAGCCCTTGCCGTCGCGATCCAGTTTCAACCGCAC
>JBBTHA010000026.1:0-14265 GCA_038060535.1 Elusimicrobiota bacterium | reverse complement strand
CTGACCTAAACAAGCAGGATTCTAGCGAGACGGTGCTTCGTTTTTCAGGGAGTCTAGCGAAAACGACGTGATAGGCGTTCGGATCGTCCCTTGGCGGGATGTCGCGAGCGGACGGCCGACCCCGCTCAGCCGCCGCGAGCGCCAAGCGAGGGTCAAACCCGAGCGATCCCGACAAGGGACGATCCGAACGCGGCTCCCTCATCAGCAGAGAGCGCACGAAGATTCCGGGCTAGCCCCGATACAAGACGGACGCGACGACGATCGCGGCGAAGAGAATAACCCCGATCACGACCCAAACCAGAATACGGACTTCCTCGCGCCGTTGGAACCCCGGGGATTGGTCCAGGACCGGGGTCGCCGTCTCGCGGGTTTGCGACTGCCCGGGAGCTTCGGGCGCGGGGGAGGACTCCATCGCCCTCATCTCGGGAGGCTGAGGGGGAGCCTCCTGATCTCGGCTCAGAGCTGCGGGCAACGGCGCCGAGTGCCCGCGCGCTTGACGCTCGGACTCTATGTCCGCGTAGAGACGGGCGCGTTCCTCGTCGAGTTCCCGGCGCATCTGCGCGCCCTCCCGCTCGGCCCGCGCGCAGAGCTCGATTCTCAACTTCTCGGCGTTGTTTTTAAACGCCTGGGACTCCTCGTTCATGCGCCGCTGGGTCTCTGCGATCTCCGCGCGAAGGCGCTCGGCCTCGACATCCTGGCGAATTTTTCCCTCGCGGGCCTTCTCCAACGCCTCCACCCCTTCGCGTCGGATATTCTCGGCGTTTTCAATTTCCTGGCTCGCCATCTGCTGGGCGCTGCGCGCTTGTTCTCGGGCGCCCTTGAGGTCCTCCATCGCCTCATCTCGCGCCCTCAGGGCCTGTTCCCTCTCGGCGCGCAAAGCCTCTATGTGAGCCTCTTGTCCCGCAGTTTTCTGGCGCAGCTGCGCGACCTGTCGCCGAACGGAGGAGAGCTCCTCCTCCTTTTTATTGAGCGAGTCGACGTCGACCACCGCGGATCTCTCCGCCGCCTCCTTCAACGCGGATTCTTTCTGCGCTTCGGCGCGAACCGCGCGTTGCTCGGCCTCCTGGCGGCGGCTGCGCTCTCCCTCTAAGCCCGCCTCCAGCTGTTGTCGAGCTTCGGAAGCGATTTTCAAAGTGGACTCCAACTGATGGGCCAGAGCCGTCGCCGACACCGCCTCACGGTGCAGCGCCGAGGCCGTTTCCTGCAGTTCGTCGATGCGCAGCGTCAACTCGCCGACGCGCTCGCGCAGCCTCTCCTTGGCCTTGAGTTCGGTGCCCAGTTCGATCGTTCGCGCGCGCAGCCGTCGCTCCAGTTCCTCGACCCGGACCTCCAGACGGATGAATTCGATCGCCTCGGACCCGGAAGGAGGCGGCAGCGCCTGGGGAACGTCTATCGGCTCGGACTCCTTTTGCTCAGGTTCCTTGGCGTCCACGCTCAAACTCCTTGCGCAATTTTTCCAGGGCCTCGGCCTGTTCCTGCCAACGCGCCCGCATGCTTTGCCTCTCGGCGTTGATCTCTATGTCTAAACGCGCGCGCTCATCCTCGAATTCGGCCCGCATCTGCGCCCGGCTCTCCTCGAGAACAGCCTGACTGCGTCCCCACTCGGCCGCCAAGCGCGCCAGGGCCTTTTGAAGGCTCTCATTGGTGGCGGCGACCGCCGCATCCGAACGCTCGCGCTCTTGATACACCGCCGCCGCCAGCTTCTCCATCTTGCGCCGCAGTTTATCCCGGAAAGCGCCAAGCTCGATCCTTGCCGCTTCCTCGATGCGCCGCGAGGCCTCCAAAGCCTGCTCCGCCGCATCGACGCGGCGGCGTGCGGCCGAAAGGCCTTCCTCGTAGGCCCTGTTCACTTGAGCGCGCCTGTCGCCTTCGACTTCCGCGGCGACCTCCGCTTTGATTTCACTCCTGACTTCCGCTTTGAGCTCCTCCCTGACTTGCGCCCTCACCTCCTCCCTGACTTGCGCCCTCACCTCCTCCCTGACTTCCGCCCTCACCTCCTCCCTCACTTCCGCCCTCACCTCCTCCCTGACTTGCGCTATGATCTGTTCCCTCATGTCCTCTTTGACTTTGGCGACTGTCCTTTGAGCCTCGGCGGCGGCGGCTTCGGCTTCTTTGGCCGCCGATCGGGCCGCGGCCTCCTCGCTTCGCGCCCGCGCCGCCTCTTCGCGCCGTTGCCCCGCTTCGCGTTCAAAAGAGACCGCGCGCACCGTTTGCAAGCGCAAAGCGTCTTCGAGGGCCGACCGCTTCTTCACGCTGTCGCGAAAGGCCTGTTCCGCCCGGACGCTGCGCTCCAAAGTCGCGGCGGCCTGGGCCTGCGCCTCGAGCTTTTCCCGCTCCGCTTTCGCGATTGAAGCTCCGGCGGAGGCGTCTTCCTGGTTTCGAGTGATCGCCGACGACAGACGCGCGCGCAGCGACGCGATGTCCGCATCCTTGCCGTCGTTTTCCAGCAGCGCCTGATCAAGCCGGCTCTGGACCTCCCGGGTCGCCCGCAGGCGGGCCGCCGATTCGCGCTCCCAATCCTCGCAGCGGGCCTGGGCATGATCGGCCTCAAGCTTCTGCACGGCCATCATGTTTTTTGCGGCCTCGGATTCCTCCCGCGCTCTCCTCTCCTGTTCCTGCGCGGCGGCAAGGGCGGCCTGCTCATTTCGCAGGGCCAACGCCAAACGCGCGATTCCATCCTTGAGGCGCTCTCGCCCCTCGCGTTCGCGCTCGAAACCCGCCTCCTTGACGCCCAGCCGCTCGCGAAGCTCCGCGTTCTCGGCCCGCATCACCTCCAGCTGCCTCTGTGACTCGCGCAGTTCGGCGTACGTTCCGGCGGGGGGAATGACCAAATCGGCCAGGCGGCCCCCGAACCCCTCCTCGGGCTCCGTCGGCCCGGGTTTTCTAGAACGAGCGCGCGCCGCGAGAACTTCCTCGACTTCGCGCCGGAAATCGTCTTTCCAAGCGTGCAGGGGATCCATGTCGGCGTAAGTATAGGCCGCCCGTGTTACAAAGACAAGACAAAGTCCAAAGGTCCCGGTCGTCCAATAGGACTTTAGGCCCTGACGGGACGCGTGCCGCCGGGGCCATCCTCGCGACATGACCGCCCGTCGCGGCGCACTCATGGCCGTTCTGGCGACCTTGGCCGCAGGGCTGATCATTGTCCTCGGACGCTCGCCGATCACGCCTGCGCCGTTGCGGGATGCAATTCGAAGGGCGTCCTCTCCTCGACGCGCCGTTGTGGCCGCGCATCGTCTCATGTCCGGCCACAGACCCCGGCACGCCGACACCGTCCCGCATGAGGTGGAAGACCCGCCAGCGGCCGGCTTATCCCAGTGGCGCGACGCGCTCAATGGCTTGGGCCCGCTCGCGGCGGGGGGAAAAACGTCCGGGGGCAGAAAGTCCCGCGCGCGCGCGCAGGCGGTTTCAGAGGCCGCGCGGGCATCGGCGCGGCGCCTGGCGCACGCCGTGGAAGAGCCTCCGCTCGGCGACCCAAATGCGCCTAACCCCAAAGCGATCGCCTCCGCCCGCGCCGCGCCTGCGACAACCCGTGCGCGCGCAGCCTCCTCGTTTCGCCCGCCCCAGCCGCGCGCCTCTCACATCCAAACAGCCGTTCAGGAACATCCAACACCCACCCAAGAGAGCGGCGCGCGCCCTTCTGTCTCGAATCATCGCCTGGAGCGAACCCTCCATCCCGCCCCCGCGCGGCAAACCATCGCGCGATCGGCCTATCACGGGCCCGCTCCATTTCCCCTTTTCAATCCTCCCGCCCGCCGAACTCCAAAGCTCGACCCCGCCGCCTCCAAGACGGCTCGTCGCCCGCCGAGTTTGTCCCAACTGCTGGGCCGCGGAGCGCGCCGCCCTCCCAAATCATCGCTGACGCCTCCTTCACTGAGCCGGACGCCGCCGCAGCGCCCGCTTCAATCCCCCAGCGGCGCTCCCGTGCCCGCGACGCTATTCCCGCTCGGGGATCTCGAACGAATAAATCCCGGATCGGTTGGCGAAGCCGCCTGCCGCCGCCAAGACGCTCACTGGCACCAAGACCGCCTTTGGCACGACGGAGCGAACCGCGGCCTGATCGAAGACAACCAGTGGCTGTGGCTGTTGAGACGCGACAGACAATGGTGGGCGGTGCCCGAGCCCTCATCTCCTGCGCTGGTCTATCATCAACAGCTCTGGTGGGCTAAAATCAACGCCGTTTGGCTTGCGCTGCACGAGGGGGAATTGTGGAGTTGGCGGCGGTTCGCACAGTGGAACGCCGAGGGTCTTTTGCGGCTTATCGACGGCACTCAAATCGTTTATAGCGCGGATTTCAGCCGCATCGCCGTCGTCACGCCGGGGGAGGGAGCGGTGCTCTACGATGCGCTCCACGGAACCGAACTCGGCCGTTGGCATGAGCACGAAATGCCGCATCCTCGCCCGAAAGCGCCGACAGAACTACGACTGCCGCGCGGGATTTGATATTCTTGACGGATGAGGATCTTTTCGCTTCTCGCAGCGTGCTGCCTGCTGTCGTCTTTCTTCCCTTGCGCGGCTCGCGCTCAGGAGGCCTATGGGGCACGCGGCCTGTTCCCCGTTTACCAATCAGGCGAGCAGTGGCTGATCTTCGACAAACCCCGCGCCTCGTCCGATCAATCCGCTCCGCTTCTTCCCGGAACTCGCTTTCTCGTCGTCGGCAGCTCCGGCGCCAATTTATTCGTCGTCGCCCGCTCCTCGCCCACTTACGGAGCCGTCTGCCGCGATAAACGATCCGTGCGACTGCGCGCCGCCTTGCTTAAAGGGTCGCGCTCCGCCGTGGGCGACCCGGTGATTGCCATCAAGGTGTCCGAGTCGTTTGATTTGCAGGGCTCCAAAGCGAAATATAAAGCCCTGGATAACGTCGTAGACGAGGCTCTCTATCGGGCGATCGGCTCGACGCTCGCGGCCGTCGCCGTTGAAGAAGTCAAGTCCGGAGCATTCCGGTTCCGATCCGACGACGAGGGGGCCGACGTCTTCAAGGCCGACCCCCAAACCGACAAAGTCACAATGAAAATCGATTTCGCCGCGAACGTGAGGGTCTCCGGGCTCACCGCGGCCAAGGCCCTCGTCACGGGCGCGCAGATTTCCGCCTCCTACCGGCGCTGCCTGCGTTTGCTCGACGGCGCCAAGCTGGTCGGCTCGTGCGTGCCGATGCCGCACGACCTCATGGCCGAAACCTCGCAATTGCGCTTCATATCCTACGATCCCGGAGGCAAGGGCAGTCCTTTGCTTCTAGCCTACTCGCGCGGGGAACCGCTTTGGGGGCACGAACGCTGGGGATTCGTTCTGCGTCCTTCCGGCGCGCAACTCTTCCTGCGCGACGCCCTCAATCCCAAGTGCCGGGAAGGCTTCTAGCTAGAGTTTGTCTTTTTTGATCAGACCCAGAAAGGCCCAGCCCATCAGCATCAGGGCAACCAACCTGAGCCCCAAGTAAGAGATCAGTCCCCACATCTCCCGATGTTCAAAGAGCAGCTTCTTGGTCGCGGTGATGACCACGAGCACGATAACCGCTTGAGCCGACACGACGGCCAGCCGCTCCCAGTCGATTGAATTGGGATTGAGTGCCCGTGACAGACGGCGTTTGTCCCTCCACGACATCTTCAGGATCACGATCTCGGCCACGTTCAAGGTCGAACTGTGTTCCGCGGATATCACGATCCCTTCTCCGGGGATCGTATCCCCATCGGGCAACTGCGCCATGAAAATAATGTGCGTGTTTTGTTCCAGAACCGCTTGGGTTTCAACGGTAAACGCCGATGTGGACATGTGGCGTGCCAGCGCATCGTCGTCTAGAAGGTCGCCGCTTTCGCGAGAACGCAGTCTCATCGGGAAATATGTCATGGCGTGGACAATCCTGGCATTAAATACTCTCGCTCTTTTTCCTTTGTCGGCTTCTGCGGACCGAGGACTATTTGCAGGAGAAATTCCCGGTACGCGGGCAGCACCTCGGAAAATTCTTCGCGCGGAGCCCGCAAACGGAACGTATAGAATCCGCTTCCGTCGGGAATAAGAGTCGTCTCGGTCTGAACGACGATCGTCCGGCTGCCCACCAACGTCGCCTCGGGATACTGGTACGTCGTCGTGCGCGCCGAGGGACCGCTGCGGGTGGCCACGCGAACCTCGAAGACCTCGCCGGAATCCTCCACGCTCGCCGCTGCCGCTCGCCGCAGGCCCGCGACGGCACCCTCCCAGCCCGGCAATCCGCTGGGCGCGACGGTCGTGTAATAAACGGCGATTTGCGCCGCCCCGCCGGGGCGGCGCCATGCAAGACCCTGCGCCGCGCGCCGGGGCTGGCCCCATTCCAGCGTGTCTCTCCACGAGAGCATCGCTTCCGCGTGGAGGGGAAGAGGCTTGGGAAGAAGCGTCCCCGTCGTTTTCGCGGGCTCGGCCGCGCCCAATTCACGCAAACGCGCATCGACGGCCCTGCGCCAACTCGTGCCCGATAGGGCGCCGCGGACGGCGTGGAGCCCGTCAATCTCCGAGACCGGCGAAGAATCGAAAAAACGAAAATCCCCGTCGCGCGGCAGGACCGGACGACGCGTCCACGGAGTCAGCCAATGCCCGACGATCCGTGCGCAGCGTTTAAGGGCTGTTTCCAGATCGGGCCAGCGAGAATCGTAATGATAGGTCCCCAAATAGGCCGCGCTTGCGGGGCGCAGCACGGCGGCGCGCTTGGCCAAATCGCCCTCGGGGACGAGCAGCCGATAGCGCACTCCGCGCGCGGCGAAAGAAGCGCCTTTTAGAACGTAACGGCCCGCGGGCAAATCGAAAAAAACGATATAGCCGCCCGCGGCCAACCCCGAATACGACTTCAGTTCCGGCATCGGTTGCCCCCGATCGTCAAGGGCCTCGATGACTCCGGCATCGGCCTCGGAACGCAAAAAGCGAATCAGGGCGCCTTTGGAGGAGGCGCGCGCGATCAAGACACCATGATCCAGGGAGGTCGATTGCGGAGGACGCGAAAGGCCGGCGCAAGAAGAATAAAGCGCCGCCGCGACGCAAAGCGCGACGACCCTGGTCATGATGCGAAATTGTAACCCTTGCTCTTGTCCGGCGCAAGACCCTCCCGAGACGCCCTGAGCCTAATGGTATAATGCTGCGCATGGATGCGACGAGACTGGAGCAGGACGTGAAAACCGCGGTCGAAAATACGCTTCGGACGGCGGAGGACTTCCCGGCCGGGGCCGCAGACATCCTCCGGCGGATCGTCATTGATTCCTTGCGTGCCGCTCCCGGGAGCCTGAAGCCTCGCGATGCGGTGGTGGCCTCCTCCAAAGGCGTGATGGCCGCTGCATTGCTGCTGGACAAAGACCTTCCCCTGACGTCCTTGTCCATACTCAGACAGATGGGAACCGTGGCCGATGAAACCCATCACGATCCCTCCGACCTCATGTCATGGGCGATGGAAGGCATCGCCCCCGTGGTGACATTCGCCGGAGAAGCGGCTCGAACGGCCGTAAAAGACGCCATCAGCTCGGAATTCATGGGCGCAGGGGAGATATTTTCCAAAGCCTGCGAAACAACGGGAGCGTGAGTTGAAAATCGCCCTCGCGCAGATAAACGCCATGGTCGGCGATCTGCGCGGCAACGCGGATAAGATTCTTTCCTCCCTGGGCGACGCCTCCCGGGCCGGCGCCGACTTGGCGCTTTATTGCGAGCAGTCGCTGGGGGGATATCCGGCGCTGGACCTTTGGGAGGAACGAGGGTTCGCCCAAGCCAACGAGAAGGCTTTGAGGTCGCTCGCGGCAAAAGTGGGGGAATGCGCGGCGCTGGTGGGTTTTGTTTCTCGCAACACGCGCCGCCCGGGAAAACCGGTGCGCAGCTCGGCCGCGCTTGTGCACCGCGGGCGAGTCGTCGCGGTGCGTCATAAAACCCTTTTGCCCTCCTACGACGTCTTCGATGAAGCTCGATATTTCGAGCCCGCCGAAAGCAACGACCCGATCGTCTGGAACGGGCAAAAACTCGGCGTCACCGTTTGCGAGGACGCCTGGTCCGTCGAACCCCGAACCAAGCGCCGCCTCTACGGCATCGACCCGATCGCTTCGTTGGCCAAGGCCGGGGCCGACATCCTCTTCAACCTGTCGGCCTCCCCGTACCTTCAGGGAAAAATCGCGCAGCGCCGCGCCCTGCTCTCTTACCACACGAAACGCCATCGAATCCCTTTATTCTATTGCAACGCGGTCGGCGGCAACGATGAAATCATTTTTGACGGGGGAAGCTTAGCCTATGACTCCCGGGGCCGTTTGCGGGCTCGAGCTGCTTTCGCCGCGACCGATCTCATGATCGTCGACTCACGGACATGGCAGGGTTCGCGCCTATCGGAGGAACCCGATGACATCGGCCAAGCCGGCCAAGCCCTCACTCTCGGGATCGCCGATTTCGCGGCGAAATGCGGACTGCGCACCGCCTTTCTCGGCCTCTCGGGAGGAATCGACTCGGCCGTGTGCGCCGCCCTTGCGGTTCGCGCTTTGGGCCCGAATAGAGTCGTCGGTGTCTCGATGCCTTCACCCTACTCCTCTGCGGGCAGCATCGAGGACGCGAAAGCCTTGGCACGCAACCTCGGCATCGAGCTGCGCTCCACGCCCATTGACTCGGTGTATCGGGCCTTGCTCAACGCCCTGAGCCCGGGCTGGGGGGGTGGAGCGCCCGACCTCGCCGAGCAGAATCTGCAGGCGCGGGCGCGGGGCGTGTTGCTGATGGGCTTGGCCAACAAAACTCCTCGAGGATTCGTCCTGTCGACCGGCAACAAGTCCGAGTTGGCCGTCGGCTACTGCACGCTGTATGGCGATATGTGCGGCGCCTTGGCCCCCTTAGCCGACGTCCCCAAACGTTTGGTCTACCGCCTCGCGGATTGGCTCAATCAGGAGCGAGAGATCATTCCTCGCAGCTCCATCACCAAAGCCCCCTCGGCCGAGCTGAAGCCGGATCAAAGGGATCAAGACGATCTGCCCCCCTATGATCAGGTCGATGACGCTTTGCAGGCCTGGGTTCAAGACCGTCTAGACCCCGGTCGCGTCGCCAAGGCCGTGGGCGACCGCAAGGTCGCTGAAACGCTTCTCGACCGGATGGATGTCAGCGAATTCAAGCGCCGTCAAGCTCCGCCCGCCTTAAAAATCAGCTCCAAAGCCTTCGGCGTCGGACGGAGAATGCCCATCGCCAAAGCCGGCTGGCGCTCGCGAGCCGGCTTTTAAGGCTGGACCGCCGCCCTGACCAGGGCCTCGGTAAAATCTCCGACTCTCACGTCGTCAAGAGGGCGACGTCCTCTCAGTCGCTTGAACCAGCCCGGATGCTCGAGAACGGAGTCTTCATGATCGAAGTCCTCCATGAAAACGGCGTCGGACCCGGGAACCAACGCCGACTCGACCGCGACCAGGCCATCGTTGGATCGTCCCGTCATTGCGCGGATGATGCGCTCGGAGGCCGCCATGTCCTGATGTCTTTCATCGTCGGCCTCGGAATCAAAGGAGGACGCGACGGTGAATATCTTTTTCAAATCGCCGGGCGAGAGCTCAGGCAAACCCATCATGACTTCTTTGCGCTTCGACGATGTCAATTCCAAAACCCCTTCCAAAGGATCCTCCCACCCCGGCAGCAAGGCCAGTCCGTTGAGAATCGCCCGAGCGTACCATCGATCCGAGATCCAATCAGCGGCCTCCGATCCCCAGAGGGGAGCCTGAACCAAAATAACCCTGCGCACCTTCGCCTTGGAGGCGGTCGGCGCCGCCCGATACCAATCGTGGATGAGAACGCCGCCCCGGCTATGTCCGAGCAACACCACCGACTGCTCCGCCGCGACGGCCTGTTCAATGAGCTTGAGATTTTCCTCATAGGCGCTGTCGGTGTGAACGGGAACGAAGTCCGCCTCAAGGCCCAGCGAGCGCAGGCGCCTGAGATTTCCCTCCATGTAATCGCTGATATGATCCCCGTAAAGACCTTTCACCAGCAGATAGCGAGGCCTCTTGGCCTCGGGGCCGATGGGAGCGCCCCAACCGCCTCGGACGACGCGAAGAATCTCTCGAAAACGTCGTTGAAGCTCTTCATCGAATCCGGAGGCTGCCTTGGAGCGGGACTGCGCGACCTCTTGTCTGGCTCCAGCGGACTCAGCCCTGTTTAAAGCGCTTTGAGAATTCACCGCGAAAGACGCGCTCAACGCCCCTGCGGGCCTGGGTTCTTCCCCGAGAGACATATCGTCGGCCAGAAGGGCCGCGGCTCGTCGCTGCTCCTCGGGAGATCGCGCCGCTTCTATCTGATCGAGGCTCCTACGGGCGCGCGCAATCGAGTTTTCGACAGCGCCCGAAGCCGGAATCGCCCAAGCCAAGAGCAAAACGGCGCGGCGCAGAGCGGGGGCCTTCATCGATTCAGCGCGCCGCCTCCACGCGCGGCGGCTCGGTCTCCTGAATTTCCGACAAGTCGGCGACGCGGCGAAACGCTCGTACCAGCCTATTGAGCAAGGCAAGCCGTTGACGTTTGAGCGTCTCATCTTCGACCATGACCATGACCGTCTCGAAAAATGAATCGAGGTGGGGTTTAAGCGAGGCCAGGCTTTTAAGGCCTCCCTCGAAGTCGTCGCGCACGAAGCGGTCGTTGGCGGTTGCCTCGGCGCGGACCAACGCGTCGTAGAGTTCCAGGTCCGCCGTCTCCCGCAGCAGCGCGCGATCCGGCGCAAGACCATCGTCGGCCTTGGTCTGCTTCAAGAGATTGGCCGCCCTCTTGAAAGCGGCGGTCAGCGGCTCGAAAGCCGGATCGCGCCTCACCGCGCGCAGCGCGGCCAGGCGGCGAAACGCGTTGGGGAAATTCTTCAGGGCTCCCGCGCGTATGGACCGGACTTCGTCGACGGCATATCCCATCTCATCCAAAAGAGACTGGGCTCGGCCCCAGATGAACTCAGAGAGCTGCGCCCTCAGTTTCAGGAGGTCCGAGGCCCCCGCCGGCTGAAGAGCGAGCGCGCGCTCCAAAGCCTCGTCGATATCGAGCGGGAGCTGTTTTTCAAGCACGATGCGAAGAAGACCCAGCGCCTGCCGCCGCAACGAGTAGGGATCGGTCGATCCGCTGGGAATGAGGCCCGCGACGAAACATCCCGCCAGGCTGTCACATTTCCCCGCCAAGGACACCACCGCTCCTTCGGCCGTCGCCGGGACGGGAGACTTGGCGACGATCGGGAAATAAAACTGCTCGACGGCGAGCGCGACGCGTTCGCCCTCGCCGTCCGCGCGGGCATACACTCCGCCCATTTGTCCTTGGAGTTCCGGAAACTCCTTGACCACGTCCGTGACGAGATCGGCGTACGCCAGCCGCGCGGCGCGAGCCGTGGCGCGCTCGTCAACGGGAGACGTCTGCCTGAGCGTGGTCGCGATCCAGAGCGCCATGTCCGAGACCCGGGCGGCCTTCTGCGCCATCGTGCCCAGGGTTTTTTGATAGGTCACACGCTCGAGCAAAGGAAGTTTGCTCTCGAGGCTCGTGGCGCGGTCGCGCGCGACGAAAAAAGCCGCATCGTTAAATCTTGCCTCCAGCACGCGTTGATAGCCTTCCCGAATCAGCTCGTTGGACATGGACAGTCCGTCGCGCACGCCGACAAAGAAGGGAAGAAGCGCGCCGTCTCGTGCGACGACGGGAAAGAATTTAAGCTGCTTCTTCATGACCATCTTCAACAGAGCGGCAGGCAGCGCCATATGCTCATCGCGAAGCTTGCCGAGAATCGCGACGGGGTGCTCGACCATAAAGACGGTTTCCTCGATGAGCGACTCGTCGCCTTCGCAACACCCTCCCGTGTTCTTCACCGCCAAATCGAGCGCTTTGAGCAGATACCGCCTGCGCTCCACAGGATCGGCGATGACCAGATTCTGGCGAAGGAGGGACTCGTGCTGCGAGGGGGTTTTCAGTATCGCCGGTTTTTTGGCCAACGCGGGATGACCGTGCACGGCGCGGCCCGCCTTCACGCCCGCCACTGAAATGGGGAGGATTTTCCCATCGAGCAAAGCGGTGATGGCCCGCAGAGGCCTGCCGAATTTAAAGCCCGATTCCTCCCATCTCATCACCTTGGGAAATTGAAGAGACTGCAGGATGTCGTTGGTCATCCTCAGAACCAGCGCGTTGGCGGTCTCTCCCGCCGAACGAACCTCGGCGTAAAGGACCCCGTCAACGTCCTTGAGTTGAGCCGGCTTAAGGCCGTATTTTCGCGCGAACCCCTCGGCCGCCGGCGACACCGAACCGTCGTCCATCCTCGCGGCCTGGACTTTGGGACCCTTGAACAGTTGCACCTGGTCCTTGCCTTTGGGCGCGACATCCGAAATCCTCAAGATCAGGTGCCTGAGCGTCCCTGCGACGGAAATCTCGCCGTGCTCAAGCCTTCCCTCCAGGAAGCGGGTCGCCGCGCATTTGATCTGCTCCAACGCCGGAGCTACGAAACGGGCCGGCAAAGGCTCTGTGTGAACGTCGAGCAGGAAATCGACTCCCTTATTGGGCGCAACTTTCTTGGACATTAGGCGGCCCCCAGAACTTCCGGCGTTCGTGTTCGGATATAGAGCTCCATGACTTTCCGAGCCAAGCCGCGGATGCGTCCGATGTAATGCGCTCGCTCCGTCACGGAGATCGCACCCCGAGCCTCCAGCGTATTGAATAGATGCGAGGCCCGCACGACGCAATCGTAGGCGGGCAGCGGGTCTCCCAGATCGACCAGGCGCCCGGCCTCGCTCTCCCACTCGTTGAAGTGCCGACTCAGCAAGGCGGGATCGGCGGTTTCAAAGTTGTAGCGCGAAAATTCTCGTTCCTGGCTCTTGTGGAGGTCTCCATAAGTCAGGCCTCCGCCGTAATCCAAATCGTAGACCGAGTTCTTTTTTTGAAGAGACATGGCGATGCGCTCAAGGCCATAGGTGATTTCCACAGAAACCGGAGACAAGGGCATGGACCCCATCTGCTGAAAATAGGTGAACTGGGTGATTTCCATGCCGTCGAGCCAGACCTCCCATCCCACCCCTGAAGCCCCCAAGGTCGGAGACTCCCAGTCATCCTCGATCCAGCGTAAATCATGCCGTTTCGGGTCCAGGCCGAGGGACTTCAAAGATCGCTGGTAGACGTCCGTGATGCCAACGGGAACCGGCTTCATGATCACCTGGAACTGATAGTACTTGCCCAGACGATTCGGATTGTCTCCGTAGCGTCCGTCGGCGGGGCGGCGGGACGGCTCCACGTACGCGCACCGGGTCGGCCGTTCGGTCAGCGCCCCGAAAAACGTCGCGGGATTGAATGTGCCCGCTCCTTTCTCCAAATCATAGGGCTGAATGATCGCGCAGCCCTCCTTGGACCAAAAATCCTGCAGCTCTAAAATAATCTCTTGGAAAGTCATCGGGCGGGGACTCCTTGGGCGCCGACTTTGACATACGCGTCGCGAAACTCGAACGCGCGCAATCGGCGACCGGCATGCGCGCCAAAATGTTCATCCAAGAGTCGGGACGCCGTCTCGGCGGCCTCTTCATGGAAGGCGACGTCTTTAAGGGCGTGAGGCTCGCTTGCATGCAGCGCCTCCCAAACAAAACGCGCCGCGGCCGGAGCACGTTGACGCAAGCTGATGCCCAGCATCTCCGCCAGGCGCAAACCGAACGAAACGAGCAGCCACCGGCTGGGATGATTCTCGAAAGCGGCCAGCACGGAGCAGATCAGCCGGTATTTCTCGGGGCTGGGCGAGCGCTCGGGCGTCAAACGCTCGAGCATTTCGCAACAGGCCAACGCGTCGAATGTTCGTTCCAAGTCACTGCGCCAGCCGGGGAAGCTGGAGATCAAGCGGCCGCCGACGGCCTTGGCGAACTCCGAGCGGACGGACAGATGGAGTCGATGCTCTCCCCACGCTCCTGGCTCGCTCAAGGCCTTGAGCTTTCCCGCCTGTCGATTGACCCCCACGAATCGAACGTGTACCCTCCCGAGATCTTCGGTAAACAGGCTGCACAGCCGGTCGTATTCCCCCAAGCCGCGCCGCGTGAGGACCACCGCGCCGGTATTGAGTATCACGGGTTCATTATACTAACGCCATAGCTTCAACGGGGGCTCAGGCGCAGCGGCACGCGCGGCGCCGCCTTGGCGCCCCGATGATAGGACGGGCGCGGGGCCGTTTCTCGGACGATGCGAATGTCTCTCAGGACCACTTCCGGACGCTCGTAAGTCACATCGATAAATTCCGGCACGCCCTCGTAGCCGCCGCGCAAATCCTCGGACCGTCCAAGCAGCGCGAGAACGTAGCGACCCGGCCCAAGGCCCTGGAAGGCGAACCGGCCGTCT
>JBBTHA010000025.1:0-10535 GCA_038060535.1 Elusimicrobiota bacterium | reverse complement strand
AACGAAGCACCGTCTCGCTGGAATCCTGCTTGTTGCGGTGCAGTTGGAACTGGATGGCGACGGCAAGGGATTGAGGTCGCACTCGTCTGAGTTGGGACTTATCCGCCAACTCGTCCTGAAACCGGTTTGTGGAAAACTATTTTCGGTCGCTTGGCAGAATCGCGGCGCGTCACCTTTTCATTCTGCCGCCGACCAAGAAGTAGGCGAGTTTGCACGCTTCCAGGATCGAGTTCGAGGCCAATTCCTTGTCCGTCCACCACAATCGGGTGGCGTTTTCGTAGGGCGTCGCGGTGACGCGGACGCGCGCGCCCGGCAGCGCGCGTTGAAACGTCAGACGGGCGCGCCGCGCGTGGAAGCGGGACGTCACGATCAGGATGTCTTTGTCGCGGAAGGGGAACTCGCGCCGAAGCGCCGCGGCCTCATCGGCGGTGCTGATGACGTCGAAGCCGAAAAAACGGATGCGATTTTTGGGAACCCCCATCTTGAGCAGCACCTGCTGGTTGACCGACTCTTCCGCAGGCAGGGGGACGCCGATATCGGCTAGCTTGATGTGCCCGGACGGAGGGCGCGGCCGGCTGATCCAAATCTCGGGGGCGAAACGCTTGGCATAAAGTTCCGCCGCGTACGGCGCCCGCGTGTAGCCGCCCGATAAGACCACGATGATGTCCGAGGCCGTGGGTTCCTCGCTGAAGTCGATCCACAGGCCCAAGGACAGGGGAACGAGACCGGCGAGGGCGAGGAGGACCGCGGTCGCCAGCAGAACGCGGACGCCGCGGCGGGCAAAGCGGTTATTTTTTTTCATCTAAAAAAGTGTCGGCTGGGGGCAGCGGCGCATGGGTGGACGGTTGGGGCGGGACCGGCGATGGGGGCGGTGCTTCGTCGACAACCGGCGCCGGAGCGGGAACCGGGTCCGGAACGGGCAGCGGGTCGGGAGCGAGAACCCGGTCTGGAGCTGGGGCAGGCGCGGGTTCGGACTTCGGGGCGGGAACGGGGTCCGGGGTGGGAATGGGGTCCGGGACGGGAACGAGGGCGGGCGCTGCGACCGGGGCCGTGGGTTGGGCCAGTATGACTCCCATGCCTTCGATGCGGTGCCGGACGACGGGTGGAAAAAAGTAGTTGATCGCTTCATTATCCGAGCCCCCTGTCGAGGTTTTGGTTGTCTTGACCAGGATCACCGCATCCCATCCGCGCCGCGCCGCCTCCAGGCGCAGCCGTTCCAGGGAGATATCGGTATCGAGACCGACGGACTCGACGGTCAGTTGCCCCGCCTTGACGTAGGGACGGGGCAGGTCGCCTTCGGTGATCATCACGTCCCGGGGATGGCGTTCGGGGGCGACGGCTCCGCCGGGATTTTCGGGGGACTCCGGGACGAAAAAAACCGTGCGCGGCGCGACCCGATAGGGGGGGGAGCAGGCCGTCATGAGGCAAGCCGCCGCCAGAGCGGCGGCCATCGCATTCAATCCGCCCATGACGGGAGTTTACCCCCGGCGCACGTAAGCCGTCAAGGTCCCGTCACAAAGTCCGGCGGGGACTACAGTTCGAATCGCGGAGATACCGGCTCTTGTTTCTGGGGGGCCGAGTTCGGGTTGAACCAAAGATCTTGGTTGCCGAAAAAATACGCGTAGATATCGGGAAGAGAACCGTCCTGGAGGTTGTATTCGCTGATATACAACCCCTTCTTGGCGTTGTTGAGCCCGGCGCCATGCCATGAATCTGAGTACCGGCCGTTTAACCAGGCTTGGTCCACGAAAACCAAGGCGAAGTCGCTCTCAGCGCCCCTGATGATCTCTCCCTGCGGGGTGCCGGCCGCGTGGCGATCATAAGCCTCATCGATCTCATCGAGGTTCACGGCGCCGGGAATATTGAAGTTCACGAAAACACGGATATGGTGTTTGGGGGTGAAGGTGTTATTTCCCCCGAAAAAACATCCCGGGGAGTCGGGGGGTAGTTCCCGGAGCTTAGAGGGATCATTCTGCAAGAGCTGCGAATGGACTTCCCTGCCCTCGGAAAAAAACTTGACCAAGGACACGTTCCGGTTGGCGCACGCGGCCGAGGCTCGGGCCGCCCCACAGGCGACGAGGATCGAGACGAGAGTTATCTTTCTCATAGTCCCAGCAGGGTAGCAGAGGGTGCGGAGGGCGCTCATGGGGCAATGGGCCCTCAATGAATGGGTCTTTAGGCCTGGACAATCGTCGTCGATTTAGGCGGGTTTTGTCATGGTCAACGTCAATATGCCATCCTTGAAAAACGCCTTCACGTGCTCCGCGCGGAGTCCTTGCGGGATGAAAAAACATCTCTGAAACGTGCCGAAGGATGTCTCGCGTCTAAGCCACGTGCCCGCCTTGTCCTGCCTCCCGGATCCCTTGTCGCCGGAGACGGTCAGGACGTCGTCGGTCACCTCGATCTTCACATCCCCCTTTTTTACGCCCGGAAGGGGGAGATCGAGGATGTACTCCTTCTCCGTTTCCCGGATGTCCGCGCGCGGCATCCACGCCGCCGGCGGCGCGGGCGGGGTCCTTCGCGCAAGGGCGCAAACGCGACCTCCCGCGCCGAACAGGAGTGGTCCGGCTTTTCTTTCGACCAGGGGCAGATTCGCGTCGGACATGATTTCCTCCCGTGTGTTCAGTACAGCCGCGCGCTGACGGGGGCGGTCAGTTTCGTGATGAGGCGTTCGCGCAGCTGGCCCGAAGGCACGCTTAAGATCGGGACGTGCGAGTGCCTGAGCAGACGCTCGACGGTGGAGCCGAGCACGAAGTCCGAGGCGAATAGGCGGCGGTGAGCGGAGAGCACCACCAGCTGGTAGCGTCCGGAGTTGGCCTCGGCGATTATGTGCTTGCGCGCGTTGCCCTTGCGCGTGCGAAAGGTCCAATCGGGTCCGCAGCCCAGGATCGACAGGAGGCGTCTGTCGACGGCCGCCCAGTCCGCCCCTATCGAACGCCCCGGTTCCTCGGCGTAGAACACGTCCAAGGTCGCGTGGAAGCTGCGCGCCAGGTTCCGGGCCCAGCGCAAGGCGCGGGTGGCGTAGGGGCGGGCGTTCCAGGGGGCGAGCACGCGGCAGACGCTCGTCAACGCTTTTCCCTCGGGCACCGTCAGCACGGGAATCTGCGCGCGCCGCACGACCGCCTCGGCGACCGAGCCGGTGAGCAAGCGGTCGAGCCCCGCGTAGCCGTGCGTGCCCATGAAGAGTGCGTCCGCGCGTTCGGGCCGCGCCATCTCCATGAGCGCGGTCGGAGGCCAGCCCTGAACCGTGCGCAGCTTGAGCCGTTGCGCCGGAAACCCCGCGGCGGCTTTGCGCAGTTTTCCCTCGAGGATCCCCTTGGATTCGAACGCCGCGGGCAAGCCGCTTCCGGCAAGTCCGTCAAAGTCGGGCCCCGCGGCGATGACCGGCTGCGGCTGGACGTAAACGATCTCGATGTCCGCGTTCCAGTCCCAGGCGAATTTTTTAGCGGCGTCGAGCGCGGGCGCGCTGGACGCGCCCAGATCCGCGGCGACGAGTATTCGTTTCGGAGGAAAGCAGCTCACGAAGCGGTTTGGCGCAACGAAACAACCCGCCCGCCTCGTCTTGGATTAATCGTTGCGGCAGTTCGAACGCCGCGCGGAGGCCGCGGTTGCCGAGTGAAAGGTCCGGTGCAGGGCCTCGAAGCGCCGCCGCCAATTCTCCGAGCGGAAGGAGTGGCGCTTGATTTTCGACAGGTCCGTATGGGCGGATCCCTTCAGCGCGAACAGGTCGACGAGATCGAACCCGTCCGGTTGGAAGATCAGCACGAATTCCGGACTTTCCCGCGCGGCCTCCATATCGTTGCCTCCGGGATTCATTTCTCCCGGGAGCCAGCCGTCGTGTCCGTACTCCGGGGGGTGGATATGCCAGGCGCCCAGGAAGCGTCCCCGCCATTCTTCCCGCAGAAGCGAGGTCTGAAGCGCTTCATTTTCAAATAGGAATGTGTGTCCGGACGAATACAATAAACCCGAAACGATTTTTTTGACTAGAGCGGATTTCTTTTCCACGGAAATCGCGGGGCTGTGGATGATTCTTTTGAGCGCGTTTGCGGGATCCAACTCACCCATGTGCCGGGGATACAGCTCGTAGAGTTCCGTCAGTCCGTCGAGGTTGTTCGCCCTCGCGGCGAGTTCGCACTGGACTTGGCGCAAGGCATGAGGCTGTTCATGCAGGATGAGGCTTCCATCGAAGGCGGCGAATCCCCCGAGTTCGGGAGCCACCGGCGCGGAACCCTCCACGGTCAGCGCGGACTGGATCGATTGCTCGAACAGCCGGCCGATGGTCGCGACGCCTTGGGGAGATAACGCGCCTTCGGCCAATTGGGCGGAGGCGTCCGGGGCGTTGATTTCGCGAAGTTTCAGCTGCCAGATCTGCTTGGCCCGGAAAAGGCCGGCGCCCAGGGAATCTCCCAGATCGGATGCGAAAACACCCTCCCGCTGATTTTCAGACTCTTGCGCTTGGAGCCGTACCGCGCCCAGACAGATGCAAATGATCAAGCGCAGGAAGTGATTAGTCATAATCCCCCGCGGCGGGGAAGTATCGCCCGCCCAGGGCCATTTCCCGGCGCAGCAAAAGGGAGTGCGGCGGCGCGACGCCGAGGTAGTCGAATTTGACCGGGTTCAGGCCGGCCGCCGTGAGCGCCATGTTGACGCTTGCGCGGATGAATAGATCGGGGTCGAGCAATGATTTTCGTTTCGATGCAGCGGCGTCGGAGACCAGAAAGTAGTCGATATCGCTTTTGGGGGTGGGATGTCCGTTGGCGAAGCTTCCGACGAGCAGGGCGGCTCGAATGGGATCGGGTTCTATTCCAGCTTTGATCTGGGCTTGGCGCAAATCGCTCAGCGCCTTGGGCAAGGCCTTGGCGAGCACGCCCATGAATCGGCGCCGGAAATCCTGGTCCTCGGCGCGCTGCCGCTCAGGCTCGTCGAGCCGCGCGGCGTTGTCGGGGTCCTCCAGGTATCTCTTCAATACTTTGAAGAATCGGCGCGGTTCGCTCGTATAGCGGCGCGCTCGGCGGACATAGTCCTCGAAGGCGGCGAGTCCGCCCGCCGCGACGGCGCGATCGGCTTTAGCGGCGGCTTCGATTTCATCCAACGACGTTCGGGCCGCGAAGTTCAGCGAGAGCGCCACAGTCCGATCCCCGGCGTCAGTGAGGGTTTGAATCGGTTTCTGGGCTTTTTGAAGCTTGACCGCGGCGGCCCGGCCGGCGGGATTGTTGGGTTGATAAGCCAATAGCAGGCTGAGGCTGTCGGCGGCATGGGCCGAGGTTTCGAGCTGGCTCTCGAGAATGTGGACGACTTTTTCGGGGAGGCGCGTTTGCTGATCCAGCGCTCGCAGGGCGATGAGGCGGAACCAGCCGTCGTTGGACAATGAGCCCGCCATGGCCTCGGCCAGGGGCGCGGGGAACTGGGTCAAGGCGCCGATGTCCTCGAGCGCTTCAAGGGGCATGCTCTTGACCTTCATCCGGATGGGGTCGTTGGCGAGGATGAGCGCCGTCAATTCGGCGTAATTGCGGGCGAGTTGACCACGCGCCTGCGCCAAGGCCGTTTCGACCTCGGCGGGGACGTCCGAGGCCATCGCGGGGGCCAGGGCGCGCAGGCGGCCGAGGGTATCCGAAACCATGAGAAGGTCGCGAGTTAGGTACGGCGGATCCATGTACATTGATTTGACGACCCCGGAGGCGTATCCGTTGAGAGTCTCCTCGATGCGACGGCGCTGTTCGGCGGGGGGAAACGCGGCCAACATCTGAGGATTGAGTCCGGAACGCGCGGCGATAACCGCAAAATCGGTATAGAGCTTGCGTTCGACGAGGGCCGTATGCAGTTGAGTCATCGCCGCGGGGCCCGTTGGGGAGCCGATCAGCGACATCCACGCCCCCACTTGGGGCGCGGGGGCCACGCGCAGGCGGTACTGAGCCCGGCCGGCGGCCGGCCAAGCCAATGACAACGCCGCGACGAGACATCCGGTTGCGAGAAGTCGCATAAGCGGCGACCGAGGTCGCCAGCTCACATATTAGAGGATTCGTCCGTCCGTCGCCTGAGTCCATGGGCCCGTGTTCGCAGTGCCAGAAGGCCTAAGGAGGAGCGACGACTTGCACTGTGGGCATCCGGTTGTCCATCAATAACGCCGGGCTTTAGATTCGCTTAAGGTTGGGTCCAGGCGATCTTCAGGTGAGTGCGTCATAATGGATCTATGAAACAACCCAGGACCCTCCGAGTTGCGCCGGTCGTCGTCGGTATGTTGTGCCTCGCGCTGGACGCGGGGGCCGCGACGTACTATGTGGCGACGACGGGCGACGACACGCGCGCCTGTGCTGCGGCCGCCAATATCGCCACGCCAAGAAAAACCATCAAGAACGGCGTCGCCTGTCTGACTCCCGGCGACACGTTGTTGATCCGTGGGGGACTGTATACCGAGGCCGCGTTGAAAAATTCCATTCCCAGCGGGGCGGATTGGACTCGACCAGTCACCCTCGCCGCCTATCCCGCCGAGAAGGTCACTTTTAGACCGTCGAGCGGACCTGGAGTGATCTCGCTGCGTGAGAGTCCCTTCCACCACATCATCATCAAGGGACTCATCCTGGATGCCGCCAATTCCGGCGGCACCGTCATTGTGATGGCCCCATACGGCGGGTCGACTCCCGACATGGCTAAACTTGCCCATGACATTCGCATCCTTGACTGCGAGATCATGAACGGCCGAGCCGGGGGCGGGAGCGGAAACGGAATCGGCATGTCGGCCTACCGTGTGACCATCAGCGGCTGCCGCATCCACGACAACGGCACGGATCATTTGGACCACGGCATCTACATGTCCTACATGAGCGATGACAACGTCGTTGAGAATTCGCAGATCTATAACTCCGCCGGAAATGGCGTGCAAATCTACGGTCATAAAGATTTGACTCCCCATGGAGCCAACCGCAACATCGTTCGCAATAATCGGCTCCATGACAATGGCTCTTCGGGCCTTTCCATGACGGCGGGCGATGACAATCTGGCCTACAACAACATCGCCTATAGAAATGCCGCGGGTTTCCACACGGGATTGGGAGCCAAAAGGAATAAGTATTTCAACAATACGGCGTTCGCCAATGGGGTGGGAATCAACGTCGCCGGGACCTACGGCGGAAACATCGATGCTGTCATCACCAACAACATCGCTTTCGGCAACACAACCCGAGATTTGGTCGATGGGGGCGTCAGGACGACTCTGTCCAACAATCTGTGCACGGGCCATGCCAGCTGCGTCGTCACGACGGATCCGAAATTCGTCTCCCTTTCGACCGGCGACGTTCACCTAAGACCCGACAGCCCGGCCATCAACAGAGGGGCCAATCTCTTCAGCGCGGGTGTGACTAAGGATTTCGACAATAAGCCCAGGCCCCAAACCGGAGCCTTCGAGATCGGCGCCTACGAGTACGGAGGCGCGCCCCCGGCCTTCGACTTCTCGCTCGCCAATGGGGGCAATAAGTCCGTGATCCGGGGAGGCTCGGTCGCCAACACCCTTACGGCCACGCTGGTCTCTGGCGCGGCGCAGGCCGTGTCCTTCTCGGTTTCGGGCCTTCCCTCGGGGGTCGCCGCCTCGTTTGCGCCCGCGTCCTGCGCGCCCAATTGCTCGACGACCATAACTTTGACCGCCTCGGCCTCGGCCGTGACGGGGAGCGCGAGCGTGACCGTTACGGCCGCGGGGGGCGGCGTCGCTAAGACCTCCGTCTTTATCCTGACCGTCAACGCTCCCCAAACGTCGACGCATTCACTGACGCTCAGCTCGTTGCAATTCGTCCCCGGGGCGTCTTTCAACGTCATCGTCAACGGCGGCTCGGGGGATCTGACCCAATGGGTGGCTTTGTTCCTCTCGACAGCGCCCGATTCAGCCTTCAGCTACAAGGGCAATTGGAAATTTCTCAACGGGACTCAGACGGCGCCCGCGGCCGCGGTGCCCACGCCGGTGTCGCTGACGTTCACGGCCCCTTCTGATGTCGGGGTGTACAATCTCCGCTTCTTCGCGAACACGGGCGTGGGGACCCGGCTGGCGCTGAGCTTGAACGTCACGGTGGCCAAAGCCGCACATGTGACCGACTTAAACGGCGACGGCCTCACCAACGTGACCGACGTGCAGGCAGCCATCAATCAGGCCTCCGGCGTGGGCGTCTGTGCCGCGGGCGACGTCAACAAAGACGGGGCCTGCAATGTCGCCGACGTGCAATTGGTGATCAACAAGGCGCTGGGGTTGTAGAGATGTCCTATGAAATGATTGAGCGGCCGCCAATATCGCCTAGATCATTCCTTGAGTGAAGATCGTCCCTTGCAGGCGCGCAGATGGGTGAGGAGGCTGGCGACCTCCGCGTCGCAGCGTTTGCAGCGGCCGGGTTTGTTGATGCGGCCAAGCGAGTGATCTTTCGCCGCCTTGTTCTTGTGGTTGTAGCGGTTGACGATGTCCTTGAGGTCCTTGGCGCGGTCCTTCTTATCCTTAAGCAGGGGGCACTCCGGCTTATGATCGGAGAGTTTGACGACGTTGACCGAATTGCAGCGGAAGCAAATCTTCACGGGTTACAGTGTAACCTATCCTCAAGAGCTTTGGCTCTCAGCGGCAGGAGGATTTTCGTGCGGCCGCGGATTGCGCCGAGCCGAACGCGCGAATGAAGCCGACCTGAAGCAGTAAAACCGCCACTCAGCGGGATGGATTGAGCGGTCATCGTGCTCTTCCGGAAGGCATGCATGATATATATACTCCCGGCCTGGCGAGCGACCGAATTATCCGCTAAACTGCCGCCGCGCCCCACGCGGCGCCCGGTATTATGCGCCTCCTGACCTCCGCCGTCTCGCGTCGCATCCCCTGGAAAAACGGCCGGGGCTTCACGCTCGAGATCGCGACCGATGCCCCGGCGCCCGGCGGAGACTGGACCTGGCGCCTTTCGATGGCCGAGGTGCCTTCGCGGGCGCCGTTTTCCGTCTTTCCCGGAATCGACCGCTTCATCGCGTGCTTGACGGGGCCGGGGCTGGCGCTCGAACGGGCCGGTGTCCGCGCGATCGCGCCGCGAGAGGGTGATGCGCTGGCGTTCGCCGGCGAGGAATGCGTGATTGGCGAGCCGCTCGGCTGCGGTGTGCGCGACGTGAATCTGATGCTGCGGCGCGATCTCTGGCGCGGGCGCATGACTCTCGCCCGCGGCCGGCCTCTGGAGATCGAGGCTCCGTTGGTTCTCGTCTACGCACCGCCGGATCATCCGGCTCTGCGCGCGGCGACGGCTCAAGGCGTCTGCGGGCTCTCGGCGGGAGAAACACTCGTCGCGAGCGGGCGCGTCGCGATCTCAGGCGCGCCGGGCGGCGCGGCCGTTGCCTGCGAGCTCACGCCGGTCGTCAGGCCGGCTCCATGATCGAGCGTGCCAAGGCGTTCTACCGCGACCATGAGCCGTCCTGCACCGCCGGTTTTTTCGTCGCGGGCTTTCTCTTCGACACGCTCGCCGTCGGACGCATCGACAAACTCCACAACATCATCCATCAGGCGAGCTACCTGTCGCTGTGCGCGCTATTTACAAGCCTCGAATTGCGCGAGCTTAACGGCAGCTTCACTCCGCCCGAGCGCCTCAAGACCGCCTGGCGCTATCACGCGGGCGCCACGCACTTCATGCTCGGTACCCTGCTCAATATCTACACGCTCTTCTACTTCAAGAGCGCCTCGATGGGCGCCTCGTTTCTCTTCCTGCTGATCCTGGCCGCCCTCCTCGCGCTCAACGAGCTCAAGCCGTTTGAAAGCTCGGGAACCTTGCTGCGCATGACGCTGTTTAGCCTGTGCCTGGTGTCGTATTTTACATACCTCATTCCGACATTGATGGGCCGCATCGGCGCGCTCCCATTCCTCGGTTCGCTGGCCGCGGCGTCGGCCTGCGCGGCGGCGCTGGCCTGGCGGCTTCGCTCGCTTATGCCCGATCAGGATGAGCTGATCTACAGGCACGTCGTGTTTCCCTTCGCGGCGGTCGCCGTTCTGTTCGCCGTCCTCTATTTCGCCAAGGCTATTCCGCCCGTGCCGCTTTCGCTCACCGAAATCGGCGTCTATCACGAGGTCCGCCGCGAGGGAGACCGCTTCGCGCTCAGTTCGACGCGTCCGCGCTGGAAGTTCTGGCAGCGCGGCGACCAGAGCTTCCTCGCGCGGCCCGGGGACGCGATCTACTGCTGGGTGAGCGTGTTCTCTCCGACGCGCTTTAAAGAACGCCTCGAAATACGCTGGCGCTTTTATGAGCCCGACGGCTGGGGCGAGCCCGAGATCATCCCCTTGCCGATCACCGGCGGCCGCGACAAGGGGTGGCGGGGCTTTTCCGTCAAGGCCAAGTATAAGCCCGGGCGCTGGCGGGTCTCGATCATGACGTCCGACGGCCGCGAGCTCGGCCGCATCGACCTGACGGTCACGCCGGATGACTCCTCGGCTCCCCGCAAGACCCGCGTCGTCTGGCGCTGACGGCCGTGCCGCCGTCTGTCGCGCATGGCCCCTGTCGCGCGTTTTTTAATATGTCCTGTTTGAGCCGCATAGAAATGTCCTG
>JBBTHA010000024.1:0-10577 GCA_038060535.1 Elusimicrobiota bacterium | reverse complement strand
TTCCGTTGATTTCTCAGTCTTGGGGAGAGTTTCCGAGACCTGGGTCATGCGCCCAGTGTCTGTGAGTAGCGCGCCTTGAATTCCTCGCGCGCCGCCGTGAAGCGCCCGGCCCGAATGGCCGCGCGGATGGCGATCGTGGTCTTCTCCATGAAATGGAGATTGTGATAGGAGAGAAGGCGGTAGGCGGCCAGTTCTTTAGCCCTCAAGAGATGGCCTAGGTAGGCCTTCGTGTAGCGCGCGCACACGAAACACGAGCATTGCGTGTCGAGAGGAGTGAAATCGCGGCGAAAGCGCGCGTTGGTCACGTTGAATTTTCCGTTCGAAGCCATGACCTGGCCGCTGCGCGCGACCCGGGTCGGATACACGCAATCCATCATGTCGATTCCGCACGCCACCGCGTCCCAGAGGTCGAGGGGCGTGCCCACCCCCATCAGGTAGCGCGGACGCCCGGCGAGCAGCAAGGAGGTGGTTTCGCCAAGCATGCGCCACGTCTGCTCCTTGGATTCTCCGACCATAAAGCCTCCGATGGCGATGCCGTCGGCGGGCAGGGCGTTATGGTGCTGCGCCGACTGACGCCGCAGCGCCGGGTGCAGGCCGCCTTGGTAGAGGGGGAAAAACAGGCAGCGAGAACCCGCCCGGCGCGCTTGCTCCACCGCGGGAACGGAGCGTTCGATCCAGCGCATGGTTCGTTCCAGGGCGCGGCGGGCGACCTCCTCATCGCAAGGGTAGGGGGGGCACTCATCGAGGGTCGTCCAGCCGTCCGAGCCCAGAGAGGCTTGAACGGCGATGACTGATTCCGGCGTGAGGCGGTGGCTGGACCCATCCAAATGCGAGCGAAAGGTGACTCCCTCGTCGTCGACTTCTCTCAGATCGCAGAGGCTGAGCACTTGAAAGCCGCCTGAATCGGTGAGGATAAAACCCTCGTAGTCCATGAACTCGTGCAGCCCGCCTGCGCTCTTAATGACGTCGGTTCCCGGACGCAGATACAGATGATAGGAATTGGCGAGGAGCGCCTTGGCGCCCAAGCGCCGGATATCATCGGAATCGAGCGCCTTGACGCTGGCTTGAGTGGCCACCGGCATGAACACGGGGGTTTCAACTAGTCCCCGCGGCGTGCTCAACACGCCCGTGCGCGCCAGCCCGCCGCCGTCGGTGGCCTCAATGACGAACGTCATAGAAGGAACGTGGCGTCGCCGAAGGAATAGAGGCGGTAGCGTCTGGCGACGGCTTCACGGTAGGCGGCGAGCAAGCGCTCGCGTCCGGCGAAGGCGCAGGCCAGCAGCAGAGGCGTCGAACGGGGAAGATGGAAATTCGTGATTAAGGCGTCGACGGCGCGGAATTGATGGCCCGGCGTGATGTAAAGCGAGCTCGACCCTCGGCCTGGCCCAAATCCCTGCGGGCGGGCCGCGAGGGTCTCCAAGACGCGCGTCGTCGTGGTGCCGACGGAGACGATCCTGCCGCCGCGCGCCCGGCACCGGGCCATCGAATCGATCTCGCCGGATTCGGCCTCGTAGGATTCGGGGAGCATGACATGCCGGGCGGCGTCGTCGCAGGCGATCGGGCGGAATGTTCCGCGGCCGACGTGCAGCGTGACATAGGCGATGTGGACGCCCGCGGCTTTGAACGATTCCAGCAAATCGGTCGTAAAATGCATCCCGGCGGTGGGAGCGGCGATGGAGCCCTCGTCGCGCGCGTAAACCGTTTGATAGCGAGCGGCGTCCGTTCGCAAGGGCGGGCGCGTCTTGGCGATGTAAGGGGGCAGGGGGGGCAGGCCGTGTTCCTGGAGATAGGAGCGCAACTGGCTCGTGTCAAAACGCAGAAGGTATTCCCCTTGGGCCGTCAGTCCTTCCACGCGCGCCGTCAGTTTGCCGGGGAATTCCAACACCTGTCCTTTCTTGAAGCCCGAAGCCAAGGCCGTCCACACGTCGCGTTCCAATTCCTCGACGAGAACGAGGTCCGCCTTGCCTCCGGTGTGCTTGCGCCCCAAGAGCCTGCAGAGCATGACCTTGGTCCGATTGAGGACCAGGCAGTCTCCAGGCTTCAAATAGCGGCCCAGATCGCGAAAAACGGCATGTTGGATCTGAGACTCGTTTCGAGACACGACCAACAATCGAGCCGAGTCTCGAGGTTCGGCCGCCGTAGAGGCGATCAACGATTGGGGGAACTCGTAATCATAATCCGACATCGGAAGGGCTGGGTTCATCCGTCAATGAGGGATAACACCGCGCCGGGAAAATAAAAATGGAGGATGCGGTCATAGTTACGGCCGTTGAGGGCTTGCTGGCGCGTGCCCCATTGGCAGAGGCCGACTCCATGTCCGGAACCGGAGCCGAAGAACTCGACACCATAATCGGTAATTTTCAAGCGGCTGACGCGCACGCTTTTGACGTCTCCGGCTCCGAGCGAACTGCGAAGATCCGCCGCCTTGACCTCGGTGGTTTTTCCGCCGGCTTTGGCGAGGAAAGTCCGCACGTAGCCTGCCGCGTCGCGTGAGCCGATCTTGAGTCCGTAGAGCGGCCCGGAGAGCATGCGTTTTTCCGAGATCGCCGCCGTCAAGTCGGCCCAGGCGAAATGAGCGCTCCATTTCATGTGCGGCGAAAGCCGGCACCAGGGATCGCGGACCCCGCGCAGCGGGCGTGGGCTGAGCGTCGAGGAGGACCACGCCGCGGCGGCGTCGGTGGTGGATCCTCCGCAGCATGAGTGATAGTAAACGTGCAGAAGCTTGCCCTGAAAACCAAGGACCTCGCCGCGGGTTTGTCTTACGGCCACGCGCACGTTTTCGTTGACGCCGCTCAGGCCTTTATAAACTTGCGAACGGGTGTCGGACGTCAGGTCGAAACCCTCCCTGCGAAATTTCCCCATGTTCGCCAAAGTGAATGTTCGGGCCACCACCGCTTGGGCCTTGAGCGCCTCGAGCGGCCAATCGGGATTCATTTCAAAAGGGAGAACTCCTTCGAGGTAATCCTCAAGGCTCAACTCCTCGATGATGCTCACCGTCTGTCCCGGATCCAAACGCAAGATCAAGGTTCCCCGATGGTAGTTGGGACCGACGCGTATGCGGGCTCCGTTGCGCGGGACCAGGCGCGTTTCACTGGGCAAACGCATGTCGGCCAAGATCAACCCTTCTTCCCGAGGGCGAAGAATCACCTCCCCTTTCCAGTTGAGGGGGGAACTGCGTCCTCCCGGGGAAACGACGGCGATCTTCCCATCCACGAAGACGTGGGCGGAGGCGGCTTGCTGCAGGATGGCCACTTGAAGCCGCGTGGGCTCGAGGGCGCCGGAGGCCGCGTGCAGCAGCGCCGGCGCCAATAACAGCGCGTAGGCTAGGATCACAGCAAGTCGAGAGGCCGGCGCGGAGCCCTCAAGCCCAGGTGCGTGTAGGCCTTCGGCGTCGCCGTTCGGCCGCGGGGAGTGCGCGCCAGGAATCCCGCCTGGATCAAAAAGGGCTCGACGACATCGGTGACCGTGTCGAGTTCCTCGCTGATGGCGATGGCAAGATTTTCCACGCCGACGGGGCCTCCGTCGAAATTCTCGATCACCGCGCGCAAGAGCCGACGATCCATCGGGTCGAGACCCGCGGCGTCCACCTCGAGTTTGGACAAGGCGTGACGCGCCAACTCTCCCGTGATGGCGCCCGCGCCGTCGACTTGGGCGAAGTCGCGAACGCGGCGCAGCAGCCGATTGGCGATACGCGGCGTTCCCCGGCAGCGGCTGGCGATCTCCGCGGCTCCATCAGGTTCGATGGGCGCGCCGAGCAGTCCCGCGGAGCGCAGGATGATGCGGCGCAGCTCCTCGGGGCCGTAAAAACCAAGCTGCGCGACGATTCCGAAGCGATCGCGCAACGGCCCGGTCAGCAGTCCGGAGCGCGTCGTCGCCCCCACAAGCGTAAAGCGCGGCACGGCCAATTTCAGCGTCGACGAGGCCGGTCCCTTCCCCGTGGAGATGAAAAACGTGTAGTCCTCCATCACCGGGTACAGAGCCTCCTCGACGACGGCGTTGAGGCGGTGAATTTCGTCGATGAAGAACACGTCCCCTTCGGAAATGTCCGTCAGAAGAGCGGCCAAATCTCCGACCCTCTCGAGGATGGGTCCCGATGCGACGCGCAGATTGACGCCCATTTCCCGTGCCAAAATGATCGCCAACGTGGTCTTGCCCAGGCCGGGAGGGGCGTAGAACAGGCAGTGATCGAGGGGCTCCGACCTCTGCTTGGCGGCCTTGATGAAGACGCGCAGGTTCGCCTTCAAGGACTCTTGTCCGATGAATTCCTCGAGGTTTTTCGGACGCAGCGCGCGATCGGCCGGAGCCTCATCGGTCAGCGTTTCGGGGTTGAGCGGCGACTCTTCTCGTGTTTTGGCCATGCTCACAGCCTCTTGAGCGCTTGACGCACCAAATCCTCGGTCGGCATCA
Source organism: Elusimicrobiota bacterium (assembly GCA_038060535.1). Lineage (GTDB taxonomy): Bacteria > Elusimicrobiota > Elusimicrobia > UBA1565 > UBA9628 > GWA2-66-18. The sequence continues at coordinate 6,170 of JBBTHA010000024.1, read as the reverse complement.
ATTTTCCGCCGTGTTCCTCCGCTAAGGAGTGCAGGGCCGAGCGCACCTCGGCGGGCTTATAGCCCAACGCTTCCAGAGCGTTGAGCGCCTGGGTCCAGGAGGCGGCGGCTGGAACGGCGTCGCGGGAGCGCTGCAAGTGGGGCGCGCCCGCCACGCGCAGGTCGTCCATCTTATCTTTCAGGGCGCTGATGATCTTGGCTGCGGTTTTCTTGGTGAAGCCGAAAACGCCGCACAGGATATTCTCATCACGGTCCAAAACCGCCCGGCGAAAGTCGGGCAGGGATTTGGAGGCTTTATTCAGGTACTCAAGGGCTTTCTTGGCGCCGGTTCCCGGGATTTCGTCGCGAAACGCGCAAAACATGCTCTTTTCCGATTGCGTGAGGAAGCCGTAAAGGGTTTCGCCTCCGCCGTACATGGCGAATGAGGGCAGCACGAAGAGAAAGGCGTCGCTTCCAGCCGGAGGCAGCTGGGCGGCGGTGGCGGTCGTGACATGCACCTCGTGCCCGACGCCCGCGCATTCCAAGACCACGGTCTCAAGGTCTTTGGAGACGACGACTCCCCGCAGCGAGGCGATCATCCCCGCCCTCCCCACGAATCGAGAACCTTAAGACCCTTCAAGCGGCCCGAGCGCAAATGGCACAGAGCGATGGCGGCGGCGTCGGCCACGTCGTTGGGGCGAAGCACCTCTTTGAGCCCCAAGGCCTTTTGAACCACGGCCTGCATTTGGGCTTTCTCCGCCCGTCCCGAACCCGTCAACGAGAGCTTCACCGTCTTGGGGTTGTACTCGACGACCGTGCCCCCGGCCTGGGCGACGGCCAGCAAAACGACGCCTCGGGCCTGCAAAGTCGCGCGCACGGTGTGCGCCCGGGTGGTGAAAAACATCTCCTCGATGGCGCAAGACTCGGGCTTGTGTTGCGCCAGGACGGCGCTCAAGGCGCGGTGAATGGCGTTGAGTCGCTGGGCAAGAGCGAGGACGGGCATAGTCCGGATCACTCCCGAGGCGACAAGATTCGGCGCGCCGTTGGCGCCGTCAAGGACGGCCCAGCCGGTTTCATGCATCCCGGGGTCGATCCCGAGGATTTTCATTGCGCGGCGAGCTTTTCCATGACGGCGTCGGGGATGTCGAAATTGCCGTAGACGTTCTTGACGTCGTCGAGAGCTTCCAGCAACTCGATGAGTTTGAGAACCTTGGGAGCGTCGCTGTCCGCGACGGAGACGAGGTTGTCGGCGATCATGCAGACGTCGGAGGTGGCCGCTGAGATCTTGCGAGCGGCCAAGCCGTCCTTGATCTTGAGGAGATCATTGGAGGCGGTGAAAATTTCATAGGCGTCGTCGTCGACTTTGAAGTCCTCGGCGCCCAAATCAAGGGCCAAACCCATCACCTCGTCTTCTCCCGGGGCTCCATCCCGTTTAACGGTAATGACTCCTTTGGATTTGAACATCCACGCAACGGAGTTCGGGGCGCCCAGGGAGCCGCCGTTTTTGGCCATGACGGTGTGGATTTCGCTGCGCGTCCTGTTCCTGTTGTCGGAAGTGCATTCCATGAGAAGCGCGACGCCTCCGGGAGCGTACCCTTCGTAAACAAGCTCCTCATACGCGGCTCCCTCGAGCTCTCCGGTGCCCCGTTTGATGGCGCGCGTGATGGTATCCGAGGGCATTTGAACGGCCTTCGCGTCCTCGACCGTTTTCCTCAGCCGGGGGTTGGAGGCGATATCTCCTCCGCCCAGTTTGGCCGCGATCGTCAGTTCGCGCGACAGCTTCGTCCAGACTTTGCCGCGTTTGGCGTCCGCGGCCCCTTTCTTATGCTTGATGTTCGCCCAATGTGAATGCCCGCCCATGGCCAACCCTCCCTGACGTCCGGAGGAAATGATACCAAAAGCAGGGGGGGGTGCCCAAGGAATCAACGACGACTCGGCGGACGTTACGCGAGCGCCTGGATCAGGCGGTCGTGGAAGGAAGGACTCAAAAACAGGAGCACCGTGCAGTCGGAGGAGAGCTTATCGGAAGAAAGATGCACGTAAGCCATGACCGCGTAGCTTTCTCCGGTATTTTGGAGCTTGTCCAAGGCGATCGTCAGCAGATTCGATTTCTTATCCAGGACCATCTGGGGGGCGCTGAGGAAGAAAGACTCTTTGCAGGCGTTGGCCAGTGAATTGACGATCGCGTGGACGACGACGTTGGATATCTCGGAGATGCATTCGGACTCGCGCGGCACCGTCGTCCCCGTGCGAACGGAGCGTTCCCCGAGGAATGCCTTGGCCAGCGCCGCGCCCCTGTCCTGCGGGACCATCATGAGAAAAGCGGCTCCCGGCATGGTCACATAGGAGCCGTAGTAGGACTTGGTGTCCGACATCATGCGCGTGCGGATGCTCCCCACGCCGTCGGCGTTGATGGACACCGTTTGGGTCGTCCAGTTGGTCCGAGAAACCGCCGCCAGGGAGTTCGCGCTTTCCGAAACGCCGTCCTCGATTAAGCGAAGCAACGATTCTTCGTTCGGGTCGACTTCTTTCAAGATTGAGCCGCCTTGGCGATGGCCTGGACGAGGTCGTCTTCCTTAATCGGTTTGCTGACGAACGCGCAGGCACCGGCCTGATCGACCAAGGTGCGAACCTTGTCCTGGGAATTTCCGGAAATGACGATGACGCGGGCCTTGGCGTCGGACTGCCTTAATGACTTGAGAACCGACAGCCCGTCTGCCCCGCCCACGGCGCTTAAGGATAAATCCAGGGTGACGATATCGGGTTTTTGCGTCGTGTAGTGCTTGAGCGCCTCGGCGCCGTCTGCGGCTTCCGCCACGACTTGGTGTCCGAGGGTTTCCAGCATATCGGTCAGGATCATTCGAATGGCGGCGTTGTCATCGATGATCAGAATTCGTTTCGGGGTGGGCACGGGAAGAGTGTAGCGACTCGTTGCTCTTTTTTCAAGAGGATTGTAACAAACCTCTAATTAGGCCGGCATGACCCAACTCCGAAATCCCAGATAGGTCTTTTACCCTCAGCCCAGTAGGACGATGGGCCCTCCACGGATATTGCTATTTACGGCACAATGACGAGATGACCGTCCGAATCAGAACGGCCTCGCTCTGTCTTTTCGCTGCCGTCGCCCTCGCCACGGCACGCGCCGCCGCGGGGCATTTCGTCCACCCCTCGGCCCCGGTCGCCGCGCCCAATTCTTTGGCGGCCGGGCGGATTGCGAGCGCCGGTCGGTTGGGACCTCTCGCGATCTCTCTGGCAGCACCACCTGCTCTTGCGCTGCCCGCCCGCCTGAGGGCCTCTCCCCCCGGGTGCGTCGTCCGGCCCGCGATACCCCGCCTCGGTCGTGGCGAGCTTCCCTCATCCAAGGTATCGGAAACGATTGCCTCGGTCTTGGCGCACTTTCAGTCGCCTCAACAGCCGTCCGAGCAGGAGGCTCTCCCGGCGGACATCGCGGAGATCGCCGGGATGCGGGACTTGAAGGGCTCCATCTCAGAAATCGGGGCCGGAACGAGAATATCCGATCGCCTTGAACCAGGCGGCTTGAATGTGTCGTCCCTGTGGCCGAACTCCAAGAACGCATCCAATGAACGCTACGGCCCAAGCCAATTCTACGTCAGCCGCGAGCGGCTGATCCGCCAGCTTGAAACGGAATACGCGGCGCTGGCGGCCCCGATCTCCCGCCGAAAATTCGTCATGGCCGCCACCTCGGCGACTTCACGCGCGGACGGTCGATCCTGGATGGGCTTCCTCGGGCAATTGATTCCCGGCATGCGCCCGGTCCGCGTGTTGGTCTTTGCTCGTTTCCAGCAGGCTCGCGGCGCCCAGCAAAAAACCGCGATCGCGGACATGGCCGTCAATATGCTTTCCGCCGTGTATTCCCGGCTTCGCGACACGACCGCCTTCATTAAGGAACTGACCAGGGGGCTTCAAGGCCAGCCCATCCGCATCGAATCCGTCGAGGGGCCCGCTTCCCTGCGTTTGCAGGAGCCTCTCACCTTGGGTCCGCTGCCGGCGCCCGCTCCGGGGGTGAAACAGAACTTTCAGGGGACTCCTATGCCGCAGGCTGCGCTCAACGACCCCCTGGCCAAGGCCGCGGCCCTCAACGCCTCCGGTCAATTCAAGGGGATTTTCACCGAATTCGGTCCCGGACACGGCATCGCGAAGCTCTTTCTCAACGCGCCGTTTTCAGGAAGCATTTATGAGGCTCGGCACCAGAGCAAGGCGCCCGCCCGCATCCGCATGGGCGCCCTGCTTCAGGAACAATTCGCCCGACTTGGCGCCTACGACCAGAAGCGGCGCTATGCGCTTGCGGCGACATCCGAGCGCAAGGGAGGCGTTTTGGAAGGGGTTATCGGCGTTTTAGGGGAGTCACCTCAAGGCGAAAATCTTGAACGCTTCACCATCAGGTTCCGCTTCGAGGGGGGGAACGCTCGTCGTCAAGACGAGGCCTTGGGAAAGCTCGGAGCCAATATCGTCTACGCGCTGATGACTCCCATGACTCATCAGCAGCGCATGGCCTCGCTCTCCGACGGTCTCGACGGACTGTGAGGTCCGGGACGAGGCGTGAAGTCTTCTGTCCCGCCGTTCAACTCTCAGTTCGGGGAAGAACTATCCGAAATCATTTCCCGTGAATGCGAGTTGAGCCGAGAATAATCATAAATGATTTTTCTATCCGAAATAATCGTCAGAGACATGAGATCATCATCGTAGCGACAGGATTTATCGGGGTATTTCCCGCACTCCAGATCGAAAACATGCTGCTCGCCGTTCGACTTTTGCAGCCGAACCTTTATAGTGCCATCAGCCGCATTCACTTCAAGTATTCTGAACGCGCTTCCCTGGCCATCCCTGAAAGAGCGCCCGGGAGTTAGAACGTTCAAATAATCGTGAGCATCGCCGACAGCATTGAGGGGCGGGGCGCTATTTGTAACGGCCAGTCCTTCCCGGTCAATCACGTCGGGATATCGCGCCAGGAAACTCCGCCATGTGTTATAGAGCGACTTTCTCTTGGCAATCGCCGTATTCGAAAAGACTCTATCCCAAAATCCGTCTTTAGGAATTGCGGGTAAAAATAAGTCTTTATCGATGAATTTTGGGTAGGTGGACACGCTGCTGTAGCCGGTGACGATATTTGAATTTTCCAAAACCACGGGGCCCCCGCTGTTGCCTTCGTAAGTGGAACAATTATGTCGGACCCACAGGTCATGATCATCTCTCACTTCAAGCGCGTCGACCCAGTCGGAATCGATGGCTTCAGGAACGGACGTTGTCCAACAATTACGACTGACCCTGAGGTCGCCGTCCGCCCAGCGGTCTGCGGGATAGCCGATGGCCAGGATTCTCGTGTTGATAGGCACATCGAAGTTTCCAATAACGAGCGGCGACACATTCTGGGGTTCCTTGCGAAAATCGACTTCAACCAGCACCAGATCGGTGTCCTCCGCGCTAAAAACGACTCGTTTGCAAAAGCCTGTTTCACCGGACTCGGCTTTTACGATGAAAGCCTTTGCTTTACAGAGGTTTTGGACGCGGTGGAAAAAACAGTGCCCCGCCGAGGCGATAATGTATTGATTGCGATCGTTTTTTAGAAAATATCCCGTGCAGAACGTCTTATCGCCGTTACTAAAGACAGTAATTTTTACGGTCGACGCCGATTCATGTTGCAAAGCCGTCCCTCGCAAGGACTGTTCATAGAAATCGACTTTCTTGATTGGAGCATTGGATTCAATCGCCGGGGAGGCGTTTGAATGATCATAATGAATTCCGCGAGAATGCGCCGTGGATGCGAGACGAGTTGCGACCAGCCCAACCATCAATAGTTTTGACACGTTCGCCCATTCGCATCGTCTATCGTAGAATAGAAATCGATTGAAACTTTCAACGCGTGCCCTAGTGTACTCATAACGCCGCTCCAATGGCGTCAGCTCTTGGGCAGCAGGGCCACGCCCGACGCGATAAAGGACACCGATTCCACGGGAGTCGTCACTTTCTTGAGCTCCTCCTTCGGCGCGCCCTCATCCTTGAGAAAATGACGGGCTTCCTTGACCGACAGCGTCTTGCGCGAGAGCTCGCCCTGCACGCGCGCGCGCCGGTCGGAAAGGCCCTTGGGCACGAAGAAGCCGTAGTCCTTGAACGTGACGCGCACCTCGCTGTCGCCGTCCTTGAGCACGAGCCAGCAGCCCTTCTTCGCGCAGG
>JBBTHA010000023.1:0-7809 GCA_038060535.1 Elusimicrobiota bacterium | reverse complement strand
CGTGCGGCGCGGCGTATCGTAGCGGACGAGAAGCTGCTCGTTTTCTTCGCGCATGGCTTTGGCGGCCTTGCGCGCCGAATCAAGATCGATGCGCGATAAAAACAAAACAGCGGGGCCGTAATAATAGCGCAGCCCCAAACGCGAGAGCTCGTCTTTAAACCACGACGGCGTGGCCGCCAGCAGCGTGAATTGCCGGCCGTCCTTCAAGTACACCTCGACGACCCCGCAGGCGTGCTCGGGGCGCGCGGGATCGGAGTGATGGGTCAACTCGATATGGCCGACGGATTTGGTCTGGCTCACGCCTTCCTCTGGTTGTAGTAGCGGAGCCAATAGCCGCCCATCTCCGCGGCCATCGCCGACACCGCGGCCGTCACGGTGTCCCGGTCCAGCCGCGCGACGAACAACACCGGAGCGGACCACCATGCCTGGCGGCGGCTCGTCCTCATCCATGTCTGCGCCCGGTCGAAAGTCGCCGCCCTGAAGCGGGAGCTTCCTCCATCGGCGAACGTCACGTGAAGCTCGCAGTCTCCCGACACGGGATCGATGCGGTCCAAAGGAGTCAGAAAGTCGATCGACTCGATTTTGGGAGCGGCCATGCCCCGATTATACTCGTTTACTCGTGCCGATCGATCAAGCTGAATTCAAGGACGGTCACCATTCCGTTGCGATGAAAGCTGGGGTGGCGCTTGCGCATGGAGGCGAAAAACTCCTCCTTGGTCATGTTCGGGGCCAAACGCTTGATCAGCGCGGGACTGACCTTCGAGAAGAGCACTTCCCGAACGGACTTGATGTCGACCAGTCGGGACTCATCAGTTCCCACCAACTGGATCATCCCGGGACCGACTGTGTAGTCTTTCCCTATGCCGCCTTTGAGATAGACGGTCGTCGCGCCCTTGGCGGCGTCACGGAAAGCCTTCTTGTTTTTGAATGGCAATCGGTTGCCATCGGGTACCGGCGGGCTGAAGGGCGCCGGGGGTTCCTTGATCTTACGGGGGTCCTTTCGCGTGCGGGCGCGAATCGACGAGCGCTCCGGCATCGACGACTCGATTCCCAACACGTCCCAAGCGCCGGCGACGCGACGCTCCATTTCATCCTTATCAGCGGTTGGATCCCAAAGAGCCTTGTTCAGCTGGGACTTGATGGAGGCCATGCTCAATCCTCGGTTCATTCTGCCGACGACGATGCCCATGGCCACCAGCTTCTGAACCGTGAGCGGGTAATTCATGCGCCCCTGCTCGCGTTCGGAGTGAAACCAAGACATGATTTTCATCAGCAGCTCAAAGCGCATCGCGGCGCGGCGAGGGTCGAAGGCCTCGCCCAACACCCGAGCGGCGTCGATGATCGACTGGAATCGAGCCTTCACGTCGGAGAAATTCCGGGTTCGCGCGGCCTCGATCAAAGCCGCCGCCGCCTCCATGGGAACGTAAAGAGGAGAGAGGGCCGCGACCGCGGCGATGACGTCTCGGACCAGACCGGTCTGGATCGGCTCGACATACCGCTTGTATCGCTCGACCGTTTTAAGAATGCTGTCCTCGATGGCGGCGGACCAAGGAGACGTGACCGGGAAGCGGAACATCATCTGCATCTCGGGGTTGTCCGACTTATTGGAGGCGTTGAAGCTCCCCGTAAACACGTACACCCACCGGCGCCCCGCCTCGTTGACGTGAATCATCGTCGTCTTGTCGTGCCACACGTCCCGGTTGGTGGGAGCGCCGTCGGGATCGGTTTCGAGCGAGCCTTCGACCGCGCGCAAAAATTCCAAAGCCCTCACGCGCTTGGTCAAGTCGCCCGACCAGCCCCAGCCGGGCCCGCCCAGAGGCGGCGTGACCAAAAATCCGCCCATGACGGCGACCTTCCCGTAGCTGTCCGGGGTCGAGAACTTCTGCTCCGAAATGGAGAACGCACGGATGTTCTTCTGCGCCTCCATGGCCGTGTTCAGCGCGGGAAAGAGGTTCGACTTGGTCGGCGCGAAATGGCTGAGAATCACGTTTTCGATCTGCAATTCGCCGTTGGCCGCGCGCTCAAAGAGGTCGATGATCCGGCCGTTGAGATTGAAGCGGGCGTTGCCGTTGGTGTGAGCGATCTCCATGAAGGAGCCGTCCTCGAAATAGACGCGGTAAGGCCTCTCGGGCTGGATGCTGATCTTGCCCTCGCGAAAGCCCTCCATCATCTGACGCGCATGCTCCAAAGCGCGTCTTGCCGTCAACGGCTCCTGAAGGAGGAAAAGCCTGTTGTAGCGCTTATGATCGGAAAGATTCCCCGTGCCGAAATAATAAGACCTGACCTCCGGCTCATCATGACTGCCCGCCGCGGGCTCGACGACCAGGAGCACGCTCTTCTCGTGCATGAGCGGGTTCATTTTGCTGTATTTGCTCGATTTCCGGTTGAATATCGGCAGGCTGTACAGGACGCCCCGCGACTTGGTCTTGAAGCCCGCGCGCGCCATCTCAAAGCCCCCATCGAGGAGGATTTGGTGGAATTGCCCCAAGGCATCGGCCTTCGTTTTCGCCTTCGAGAAGTCAAGAAGGAGCTCCTCCTCATCGTTGGCGAACGCATGCTCCATGGTGGAGTTGAAATCCATGATGACGGACACGCGAATTCCCGTTTTCCTCTTGATCGCATCGACGAGAACATGCGCCAGCTCCTTATCCTCGAGATGATAGCGGGACAAAATGACGTGCTTGCGCGGGTCGGGGATTTTCTTATCGGCGACGAAGTCGGCGATGGCTTGGCGTTCACGCTTGAGCAAGTCGTCTCCGTCCACAACGAGGGGATCGGCGTTGCCGTAGTCGTAGCTCACGAACATGCGGTTGATCGCCGCGGTCACGCTCGGCAAGTTCGAATGAACCGAGATGGCAATCGGCAGGGCTTGATCGCGGGCCTCGGGGGAACGGGCTTCACTGAGGCGGCTGGAAAAAGGCTCGGCGAACTCCGCGATCAGGAGCGGGCGAATTTGACCGTCGCCGGTCAAGACGGCGTCGGGAATCTCTTTTTCCGAGGAGTCATCCCCGGTGTAGCGCATGATGATCTTGACCTGGGACCAGCGATTGGGGTCGGCCTTGATATTCGCGGCCAGCCTCTTGCGCGTCGCCTCGTAGCGTTTCCAGTCGCCGTCCTCGAGGGAAAAGAGATGAAGAAGCTTCTTGGCGGTTCCGTTTTGGTTGTAAATCTTGTTGGAGTTCTGTCGCTGCGGCGCGGACTGGAGTTCGTCCAACAAGCCCTCGGCCACCCCGGACGCCTTGCCCGAGCTCTCGGCTTTTACGTTCTCGGTCGGCGGCAGATGCTTGATCAAACCCAAGGATTGCAGCGCCGCCAATTCCTCGGCGACCGCCGCGCCCTTGGGCGCGACGATATGCACGTTCCGGGCCAATTCCTCATTGGAGAGAGCGTTGACGAGGTCGAACCAATTCGTCCCCTGCCACAGAGACTTCGGTTGGGAAACGGCCTTTTCAATCGTTTTTCGGGGGTGAGCCTTGACCTCTTCTTTCCAACTGAACAGGAACGAGACGCGCCGCCCTTCCGGGGCCGCCTTCGCGTCGACTGGGGCGGCCGGCGCGGCGTGCGTCGCTTGACGCGCCGCCGTAAGCGCGACGGCGTTGATCACCCTCAGGCTGGCCCGCGACCCGGTCATGCCGAAGTGGCGAGCATTGTCGGCGACATGATTTTTTGACGGGGTGCCGACGCTGAGGACCGACGCCTCGGGGAACGCCTCGGCCACGGACAGATGCGTCCCCAGGATCAGCCAATTCTTCGCGTCGACCTTGACTCCCGAGGCGCGCATGGCGTCATAGAGCGGTCTGGCTCCCTCTCGCGAGAAAAAGAGCCTTGGGCGCAATTCCTCGGGAATTCGAGCACGCAGAGCCGAGTCGTCCTCGAGTCCATAGGTGGCCGTCAGACCCACGAAACGGCCCGATTTCAGCAGGCGAATGAGGGCGTCGAGCGCCGCATCGGAGACCGCGGGATAAGCATCCTGCCTGGGGTTGCGGTCGACCAAGGCGTCGAAAGAGAGGATGAGCGCGTCGGGGGGATTGGCTTTGATCTCCTCAAGAATGCCGTCGGCCGGAGAGACGGCGGCGGTTTTGGCCCGCGCGCGAAGGGTGTCGCGCAGCTGGACGTAGTCCATCTGCAAGGCGACCGCGACGTCGCGCAGCTGCGAGGGCTTCCTTTGCCAAAACAGCTCGAGCGCCTTGGCCTGGACTTCGTGGCCGGGGTCGGCGGGCACCGGGCGGGGATTTTTGACGGGCCGTCCGGCTAAATTCTCCAGGATCGTGTCGAAATGAAGGACCGGCGATTTTTCCGCGACGTCGCCCACCGTCAACGCGCCGACGCGGCCGTTTTTGAGCTCGGAAGCCTTCAAGAGCACGCGCGCAAAAACCTGGGCGGTGTAAAGGGAGTCGGACAACCCCTGATGCTCCTCGATTCCTCCCAGATTCCATAAAGAGATCAGCTCATCCAAGCGCCGGTCAAGAATGTCCGGGAAAAAATTCTTCACCAACTCCTTAGTATCGAGCCCCATATGAGGCATCGGCGCGATGCTATGCTCTTTCATCTGGAAGCCCAAAAAGCCCGTGTCGAAGCCGGCATTGTGCGCCAACAAGACGGCGTCCTCGCCGGCGAAAGCGCGCAGACGCGCCAAGACGCTCTCGATGGAGGGTTTGCCTTTGAGGTCCGCGTCCGTAATGCCGGTCACCAAGGTGACCACGGCGGACAGCGGCACCTTCGGATCGACAAGCTCCTCGTATGTTCCCAGGATTTCCAGTGAGCCGTCGGTTTTGACGCGGAATTTCGCGGCGCCGACCTGGATCGGGGCATCGACCTCGGGGGTGAGGCCCGACGTCTCTAAATCATAAACGACGAAAATCGTGTCGGTGATTTTGCGCGCCTTGACGGCCTCGTCGCCGGGATAGACCGTCCCCGCTTGAGGAACCGGCTCCGGCATGAGGGCCGTGAGGGGGGCTGGAACCTGCGCGAGAGGCGTCGTCGCCGCGGCCGGAGGAATCGATGTGTATTGGCCCGCGACGAGCGTCGTCTTGCTCTCGCTGCCCAATCCCGTCGAGAGCAAGGTGATCTTCACATGCGGCCATCGGCGGCCGACAGCCTGCTCCTGGATGAGCCGCTGTTTAACCAAATCGGCCAAGTTCTTGTCGTTGTCGGAAAAGCTGTAGGAGTGCCGCTGGCCGTCATGAACCAGGGGAATGGACTCGAGAAGGTCTAGAAGACCGAAAGTCACAGCGACCTTCGCCTCGGGGTCCGTAGTGTTCACGCCAAAGAGCATCTCCTCACGCGGACTGTGGGGCAATAATTTCCGCTTCACGGGTTCATCATAGCCGCGAACCATATCCGAGCTGAGGTGACCCCGCGCGGTCATATTTCCCACCCAGGGAGCCTTCGCGGGGTCTGCCAGGGCCAAAGCGAAGGACAGCCAGGCCGGACCCCGAAAATTCCCCGCCCGGCTGCCGTCGATGGCTTCGGCCATGTCCTTGGCGAAAATATCCCGGTCCTTGAGGCTTCGGAAATCCCGGTACGACCCGCCCTCTTGGTCTTGGAAAAATTCATAGTCCGCATACTCGCCGCTTTTTCCGATCAGATCGCGCACGTCGGCGAATTGATCAGTGGGTATCGATCGTTCTTCCCGGGTTTTCTTGTGGAGGACATACACCTTTGTGTGCAAATAAGCGATGTTGTCGTCGTGATCGTATATCCGCATGTCGATAGGACTCTCGACAGGCTTGATGCGTCCCTGGGAATCAAACTGGATGCCGCCGCCGCGGAGAATTCGATCGCGCCTTTCCGGGCTCAAGTACGCGCGAGAACGCACGGCGGGCAGTCCCGCCGCCGCATCCGGCAAAACGGCCGCGTCTCCCTCCGGAACCGAAGCCGCGTCAAAGGCCGCCCGCGACACGTCGGCGGTCTTGTCCGGCCCCTGAAGCGACGCCTCGGCATGTCCGAGAGCGTTGACAAATGCCTTGGCCCCGGTCAACGCGGACGGCGACGCGGCGGAATTGAGGACAGGGCTCACCACACCCGGAACAGGCGTCGGCGCGATCGGTTTAACCAGGGAAGCGGCCAGGGGAATGGGCGCGGCCGAGGGGAGGACGGCCTGGAATTGAACGGGAACGGGGGTAAAGCCCCGGGAGGTCGCGCCCGCCGATTGAGAGCCGACGACTTGAGCAAACAACGACCCGGAACCATTGCTCAAGATCACCAAACAACACAGGATGGACGCCGCCTTTTTCACCTGTCTTCTGCTCACAGTGGCTCCTTGATAGTGCGTTGTCTCAACGCGTCGGCGACGTCATCATAACAGGTCGACGCCGGTCGCATAAGGGGTCCTTCGTCCCAAAATGCGCGGGCATTAGTCCCAATGTCGTTTAGGTCCGACGGCCGTCAAACATCCTCACGTCCGTCGACGCCCAAAGGGGTGCGGTCGAAGGATTTGATCGCCTCGAGAACCAACAAATAGGCGTTCTTGTAATGGGCGAGACTGAACGCGCCCATGGTGTCTCGCTCGGAGTGGATGATGTCGAAGATCACCGACTCCGAGGCGCCGTAAATCGTGACGGCCGGAATACCTGCGTCGCGAAACGTGGAGGAGTCGGCGTCCCCGCCGTTGAGTCTCTCTTCGCTCAGGGCATGGCCGCTCTCGCGCGACACCTGGGCGAAGCGGTCAAGCACCGAACGCGTGGAGTTGTTTTTCCAGGAAAACGTCCCATCGACGGCCAAGGTGTCGAGATTGATCATCACGTCGATTTTATCGCGCTGCTCGCGCGTGAGCGAACGCACGTACTGTCGCGATCCGATCAAGCCCTCTTCCTCGCGCGCGAAAGCGATGAAGACGATCGTCGCGTCGGTCTCCACGCCATTCAACGCCTGGTAGAGATTGGCGACGAGAGTCGCTCCCGTGCCGTTGTCGATCGTGCCTCGACCGCTGTCGACTTTATCGTGATGTCCCCCGACGACGATCACGCGGTCGGTTCGCCCCGGCTTGACGACCATGATGTTGCGCCGTCCGCGCCCCGCGTCCTGTGTCACGATCTCGGACTCCTTGGCTCCCCCGAGCTTGAAAAGGTCGATCATGAACTGCTCCCGCTCTCGGTTGGTCGTCGGCAAACGATCCATGCGATCGCGCATCTCCTCGTCGGTGGGAACAACGCCTTCAGGCAGCGCCCTTGAAGATCGTTGGGCCTCGGCGCGTTTGACTCCTGCAAAGAGCTCCGCCGCCCGACGGGCAAAATCCTCGGGAGATAACGCCGCGGACACCGGCCCGCTATTTAAGGAAGCATTCCCATCGAAAGCGGCCGCTATGAGGGGCGCTTGGTCCCCGGACAAGGGCGCGGAATCTAAATTCGAGACCAACGCCTTGACCGCAGACAGCGCCGGCCGCGGCGCGGACTCCCAAGCACGGGCAGCCGTCTGCGCCACGACCAGCCGCGGAGCCAAAAGCACCGGCAGAGCCGCGGGCAGCGGCAGCATGGCCGCGGGTCTGGCGAACGCGAGGTTCGTATTCGAGACCGCGGAAACCGGCGGCGCGGCGACGCCTGCGGAGAGCCTCGAAGACACGATCCCCGTCACGTGAGCGGCTGAGGAAACGCTCCCGAAAAGGCCGAAGGCCAGAATGAATGCCAGACGATCGATGAGTCGAATAGTCATGGAGGGCAGTGTAGCACCGAGGCAAACGGCGCCGTTGCCCGAAGGTCCTGGTTCTTGTCGGTTAAAAGACCTAGGGCTGTGCGCCCGACGGAAAATAGGCCTAGCCCGGAATCTTCAGTTGACTCTCTGCTGATGAGGGAGCCGCGTTCGGATCGCCCC
>JBBTHA010000022.1:0-19771 GCA_038060535.1 Elusimicrobiota bacterium | reverse complement strand
GTGGCGATTTTCGTCATTTTCTATTTTTTACTCATACGCCCCCAGCAAAAGCAGCAAAAAGAACACGCGACCATGCTCAAAAACCTGAAGACGGGCGACAAGGTCTTGACGACCGGAGGCCTCTACGGGTCGATCGTGGGATTTAAGGGCGATGATCTGGAAGTCCAGTTCTCCAACACCGTCAAGCTCACGCTGGCGCGCTCGGCCGTGGCCCGGCTGATCACGACGGAGACGCCCGCCGCCGCTCGCGTCGCGATCTGAAATCCTTTCCAGTTTCCGCATAACAGGACTGAATCGACATGACTAAGACACAGACCAAATGGCTCGGACTGCTTGCTCTTGTGGTAGGATCCGTTTTCCTGCTCTATCCTTCGGTTAACTGGTATTCGTTGGACGCCGCCGAACGCACGAAGCTGGAGACGCTGCGCGAGCGCCCGCACTGGCTCGTCAACCTGGGCCTCGACCTCAAGGGCGGCACGCACATGGTCATGGAACTGGAAGTCGACAAGCTCGACGCCAAGACGCCTCTTAACGACGCCATGAACCAGGCCATCGAGATCATCCGCAACCGCATCGACCAGTTCGGCGTGGCCGAACCCCTGATCGTTCGCCAAGGAGTGCGCCTGATCGTCGTTCAGCTGCCAGGCGTGACGGATTCCCAGCATGCCAAGGAGCTCGTGGGAAAAACCGCGCTTCTTGAATTCCGCATGGTGGACGACTCGGAAAAATCCCGCACAGCGATGAATAAAATCCTCGAATTGGGCAACCCGTTCGACGGGATCGTCGCCTCGACGGCGGCCGCCAAGCTCGTTCCCGAGGGCCTGCAATTGTTCAAAGGCAAGGACAGCGCCATGTACCTGCTCTCGAAAGAAATTCCCCTGACCGGCGCCTCTCTAGAAACCGCCAAAGTCGAGACCGGCGGGCAGTACGGCTTGCCCGTGGTCGCCTTCAAATTCAAACCGGACGCCGCCGGGAAGTTTGCCGCGCTGACCGCCGCGAATGTCGATAAGAGCATGGCCATCATACTGGACGGAATCGTTTATTCCGCCCCCGTCATCAAGGGCCGCATCCCCGGCGGCTCTGGAATCATCGAAGGCCAGTTCACGCCCGATGTCGCCAAATCGCTGGCCATCGTGCTTCGCGCCGGAGCTTTGCCCGCTCCGGTCAAGGTGATTGAAGAGCGCGTCGTCGGTCCCACGGTGGGAGAAGATTCCATTAAAGACGGATTCCGCTCGAGCGCAATCGGCTTTGCCCTTGTCGTGCTGTTTATGCTGGTGTACTACCGAGGCTCCGGCATAGTGGCCATCATCGCGCTGGCTCTGAACTTGCTGCTGCTCTTGGCGACGATGGCCTACCTGAAAGCGACGCTGACCCTGCCGGGCATGGCCGGCATCATCCTGTCATTGGCGATGGCCGTTGACGCCAACGTCCTGATCTTCGAGAGAATTCGAGAGGAGCTGCGCTTGGGAAAACCCATCAAGATGGCGCTAGCGGTCGGATACGACCGGGCATTCTCGGCGATCTTCGACTCTCATGTGACCTCGCTGATCTCCTCGGCGTTTCTTTTCCAATTCGGAACCGGGCCGATCAAGGGGTTTGCCGTCGCGCTGACGATCGGACTCATCCTTTCTTTATTCACCGCGATCGTCGTCACCCGGATGATTTTCGACTACTACCTCGCCAACAACGAGGTTGAGGAGCTATCGATCTAATGGAAATATTCAAAAAGCCGAACATAGACTTTATCGGACTTCGCTGGCTGCCTATCGGCCTGTCCATTCTGGTCATGATCCTCAGTGTCGGATCCATCACCTTCAAGGGCTTCAACTACTCGATCGAATTCACGGGCGGGACTTTACTGCAGATAGGGTTTCCCGTCGGCGCCAAGATAACGGTTGAAGAGGTTCGCGACGCCATGAAGTCCCACGACCTGCACGCCGAGATCCAATCGGTGGAAGCCGAACGGCCTATTTTCCTTTTGCGCGAACAGGCGACCGACACGGCGGCGGCGACCTTGTTCGCCGACAACACCATCGCGACCTTGAAGAAAATGTTTCCCTCCTTCACGCCCAGCCTGGATCGAAAGGACGTGATCGGCCCGGTGGTGGGCAAGGATCTGCGTCGCCGCACCGTATGGGCGATCGTCCTCAGCCTCTTGGGAATTGTCGTCTACGTGGCCTACCGCTTCGAAAATCCAATATGGGCGGTCGTCGGCGTGGTGGCTTTGTTCCACGACGTCATAGGCGTGGCCGGTTTGTTTTCAGCGATGGCATTACCCATGGACCTTCTGATCGTGACCGCCTTGCTGACCATCGCCGGCTACTCGATTAGCGACACCATCGTCATTTTCGACCGCATGCGCGAAAAGCTGCGCTACGAGCGGGACATGCCTTTGATCGATTTGATCAACTCCTCGATAAACGAGACCTTATCGCGCACGATCATCACCGTGCTGACCGTGCAGATCGTCAGCCTCGTCTTGCTGTTTTTCGGCGGTCCGGTCCTGCACAATTTCGCCCTGGCGATGGTCGTGGGCAACCTGCTCGGCACTTATTCCACAATTGGGGTGGCCGTTCCGCTGGTCTATGAATACCAGATCCGCTTCGGATCCAAGCGCCATTCTGCGCTCCCCGTCGCGGAACCCGCGATCAAAGTGAAGGAAGGAGGTCGCCGCCGCAAGTGAGGAAGATTAAAGGCTTCAAACTGACGCTGCGGCCGCATGAGGTCAAGCGGCGAGCCAAGAAGTCTCGCATCGACCTTGAGGCCGCCGGGCTGACCGATGTCCCCCTTGCCAAATTCCTCGACGCCGCGAGCAAGACCGTCGTTCCCGGAGTGATCTTCGAGACTTTCGGGCATCCAGACCCCGACCAAGCCGTTTTGTCCTCGATCCCCGGGTTAGCTTACAGCGTGATCCTCGCCACTCTCCATGAGAGCTTTAAGACCCTTGTGGTCTCGCACCCCTCCGTTCCGCAACCCCTCTGGAACGTCCTTCAAGAGCATGCCCTTGATGAGGCCGTGCGATTTGCTTCCGGCCTCATCGCCGACGAAGCGGAAAAAGACGCATGCGAGCTTTCCCCCCTGACCACTCTTCATGACCCGGTCGCGCTTGAAGCCGCCCTGCGAAAGCTCGATGGCGAGGCGAAATTGGGCGTCTCGTTGATGGATGGCAAGCTCTCTCCCGTCGCGTCGTTGGCCGTGAGTCAATCTTGGCTGTCCAAGTCGAAGGTCAAGGGCCGCAAGTAGTGCTGCGCGCCCTGATCCCACGTTTAGTTTACGGGTACGTGCACTTGGTGGGCTGGACCGTTCGTTTACGCACGGTTGGAGGCGACATCGCGCGACGTCTTCATGCCGCCGATGAACGCATTATTTATGCCTTCTGGCATCAGCAGCAGGTTTTTTTCGTCTGGTCCCACCGAAACGCGGCGGCGGCGGTTCTTGTCAGCAAATCAAAGGACGGCGAAATGATCGCCGAGGCGCTGCGCCTGTTCGGGGTCGAAACGATACGAGGCTCTTCATCGCGAGGCGGAGCCGCGGCGGTTCGGGAAATGGCCGCAATGTTGCGCGCAGGCCGCGATGTGGGCATCACTCCCGACGGTCCCAAGGGACCCTCCCGTCAAGTCAAGGAGGGCGTGATTCGACTTGCTCAGATCTCGGGAGCTCCAATTCTGCCGATCGCCAACGCGCTGTCTTTGAAGCTCGAGATTTCATCGACTTGGGATCGATTCCAGGTCCCGCTTCCTTTCTCGCGGGTCGCGATCGTTCACGACGAGCCCATTCGCGTCGCCAGCGGCGATGACCTCGATCTCAAGGCGGCGGAACTTAAAATCGCCCTTGATCGTATTTCTTCAGCGGCCGATCGGCTGGTCCATTGATTTTCCTTATCTTGATTCTTGAAACTCTCATGGCGCCCATCGCGGCCGTCGGGCTTGTCCTGTCTTTTCTTTTCTCCTCGCAACGAGGAAGGCTCTCGGGCCTAGTCCACGAACTCCCAGAGCGTCTTGGCAGCATTCCTCCATCCGTGTTGACGCGCCTGGGCGAACGCGACGTCTGGTGGTTTCATGCCGCCTCAGCCGGAGAAGTCAGCGGCTTGGCCCCGCTCATTTCCACGCTCTCGCGCAAGCCCGAGGCCCCCGCCATCGTCGTCACCTCCACCACTCGTTCCGGACGAGACGCCGCGCGCGCTCTTCCCGGGGTGGCGTGGGCTCAATTGGCCCCGCTTGACGCGTGGCCTTGCGTCAGCAGGTTCATCAACCGCCTCGTGCCCAGCCGTCTCATCGTCGCCGAGACCGAAATTTGGCCGACAGCCCTGATTCTCGCGGCCAAGGGCGGACTGTCTCCTGCGCTGGTCAACGCGCGTTTAACGGCCCAAAGCCTGAGACGCTACCGTCTTATCTCGTCAATCTTGGCCCCGGCTTTGCGCGGTTTGACCCTTGTCGCCGTTCAAACGAAAGAGGACAGCGAGCGCTTCCAGGCTCTTGGCATCGCGCCCGAGCGTATACTCGTCGCGGGCAATTCCAAGTACGACCAGACGTGCCTGCCCGCGACGAATTCCGCGGCGCGCGCTCGCCTGAGCGACCTGGGCTGGGATGAATCTCCTATTTTTGTCGCCGGCAGCACCCATCTCCCGGAAGAAAAGATCCTCCTAGCCGCCTTCTTGAACGCTCGCCAGTCCTTGCCCACTTTGCGCTTGGTCATGGCTCCGCGTCACTTGGAAAGAAGCGACGTGGCGGCCCTTCTCCTGACCAAGGCCGGACTGCGCCTGGCGCGATGGAGCGAGGCTGGCGTTCCCGGGAGAGACGCGCTTTTGCTAGATGAAATGGGCGTGCTGAGCGCGTTCTATCCTCTTTCCCGAGCCGCGTTTGTCGGGGGCACCCTTGTCCCAGTCGGGGGTCACAATCTTCTGGAACCCGCTTTAGCCTCGGTTCCCGTTCTCTTTGGGCCTTACACGGAACACATCGATCGCCCGGCGAAACTTCTGGAGATGGAAGGCGGCGGTTACCGGGTTCAAAACGAGGAAGAACTGACCGCTCAGGTCATCCGCTTCTGCCGCGACGAATTTCTGTCCAAGGTCATCGGCGCCCAAGCCAAGGCGACCGCAAACAGGCTGCAGGGGGCGAGCGGACGTCTGCTCAGCGCCCTCGAAGACCTCCCTGAAGGGAAATGATATAATCTCCGTTGTCGCCCAAAATACTTGTCATTCGGCTCTCCTCGCTCGGCGACGTCGTCCTCTCCGGGCCGGTCTATACGAGTCTAAAAACCCGCTGGCCCGATGCCCACGTCGCGGTCCTTGTTAAGCCTCAGTTCGCGGCCGCCTTGCACGGCCACCCTGAGGTCGATGAGATCGTGCCCTTTCGCGGCGTGCTCGATGCCGCGCGCTTGATCAGGCGGGGAGGCTACACGCATGTCTTGGACCTTCATGACAATCTGAGGTCGTTGTTGATTCGCAGCTTGGCCCGCGTTCCGAATACGGTGGTGTATCGCAAAGACGCCTTGGCTCGAAGATTATTCGTGTCTTGGCGTCGACCCTCCGCCTCGCTCCAAAGGCACACCGTCGACCGTTATTATGAAGCCCTCGCCCGATGGGGCATCACCGCGCGCTGCGTTAAAAAAGCCCTCGTTTTGCAAAGCGCCTTTCTTGGAGACAGCCTGCTGACGCTGCCGCTTCTGCGTCGGCTCAAGGAGATTTTGCCGCAAGCTCACGTGAGCGTCCTAACGCTGGCCAAAACGGCGGGGATTTTTCAAGGCTCCTCTTGGTGCGACGCCGTCATCATAGACGACAAGCGAGGCAAACACGGCGGGCTCTTGGGCCCGTGGAGGATCGCGCGTGAGCTTGCCCGCAATGAATTTGATTTGGCCGTGATCCCGCATCGCTCGTTTCGATCCGCCCTGATCGCCGCTCTGGCGGGGGTCCCCCGCCGAATCGGCTTTGCCTCCAGCGCGGGGAAGTTGTTCCTGACCGAGACGGTTCCTTTTTCGTGGGCCATGCACGACCTCGAACGCAACGTGTCCCTCGCCCAGGCCCTAGGTGCGGCCACGATCTCGCCCGCCCCCCGCTACATCGTTCCCCCCGCCTTGAGCGAGAGGCTCAGCGGACTTCTTGCGACCGCCGCGGCGCAAGCCCAAGGGCGCCTCGTTGGCGTGCATCCCGGCTCGGCGTGGAACACCAAGCGTTGGCTGCCCGAACGCTTCGGGGAACTGTGCCGCCGGCTGAAAGCGGACGGGATGCGGCCTGTCCTCGTCGGAGGGCCCGATGACGCCGTTTTGGGGGCGCAGATCGCCCGCCACTGCGAAGGCGCCGTCGACCTTTGCGGACAGACCAGCCTCGAGGAATTGAAAGCCCTGATGGGGCGGTTGTGCCTGTTCGTGACCAATGACTCGGGTCCGATGCACCTGGCCGCGGCCGCGGGGGTTCCGGTTGTCGCTGTGTTTGGAGCGACCACGAAGGAACTCGGATTTTTTCCCTATGGCGCCGGCCATCGTGTGGTCGAGACCCAACTCGAGTGCCGTCCATGCGGCTTGCACGGGGCGCGCTCCTGCCCAAGGGGACATTTTTTGTGCATGCGTTCGATTACCGTTGATAGGGTCTTGAACGCGTGCCGCGACGCCGTAAAGGACAGCACTCGCGCAGGCGGTTGCGATGCGAGCATCGCGTGAATATCCTTCACCTGCAAGATGAGCCTTGGGATTCCGGCATCGCGCACTACGCTTTAACCTTGGCCGCCGAACAAGCCAGGCGCGGGCATCGAGTCGAATTTTGGGGGCGGGAGGGTTCCCCCGTCGTCGACGCCGCTCGCGCTTTGGGACTCAAGGCCTCGGGGTGGAACCGCCTCGGCGTATTGTCTCAACTTCGCCGCGCCGCCGAGTTCAATCCCCGCGTCATCAACGCTCATACCGGCTCCAGCCAGTGCCTAGCCATCGTCTTGGCCGCGGGACGATCCTGCGCCGTCGTCCGTACCCGCGGCGACGCGCGCTTGGCGCGGGCGACTCCTTTGACCCGCTTTGCGGCCGCCCGTACCAGCCTCTTTATCGCCGCCAATTCCGCCTTGGAGGCCTCCTTGATCCAGGCCCACCCTCGCGCGCGGGTGACCAAAATCACCCAAGGCGTGACGGGGCCAGACATCGCCCCCCCCTTGCCCGGCCAGCCCATCGTCGGCATGCTCGCCCGTTTCGACCCGGTCAAAGGCCATGACGTCCTTATCGCGGCGATGAGCAAACTCAAGGAGACCACGCCCAACATGCGCGCGGCCTGCGCTGGAAGCGGGACGCTTCTTGATGCCATGCGGGCCAAGGCCAACGCCGCAGGGCTTGGCTCGCGGATCGCTTTTCCCGGTCGCGTCGAGGACCCGGGAGCCTTTATCGCCTCCTGTCGGATCGGGACGGTCCCATCCCTTTCCTCCGAGGCGGTCTCACGGGCGACTCTGGAATGGATGTCGGCGGGCAGGGCCGTGGTGGCATCGCGAGTGGGGGGCATTCCCGATCTCGTCGAAGACGGGGTTTCCGGTCTGCTCGTCGACCCCGGAGACAGTGACGGCCTGGCCCGGGCGTTTTCCAGCTTGCTTTATGACCCCGGGCTCGCGGAATCGATGGGCCGTGCCGCTCGCCTGCGCTGGCAAGAACAATTCAGCATGACTCGGTTTTACGAATCCACCCAAAGAGCCTACGATGCAGCCTCGTCCAATCTTCCATCTTGACTCCGAAGTCGGCATGAGGGGAGGTCAGCGCCAACTTCTGTATTTGGCGGCGGCCCTTCACGCGCGCCGAAGGCGCGGCGTGGTCTATACCCGCGCGCGCAGCGCGCTCGCCGCCGAGGCCGCCCAGCTCGGCCTGGAGGTCAGGTCGCTGCCGTTCATCGGCGAGTGGGATGTTCTCAGCGCTTGCCGTCTCAAGCTGGATGCCCGTCGGGAGAATGCCATCCTTCACGCCCACAACGCGCACACAGCCGCGGTCGCCGCGCTTGCCGCCGCGGCAGGCGCCGACCTTGTTGTCCACCGCCGCGTGGATTTCCCCGTCTCCCAACTCAGCGCTCGCCTCAAATACGGCCGGGCCGGGAAGCTGGTGAGCGTGTCGAAAGCAATCGCCGAGATTTTGGTTCGTGCCTCGATCCCGAAGGAAAAGATCGTGGTCGTTCCCGATGGACTGCCCATCGATGCCCACGAGTGCCGGTGGGTGGGAAGGGAGAAAAATCCGTTCTCGCCGGCTACGGGCGAATGCCGGACCAAATACCGCCAAGACCTCTCTCGGGAATTCGGATTTCCCGAGGATAGCCCGCTGATCGGCAATATCGCGGCGCTCGTTCCTCACAAGGACCATGAAACGCTTCTTGCCGCGGCCTTGATCGTTCTGCTTAAGCGGCCGCGAGCGCGCTTCTTGATCGCCGGCCGCGGACCGGAAGAAACCAGCATCTTCAACAGCATCCAACGCATGGGAATGCTGGGCAAAGTCATACTCTTGGGGCATCGGCCGGACCCGCTGCCTCTTCTGCAGGCGCTGGATCTATACGTCCAATCCTCCTGGGGTGAAGGCATGGGCTCGGTTCTCATAGAGGCGGCCGCCTGCGCGGTGCCGATTGTCGCGACCACCGCCGGAGGAATCCCCGAGGTCGTGGAAAACGGAGTGAGCGGCCTGCTCGTCGCGCCCCGCCACCCCGAAGCGCTGGCAAACGCGATCATTCGCCTGATCGACGATCGCTCGCTTGCGGGCGATTTGGCGGCCCAAGGAGTGCGGAAGGTCTCCCGCTTCGGACTGAGCCGCATGGCCGACACAATGGAGACGGTTTATGAGCATTTCACTTAGCGCCATTCTCATCGCCAAGGATGAAGAGGTCGATTTGCCGGGATGCTTGGCGGCATTATCCGGCTTGGCCCGCGAAACGGTGGTTGTCGTTTCAGACGACAGCAGCGACCGGACCGAGCAGATCGCCCTGGCTCACGGCGCGAAAGTCGTGCACCGCCGATTCGACGACTACACGCGCATGCGCCAGGCCAGCTTGGACGCCGCGACCAGCGATTGGTGTTTATGGATAGACCCCGATGAGCGGGTTTCCGCCTCTTTGGCCGCGCAGATCCGCTCAACGCTTGCCGCGGGCCCTTCCGTGGACGGCTTTCATATTCCGTTTTCCGTCCTCTTCCTCGGCAGAATCTTGCGTTGGGGGGGTCTGGGATCGGAAACGCATCTTCGCTTGTTTCGCCGATCGAAAGGAAAATTCGTCGGTGGCCTTTTGCATGAAAGCCTCGCCGTCGATGGGAAAACAGCCCTTCTCAAAGGGCGCATCGTGCATGAACCCTACCGAGATATCCCCGATTACCTTTCTAAACTGGACCGCTACACGACGCTGGCTGCGCTCAAGCGCCTGGAGGCCAGACAGCGTGCACATGCGCTTCACGATCTGCTTCTGCCCTGGGACTTTTTTTCCCGGGTGGTCCTCAAACTCGGCTTTCTCGACGGCAGGCCCGGACTGACCTGGGCGGGGCTCTCGGCGTTTCATCGCTGGTTGAAATATGCCAAACTAGCCGAGATGCAGCGGGGGCAGACGCCGTGATCGTTGAAGCCGCGTGTCTGGGCGCCGCGGCCATCGCCAGCGCGCGCTGGAATTGGTGGCGTTCCCGCGTGAGAGGCGGGATTCCGGTGTTGATGTATCACAAAATCGGGGATCCTCCCCCGGGCTCCAACCTCGCGAAACTGTGGGTTTCGACGGCTGATTTCAGACGACAACTGGGGTATCTGAAGAAGCGGGGTTATACCTCCATCAATTTCCGCGACTGGCGCGACGCGGAAACCGGGGTCAAGGCGTTGCCATCAAAACCCGTCCTGATCACCTTCGATGACGGCTATATGAATAATTACGAATTCGCCTACCCGATTCTGCGCGAATTCAACATGAAAGCGGGGATATTCCTTGTTTACGAGACGATCGATCGTCACAATGCCTGGCATGATCCGGTCGGAGAGCCTTGGCTTAAAATGCTGACCATGCCGCAAATCCTGGACATGCAGAATTCCGGAGTGATCGAATTCGGGTCTCATACTATGCGGCATAGGAATCTCGCGCAACTGCCTCTAGACGA
This sequence comes from Elusimicrobiota bacterium, assembly GCA_038060535.1. Lineage (GTDB taxonomy): Bacteria > Elusimicrobiota > Elusimicrobia > UBA1565 > UBA9628 > GWA2-66-18. The sequence goes on along the minus strand of JBBTHA010000022.1, from coordinate 9,707 downwards.
GGTCCGTTGGGAGTTAACCGAAAGCAAAAAGCGGCTTGAAGACGCGTTGGGCAGGGAGATCCTCGCCTTCGCCTACCCTTACGGCGCCGGCGCCTATCGGACCGAGGTGCGCCGCGCGGCGCTCGACGCCGGTTATCGCTTTGATTTTTCCATCAAACAGGGCATCACGATCCTTCCCTGGGAGACGGAGACGGAGGCCGTGCGGCGCCTTCTGATTCGGGGCGATGACACGATGTTCGACTTTCATCTCAACATGACTCGCGGGCGCGCCCGCCTCTAATGCAAGATCCCCGTTCGATTCTCGTCATTGCACTTCGCCGGCTGGGCGATGTTATTTTGACCGTGCCGGCCTTGGAGGCCCTGAAGAAACGCTTCCCCTCGGCCAAGCTGGATTTGCTCGTCGAAGCGCCGGGAGCGCAGGCTGTCGCGGGTTGCGCGGCGCTCGATGAGGTGCTGATCTACGATGCGGTCTCAATGAGGGGCTCGCTCCAGTGGATTCGACGGATTCGTTCCCGCCGCTACGACTGGGTCATTGATTTCCTCGCCAACCCTCGCACCGCGCTTCTGACGGCCTTCTCCGGGGCCGCGGTCAAGGCCGGCCCCGCCCATGTGCCCCGGCGCTGGGCCTACAATCATCTCATGCGTCAGTCCCCTCAGGCTTGCTACGGCGCGGTTGAAAAAGTCCGCTGGCTTTCGGGGTTAGGCGTGCCTCCATGTCCTGATGACACGATCCCTCGCCTCTCCATCGGCCAACGCCCCCAGCGAGCCGACAATGTCGTGGGTTTGGTTCCCCCCTCCCGTAAAGACACCCGGCGCTGGCCCGCCGCCTCCTATGCCCGCCTCGGCAGACTCCTGCGCGATCAACACGGCTGTCGCCTCAAAGTGTTTTGGGGTCCCGGCGAACGGGACCTCGCGGCCGAGGTCGTGCGCGGCATCGGGCGAGCGGCCTGCGCGACCGGCGAAACAAGGGCTCTGAGCGAACTCGCGAAGGAATTGCTTGAATGCCGCGTGGTCGTTACGAATTGTTCGGGGCCCAAGCATCTTGCCGTGGCGCTGGGAGTGCCCACGGTGACGATCCATTCCTCGTCCGATCCGGCCTCCTGGACGCCTCCCCACCGCGACCATCTTTTTGTCCGCGTCGACGAGCTGCACTGCATCGGCTGCGGCCTCAACGACTGCCCGTATAATCTTGAGTGTTTAACTCAGCTTCCCGCCGAGCGCGTTTTGCCGGCCGTCGCGCAGCTGCTTGAGCGCGTTGGAGTCTCCCAATGAATTGGAACAAGCGCCGGGAGCGCCTGCGGCAAGGATTTCCGGGCCGGCTGCTGCTTGGAACCGCGTCTCTTATTTATGGCGGCGCGGTCCTCGCACATCGAGGACTTTACAGCCTCGGCGCGATCTCCCGCAAGAGGCTCAAATCCAAAGTCATCTGCATCGGAAATTTAACGACGGGCGGAACCGGCAAGACTCCCGCCGTCCTTCTCGCCGCCGAGACTTTGCGAAAACGCGGACATGAAGTCGCCGTCCTTTCGCGCGGATACGGCGGGCAAAGCTCGAAAAAAGAGGTGTGCGTGTTGATCGACGGCCGCCAAACGGATTGGCGGTCTTGTGGAGACGAGCCCTGGATGATCCACCAATCCCTGCAAGGTCAGGGCATCCCTGTGCTGGCCTGCCCTGATCGCGCCAAAGCCGGAGAACTGGCCATCGAGATGTACGGCAGCCGCCTTTTGATCCTCGATGACGGATTCCAACATTGGCGGCTCCATAGGGATCTGGATGTGGTTTTAATCAACGCTCGCAATCCCTTCGGAGGTCGGCGCCTGCTGCCCCTTGGCGACCTGCGCGAACCAATTTCGGCGCTGCGTCGTGCCGGCCTCATCGTCATCACGCACGCCGACCGCGTCCCCGCCGCCGAACTGACGAAGCTGCGCGAGGACATCGCCGCCGTCCAGCCTCGTGCCCCCGTTTTGGAATCAGCTCACCGCCCAGATCATCTTCTCGACGTCAAAACCGAGGCGAAACTCCCTCTGTCGCGCCTTAAAGAAAAATCCGTCGTGGCTCTCTCGGGAATCGGCGACCCTCTCTCCTTTGAATCCCAACTCGAAAGCCTGGGCGCGACCGTCGCTCAATCCTGGCAATTCCGGGACCACCACCCCTACACCGTCAAGGAACTCCTTTCCATCGAGAATTTAAGAGGCGGTCTGCCGTTGGTGACGACCCATAAAGATTTCGTGCGCCTTCCCTCCGATTGGCGCGACCGCCTCAGCGGCGAGGTGTACGTTTTAGGGATCAAGCTGGAACTGCTCAAGGGGCGCAACGTCTGGAATGAAGTTCTGGAATCACTGGCTTCGTCTAGAAGAAAATCATGAATCAACCGCTCCGGCTGGCGTTTTGCGCCGTTGGTTACGCTTTACTTTCAGTCAATTCCCGGGCCCAGGTGGCGATCACGACCTCGATTATTTCACCCGCGGAGCTGATCGGCAGCACGGTGCCTTATTCGCCGGAATTCAAGCCTCTTCCCGTCTTCCCGGAGGCGCTGACCTATTCCATTTCCTGGGGGCCATTGTCCGTCGGCCAATCCTCATTGAACGTGACCGAAATCGTCCTTTTCAACGGACGCCCGGCCTATCACATCGTCAGCGAAGCCCATTCCAACGCTTTTTGCGACACGTTCTACAAAGTCAGGGATATCAATGAATCCTGGCTTGACGCGCAAACGTTGACCTCCCTGGGCTACTCCAAAAAGCTGCGCGAAGGAAGTTTTTTCCGGGACGAATGGGTGCTCTATAACTGGGAAACGAAGGAATTCGTCGCGCGCCGGACCAATCGCGATTCCACGTTTGTCGTTCGTACGGGGACCATCCCGACTCAGGTCCAAGACATTCTTTCGAGCATCTACTTCACCCGCACCCAGCCCCTCCTGGCGGGAGGAGATGTGACCATCGACGTCAATACTCCAGACAACTGGCCGCTCATCGTGAAAGTCGTGGAGCGCGAGACCGTTCGCGTCCCCAGAGGGGAGTTCGCGACCGTCCTGATCGAACCGGCGATGCGCCGCGAAGGTTTGTTCGTTCAAAAAGGGAAACGTTTGAGGCTCTGGCTGAGCGACGACGCCCATAAGCGTCCCGTTTTGATGAAAGTCGAGGTCTTCTTTGGACATATCACGGCGGCCCTTCGAGACATGTTATGATGTCTCCTCGGACAATGACCACTTCCCGTGATGAACGAAAGGAACTGTCGCGGATTGTCGCCCGCTTCGCAGGGCGCCGGGTGCTCGTCGTCGGCGACCTGATGCTCGACCAATATGTTCGCGGCTCGGTCGCCCGCATTTCGCCGGAGGCTCCCGTTCCCGTGGTGCGCGTCACCGGCGAGAATGACATCCCCGGCGGGGCGGGCAACGTCGTCAACAATCTCGCTTCGCTGGGAGCTCGCGTGACGGTGCTGGGAGTCGTCGGCGAAGACGAAGCGGGCGATCGCCTTCTCGGACATTTCCGGGACCGCGGCGTTGATGTCTCGGGAATTTATGTCGATCCTCGCAGACACACCACCCAGAAGTGCCGTGTCATCGCCGAACGCCAGCAGGTGGTGCGCTTCGACCGTGAAACGACCGCCGCCTTGAGCGCTCCGAGCGAAAAACGTCTCCTTGATTCTTTGAGAGGGAGCCTCCGCCGCGCCGAGGCCGTCATACTCTCCGATTACGGCAAGGGAGTGATCGGCCCGAGGCTGCTGCGCTTTGCCATCTCCGCTTCCAAACGACGCGGCATTCCCATTACGGTCGATCCTAAACCGGAGCATTTTTTCCGTTACAAAGGAGTCACGTGCGTCACACCCAACACCGCGGAGGCTTGGGAGTGCATGCGCCGCACTCCAAAACCAGGACAAACGGCTTTCTCGGATTTAGGGCTCGATATTCTAAAAATCCTTAAGAGCCGCTCGGTCCTTATCACGCGCGGCGCCGACGGCATGAGCCTCTTTGAAGAGGGAGGCAGGATCACCCATATCCCAACTCGCGCTCGCGAGGTCTTCGACGTGTCGGGCGCCGGCGACACGGTCATTTCGACGTTCACCCTCGCTCTGGCTTCGCACGCCCAGGTGCGTCGAGCGGCCGCGCTGGCCAATTATGCCGCGGGAATCGTCGTTGGAAAACTCGGCACCGCCACGACGGACGCCAAGGAACTGGCCGCCTCGATACGATGAATTCCTGCTTAACGATAATTCCCGCGCGCCTGGCTTCGACACGCTTTCCTCGCAAAGTCCTGGCCGACCTCGATGGAAAGCCGATGATCGAGTGGTGCTGGCGCGCCGCCGTGCGGGCCCGGCTTGGCCCCGTTCTGGTCGCCGTCGACTCCTTGGAAGTCGCTAAGACCGTGCGCTCGTTCGGGGGCTTGGCGATCATGACCCCGCCTTCGTGCCCTTCGGGCTCCGATCGCGTCTGGTGGGCCGCGAAAAACCGCACCGAGTCCGTCATCTTGAATTTCCAGGCAGACATGCCGCTCATCAAACCGGCGACTTTGCGCGCGGCCGTCTCGGCGTTGGACAGCCATTGCGATATCGCGACCGCGGTCATCAAGATCACCGACCCCAGCCGCCTCCAAGACAGGAACGTCGTCAAAGCTGTCCTGACCAAGGATCGGCGTTGTCTGTATTTTTCACGCAGCGACGTCAGTTCGTGGGAACATCTGGGACTTTACGCCTACCGCCGCGACAGCTTGAAGCGATTCGTCCGCCTTTCCCCGTCCCCTTTGGAGCGCCTGGAAAAACTCGAACAGCTTCGCGCGCTCGAGGCCGGCATGAGCATTCGCGCCGCCATCGTTCGCGAAGTCCCCGTGGCCGTCGATACCCCCCCGGATTTAAGGCGCGCCCAAACCATCTTACGTCAAGGACATTCATGACCAAATACATCTTTGTCACAGGCGGAGTCGTCAGTTCCCTCGGCAAGGGCATCACTGCCTCCTCTTTGGGGAAGCTGCTGCAGGCGCGCGGTCTTCACGTTACGATGCTCAAATGCGATCCCTACATCAACGTCGATCCCGGAACCATGAATCCGTTCCAGCATGGCGAGGTCTTCGTGACCGAGGACGGGGCGGAAACGGACCTGGATCTGGGCCATTATGAGCGCTTTCTTAACAAAGAAATGCATCACTACAACAATTTCACCGCGGGCAAGGTCTACGAAACGGTGATCGCACGAGAGCGCCGCGGCGACTTCCTCGGCACGACCGTCCAGGTGATCCCTCATATCACGGATGAAATCAAGAACCGGTTCCGCGCGGCCGCCAAGGGCGCCGACATCGCCATTGTCGAGATTGGCGGGACGGTCGGCGACATCGAAAGCCTGCCGTTCCTTGAGGCGGCCCGTCAAATCGGACTCGAGGCCGGACGGGAAAATTCCCTTTACGTGCACGTCACCCTGATTCCCTACATCCGCGCCTCCGAAGAGCTTAAGACCAAACCGACTCAACACTCGGTCCAAAAGCTTAGGGAAATTGGAATCGCGCCCGACGTCTTGGTGTGCCGGACGGAAAAGCCTCTCGGCTCGGATATGCGCGGGAAGCTCTCCATGTTCTGCTCGGTTCCCAAGGAGTCCGTCATCGAAGCTCCCGACGTCGACAGCATTTATGAAGTCCCCATGGTCTTCCATAAACAGGGTCTCGATGACCAAGTCATGATGCTCCTGCGTCTTCGCACCCAAGCCAAGGACCTCGAGAGTTGGCACAACGTCATCGACCGCCTCAAGAACCCGCGGCATGAAGTGGTCGTGGCTTTGGCCGGAAAATACACCGACTATAAAGACGCATACAAATCGGTCAATGAAGCGCTCGTCCATGGAGCCATAGCCAACTCGGCGCGCGTCAAGATTCGTTTTCTCGACACGACAGACCCCAAGATCAATGAGCAGCTCGACGGAGTGCACGGCATCCTCGTTCCCGGAGGCTTCGGCGACCGAGGCATCGAGGGCAAGATCCGCGTCGCCCAGCTCGCTCGGGAGAAGAAAATCCCCTATTTCGGCCTTTGTCTGGGAATGCAGATCGCGGTCGTCGAGTTCGCCCGCAACGTCCTGAAACTCAATGGGGCCCATTCCACCGAGTTCGACAAAAAATCCAGGTATCCCGTCATCGATCTCCTGCCCGAGCAGAAAAATGTCAAGAGCATGGGTGCGACCATGCGCCTGGGCACGTATGAATGCACGCTCAAGAAGGGGAGCCTGGCGCACAAAGCCTATGGGACGCTCAACATATCCGAACGGCATCGCCATCGATACGAGGTCAACAACAAATTCCGCAAGCTTCTCGAGGACGCGGGACTGACCATCGCCGGAGTCCACGCGCCCAAAAATCTCGTTGAAATCGTAGAGCTCAAGGACCATCCCTGGTTTTTGGCCAGCCAGTTCCATCCCGAATTCAAGAGCCGCCCGGAAGCTCCGCACCCCTTGTTCAGGGATTTCGTCGCGGCCTGCGTCGAACGAAGCGAGAACCGCTCTCGCAACCCCCTCCATGCGTGACAACATCGTTCGAATAGGGGCCGTCTCCTTGGGCAACCGGCTCCCGGCGGCCTTCATCGCGGGACCCTGCGTTATCGAATCGGAAGCGCTGTTGCGCACGGTCGCGCGAACCCTTCATAAGATCTGCCGCGAACTCAAAGTCGGCCTTATTTTGAAGGCCTCCTTCGATAAGGCCAACCGCACTTCGTTAAAATCCTATCGCGGCCCCGGGCTCGAAGAGGGTCTGCGCACGCTGGCCAAAGTCGCCGCCGAGTTTCATGTTCCCTGCGTCACCGACGTCCATGAACCGGCGCAGGCGACCATCGCCGCGCGGTTCGTCGACATGCTCCAGGTTCCCGCGTTTCTCAGCCGCCAAACGGACCTTTTGCTGGCCTGCGGCCGATCGGGCAAAGCGGTCAACGTCAAAAAAGGCCAGTTCCTGTCCCCTTGGGATATGCGGCACGCGGTCGAGAAGATTTTGTCAACGGGGAACAAACGGATTCTACTGACGGAACGCGGCGCCAGTTTCGGTTACGGCAACCTGATCGTCGATATGCGCTCTTACGAGATCATGAAGGGATTTGGCTTCCCCGTGCTCCACGACGCGACCCACTGCGTTCAGCTCCCGGGCGCAAAAGGCGCTACGACCGGCGGCCAGCGGCAATTCGTCCTGCCGATCGCCCGAGCTGCGGCCGCCGTCGGCGTCGCCGGAGTCTTTTTTGAGACTCACCCCGACCCCGACAAGGCGCTCTCCGACGGTCCGAACTCCCTTCCCCTATCCCACGTGCCCGGATTTCTTCGCGACATTCGCCGTTTCGACGCAGTTTCCAAGGAGCGAGCATGAGCCAGCCCAACACCCCAAACCAGCCTCAAAAGTATAAGTCCAAAAAAGCCGCTTTCCAAGAGGCGCTGCTCGCTCCGCCTTGGTTCCCCGACGCGAAATGGCATGCGCGCACTTTGGCGATCATCTACGGCGTCTTGACCGCCGCCTACTTCACGATTTCCTATTTTCTGACCAAGCTTCCCAAACCCTATCAGTTGCGCCGCATCCCCATGGAAATGACTCCCTGGCTGCATCCTGGCGGGAAGGTTCATCTCTCCGAGGAGGAACTGCGTGCTCCAAATGACCCCCGCCCTCCGGCGGCTCCGACCAAGTGAATCGACTGAGCCTCGCTATTATTCTTTGCTGCGGAGCCTGCCAGGTCAAGACCAACACCTCGCGCGAGGAACGGCGCCAACGCATGGAGGGTGTGACCTTGAGTCAATCCATGAAGGGCTCTCCAGCCTGGACCCTCAAGTCAAGACTGGCTCTTTTACGCGAGGACGATCAGCGGGCCCTGCTGAGCGATCCCGAAATGGAGTTTTACCGCGAGGGCAAAGCGGTCTCGCATGTGACCGCGCTCTCTGGCGAAGTCAATACCGAATCGCACGACGTCCGCTTATCGTCCAACGTCGTCTTGAATTCCTACGAGGATCGTTCACAGATGACGACATCGGTGCTGACCTACTCGTCGAGCCGTCAACGCATCGCAACCGCCTCCCCCATCGAGTTGAAACGCCCTGAGGGAGTGCTTCGCGGCAGCGGGCTGGACGCCTCGCCCGACCTCAGCGAAATCCGCATATTCGACCAACGCTCCGTCTTTCACGAAAAACGCTAATGATCCTCCTTCTTATGCTCGCGCTTCAATGCGCGCCCACGCAGGCTGCTGCGGTGACCGTCGCCGGTAGCGTGGTGCGCAGCAAGCAGTGGGTCATTCGCCGGGGGAACGCCAAAGAAGAGGAGTTCATAGGAGACGTTCGCTACCAATCGGCGGGACGTAGTCTCTCCGCCGATTGGGCGCTGTATACGCATCGCGATCGGACCTGGCAAGCCCGCGGCGCCATCACGGTCCGCCACCTGTTCGACGACGGGTCGCAAATGACCGCCCGCGGTCAATTCGCCCGCCACAATGAAGAGGCCAAGCAAGGCTTCATGCAGCCCGCCCCCGGCGGACGCATCCGTTTTACTCGAACCCTGCCCGGCGGCGAACCCGACTACGGCGATGGAGGTCGAGTCTCATGGAACGACGAACGCACCGTTACAATATCGTCCGGCGTGAAAATATGGGGCCCTCGCTTAGAAGTGGCGTCCGATACAGCCATCTACGACCGCCTCCTGCGCCAGTTGACCCTGCGCGGCGGAAGGCCCGTCGTGCATACGCTCCAAGGTGAATGGATCGCCGCGCTTAAAGCCGACGAGATCGACGCCTACGAATCCCCGCGTCGCCTCGACGCGCGCGGAGCGGCGTCCGGCTGGATCCTATTTAGCGATACCATCAAGCTCGAGGGCTCCCCCAAATGAAACTTGAAGCGCGAGATATTCGCAAGACTTACGGCGAAAGAATGGTTGTTAAGGGAATTTCCTTGAGCGTCTCGACGGGCGAAATCGTCGGGTTGCTCGGCCCCAACGGCGCCGGGAAAACCACGACTTTCTACAGCCTGGCCGGCTTCGTCACTCCCGAGGAAGGGGCCATCGTCATCGATGGCGCCGACGTGACGTCGCTTGCGATGTACGCTCGCGCGCGATTGGGACTGGGCTATCTCGCGCAAGAGCCCACGGTCTTTAAAGGATTGACCGTGGAAGAGAATCTGCGCGCCGTCTTGGAGCGCACCGTCTCCAGTAAATTCGAGCAGATGCGCCGCGTTAAATCTTTGCTGGAGGAGTTCGGCCTTTGGGACTTACGCCGTCAAAAGGCTTGGACGTTGTCTGGTGGAGAAAAAAGACGCCTCGAGGTCGCGCGCTGCATGATCGGGGAACCGAAGCTCATTATGCTCGATGAGCCCTTCGTCGGCATCGACCCCATCACCGTCGGGGAATTGAAAGCCATCATCCGCAAACTCGTCGGCCAAGGCATCGGGGTTCTAATCACCGATCATAACGTTCGCGAAACCCTTCCCATCATCGATCGAGCCTACCTCATCTACGACGGCCGCATTCTTGTCGAAGGCTCGGCCACGCACTTGCTCAACGACCCCAAGGCCCGTGAGCTATACTTGGGACGGGACTTCCAAATCTAGACTCCCGCTTCGCTGCGCGCGGGCGCCGCAAATATGAAAGTCAAGGATTCTCGATGGGAGAGCACGCGTTCCTTCAACTGCGCGAATTGTTCGGCTTGCGCGACGACGCGCCCGCCCTTCCTGACTTCCGCTTTGGGACACCCACCAACTTATTGAGGAATAGGCTGACTTC
>JBBTHA010000021.1:0-72510 GCA_038060535.1 Elusimicrobiota bacterium | reverse complement strand
GACTCCCTGAAAAACGAAGCACCGTCTCGCTGGAATCCTGCTTGTTTCGGTCAGGGGGTGGTGATGCGGTTGTCGCTGGGATCTTTCGGTCCGAGGATCTGAGCTGGGACGTATCCGCAAACGCGTCTCGAAACGAGCTTGTGGAAAACCATTTTCGGTCGCTTCGAAGAATCGCTTCGCGTCTTCGCGGCTCAAACGGCGTTGAACACAATAATCCGCGCGTTCTCACCGCTGATGATTTCAAACTGAAGATTCCCGGTCTAGCCAAGACGCCGGATATGATCGAGCAGGGCCGCGTGGGCCGAAGCGACCTCCGTCTCGCGGCAGGACTCCCACTGCGGACAGACGACGCCTCCGTGGCGCGCGCCCCGAGGACGCCACACGGCCTGGGTGTAGCCCGCGTAAAAACCGAAGGTGGGAACGCCGAGGGCCACCGCCAGGTGGGTCGTGCCGGTGATGTTGCAGACGAAAAGGTTCATCGCCCGGAGCATGGCCCCGGCCACTCCCAGGCGCGAGGAGGGCAGAATCGGCACCGGCCTCTTGAGGCGCGAGACAAGCTGCTCGACTTTCTCCCGCTCTCCGGGTCCGGACATGTAGTAAACACTCAGTTTGGGGTCCTCAAGCAGGCGATCGGTCAGCTCGATGAATTTTTCCTCGGGCCAACGGAAGGAAAAACGATCGAAGTTGCCGGGGTGAACGAGGATTTTAAACGACCGATCTCTCTTGGAGACGATCGGCTCGAGCAAGCGCGCCGCCTCCTGCGCGTCTTGGGGGGGGATGCGCAACTCGAGCTCCGGATCATACGGAGCCTCCAGGGCCTTGGCCAAACGCGCGTAGCGGTCGTACATGTGCTCGGTCTCCGCCGGCGGCGCGACCATGTGGGTGAACACCCGCGGACCGCGCCGCTTGTCGAAGGCGAATTTGCGGGGCGCGCGCACCCCCCGGGCGATCAGCGTCGACGTCTTTGAATAAGAAGAGTTCAAATCGACGAGCAGGTCGCAAGGCTGCGACACGACGCGCCAGGCCAGTTTCAGGTTCTCCAGAACGCGGGCGGGCTTCTCCAGCACGACCCACTCGTCGACGAAGGGTATCAAGGGAAGGACCTCGACGCTTCGCCAGCCCACGATCAAGCGGACGCGCGCCTTGGGATGGCGGCGGCGCAACGCGCGCAGCAAAGGCGTGGCCACGATCACGTCGCCGACCCGGCCGATGTAGAGAGCCGTGATGTTCATCACTCGTATCGAAGCGCTTCGATCGGGGAGAGGAGCGAGGCTTTGCGCGCCGGCCAAAATCCAAAGACCACTCCGGTGCCCGCGGAGAATACGAACGCTCCCAAGACCGCCAGCGGCGTGACCGTCGCCGCCCAGCCGGCGAAGCGCGCCAAGCCCATCGCCGTGATCCAGCCCAAGAGAATGCCGGCCGTCCCTCCGCAAACGGACACGACAACCGCCTCGATCAGGAATTGCGACAAGACGGCGCGGCGCGGCGCGCCGATGGCCTTGCGCAGGCCGATCTCCCTGGTGCGCTCGGAGACCGACACCAGCATGATGTTCATGATGCCGATGCCGCCAACGACCATCGCGATGGCTCCCACGATCAGGATCAGGAGGCTGACCGCCTTGGAGGTTCCGGCGACGGCGTCTTGGATCTGGGTCATGTCGCGCATGATGAAATCGTCGTCCTTGTAGTCCGGCAGGCGGTGGAGGCGGCGCATGAGCGGGCGAGCCGCCGCGATCAGTTCGGGGATTTTCTTCGGATCGGAGGCCTCGATGGTGATGATGTTGAGATAGAGCCGGCCCAGGACGCGCTTCATCGCCGTTTTCAACGGGATCACCACCGTGTCGTCCTGGTCGCGAAACGTCCCCGAGCCCTTGCGCGCCAGCACGCCGATGACGCGGAACTTGACGCGGTCGATTTTGATCATCCTGCCGACGGGATCCTCTCCATTGGCAAAGAGCTTGTTGACGACCGTTTGACCCAGCAAGGCGACGCGAGCCGACTGCTCGTTTTCCAGCTCGGTGAAGAAGCGCCCATGATAGACTTTCGCGCCCCGCATGGTGGTGAAGGCGGGAGTGGCCCCGGTCACATCGGTCGGCGCGTTTTTGTCGCCGTAGACGACTTGAATGCTTCCCGACACCTCGCCTCCCACGTTTTTGACGGCGGCATGGACGCCGCGAAGCGCCTCCACGTCGTCGAGAGACAGGCGGGAAAATCCCCCTGAACCGCTGCGCACCCCTCCGGAATTGGGCGCCGACGGCCACATCATCACCAGGTTCGAGCCGAGGCTCGACAGCCCGCGTTCGACCGCGTCCTGCGCGCCGCGCCCGATGGCCATCATCGCCACGACGGCCGTGACCCCGATGAGAATCCCCAAAGTCGACAAGGCGCTGCGCACCTTGTTGGCCGCGATCGCCTTCAGCGCGGAGCGCGCATGCTCGAGCCATTGCGACCACGGGGATGCGGATGCCGCCCCGGGGGCTTGCCTCAAGGCCAAAGCGGCCGGCCGCGCCGCGCGCCGCTCCGGGTTGGGACGATCGTCGATGACCGCGCCGTCTTTGAGGCGCACGATGCGCTTGGCGCAGGCGGCGATATCGGGTTCATGGGTCACCATGACCACGGTAATTCCCGTGGCGTTGAGGGCCTGGAGCATGCCCAAAACTTCCTCGGCTTGATCCGAGGCCAGGTTGCCCGTCGGTTCATCGGCGAAGATAATGGAGGGGGCATTGACCAAGGCTCGCGCCACCGCCACGCGCTGCTGCTGGCCGCCGGAGAGCTGGTTGGGGCGGTGGTGCAGGCGATCGCCCAGGCCGACGGCGCGCAAAACGGCCTCCGCCCGAGCCAAACGCGAGGCCCTCTTCTCTTGAGCATACACCAGCGGCAGCGCCGTGTTTTCGAGCGCGCTCGTGCGCGCCAGGAGATTGAACATCTGAAAGACGAAGCCGATCTCGCGCGAGCGCAGCGCCGCCCCGGCATCGTCGCTCAATCGAGACACGTCGCGCCCTTTCAGGCGATACACTCCCCTCGAGGGACGATCCAAAAGCCCCAAGATCTGCATCAACGTCGATTTGCCCGAGCCCGAGGGCCCCATGATCGCCACGAATTCCCCGGCGTGGATGCGCAAGTTGACGTCGCGAAGCACCGGCAAGTCGGCGCCGTCGATCCGATACGAGCGGCCGATGCCCTCGAGCTCGATGAGCGTGCCCGCCATGCGTCTCCTAAGGCGTCCTGCGCGCGCGCGGCGCGGTCCCGGCTCCGCTGGCGCCGCCACGCATGCCGCCGCGTCCGCCGCTCATGGCGAGCGGGCTCGTCGGGGGAGCGGCTTGGGGGGAATACTGGGCTTGGAGAGTCCTGACCGTCTCGCCCTCGGCCAGGCCCTCCGTGATCTCCACCAACTCCCCGCTTTCCACGCCAGTCTTGACCGGTTTGCTCGCCGGTTTCCCGTCAGGTCCGGCGACCATGACCTCTTTCTTTCCGTCGCCAAGATCCTTGATCGCGTAGCTCGGCAACACGAGAACGCTTTCCTTGTTCGCGACGATAAACGCCACGTTGGCCGTCATCTGGGAACGGAAAAAGTCGGGAACGGTTTCGGTCTTGACCTTGACGCCGTAGGTCACGACGTTGGCGACGTTCTTGCCTTCATACAGGATATCCACCACCGTGCCTTGAGTCGGGCGGTCGGGATACGAGTCGAGGGTCACGCGCGCGGGCATGCCCGTTTTGATCTTGCCGATCTCGGACTCATCGACCTGGGCGACGACGATCAGCGTGTCCGAGACGGCGTAAATCGTCTGGCTGGCGGCGACGGTTTGGCCCACGACCGCGTCGCGCAGGATGACCGCCCCGGTCAACGAGGAAATGATCGGAGTCGGCTTGTAGGCGTCCTGCCAGCGCTGCAGCTCCTCGGATCCTTTCGCGCGCGCCGCGTCGAGGATCGCCGCGCGGTCGTTGGAGCTCATCCATGCGACGATGTCGCCGGATTTGACCCGGTCGCCCTCCTCGAACAGGAGTTTTTCGATACGCCCCGCGATGGGGGGCTTGATCTCGACTCGGTTGAGCGGAAGGACCGAGCCCGTCGCCTCGACGGTGTCTTCGATGCTTTGGCGCTTGACCGTCACCATCGTGGCGGGGCCCTCGGCGCCCCGCCCCTTGGCCTTTCGGGGCCAAAGCCAATAGCCCGCGCCGGCCACGGCCAGGACGGCGGCAAGCACAGTGATCCTCTTCTTCATATCTCCCCTCATTCTCCCAACGCCCGGCCCAAAGCCCGATCCCACGCGGCCTCCGCGTCGGCCGCCGTCTTGACCACGCCGATGGCCGAACGCTCCGCCTCGACACGCTCGTTGACGATCGGTTCCCACAAATCGAAGCTGAGCAACCCCGAGGCGTAGCGCACGTCGGCCTCGTCGTTGCGCTGGCGCGCGGCGTCAAGGCGCAGCAGGGCGATCTCCTGCTGCTCCACGGCGGAGGCGTAATCCGCCCAAGCCGACTCCACGTCGAGAAGGCCCGCCTGGCGCGCGGACTCCAGCTGGCGCTGCGCCGCCTCAAGACCCAGATTCGCCGACTGGACCGCGTGCAGGGACGCCGTGGGGCCCGAACCGAACAACGGGTAGCTCACAGTCGCGCTCGCCGCCCAGGAATAACGCGCGGAGGGGAACTCCGTCGGACCGCTGCGAGTGCGCGAGTAGCCCGCCGAAAACGAGGGGAAAAACGCCGAGCGGGCCGCCAAACGGTCGGCGCGCCGAACATCCACCGAGGCCTGCGCCGCGGCGATCTCCGGGCGCAAAGACAACAGCACGGCGGGATCGTCGGGAGGGGGAGGCAGCGCCCGCGCCTTGACGGCGCCGGCGGCGGTCAGCTCCTCGAAATCCTCCCGTCCCAGACGTCGAAGGAGCTCCCGACGGGAAAGCCGCAATTCCCGACGCGCTTGCGCGAGCTCGGCGTCGGCCGAGGCGAGCTGCACCTTGGCGCGCAGCCGGTTGCCTTTGGACTCCCGCCCCGACTGATAACGCAGGTCCACGAGCTCCGAATCGTGCAGGCGCAGCGCCTTGATTTTCTCGGACGCCGCCAAGGCCTGCTGCGCGGCATGCAGCCGCGTAAATGCCCGCCTCAGCTGCAGCCGCAGGTCGGCCGAAGCCTTCCGCAAGTTGGCCTCGGACACGCGCAGCGAAGCCGACGCCGAGCGCATGTCTGAAACGGCGTCCAAGGAGAGCGACAGCGACGCGCCCAAGCCCGCATTCCAGCGCGAGGCGCCGCCAGCCCCCTTGGAATCCTCCCAGGAGTTGGACAGCGAAGCCGCGGGGAGGAGTCCGTTGACGCTTTTCCAGGCGTTCTGGCGCGCTTGATCGCGAAGCAAACGGCCCGACGCCAGATCGGGATTGGCCGCGCCGGCCTGGGCGACGCACTGCTCCCATGTCCATTCGGCCGCGGACGCGCCCACGGCCAGGACGATCAACGCCGCCGCCAGGCCCCAAGGACTTTTCATGAAACCCGTTCGGCTTCGTCGGCCGATTTGATGATCTCTGCGATGGGAAACGCCCCCTTCTTGCTTTCGACCGCCACCAGGAGGCTGTACGCGGCCGGAACGACGAACAAAGTCAGCAGGGTCGAAACGACGACCCCGCCGATCACGGCCAAAGCCATCGGCACCGTCGCCTCGGAGCCGGCCCCGCGCGACAGCGCCGTAGGCACTGCCGCCGCGACGGTCGCGATCGAAGTCATCAGAATCGGGCGCAGGCGCACGGGACAGGCGTCGAGCAGGGCGGCGCGAGGGCTCAGCCCTTTTTCGCGGCGGGCGTTGGTGAAATCGACGAGCATGATCGAATTTTTCTTGACCAATCCCATCAATAAGAGGAGACCGATCATCGAGTTGATGTTGAGGCTCCTGCCGCTGGCCAGCAGGATCAAAAACGCTCCCGACAAGGAAAAAGGAAGGGCCAGCAGCACCGTAAACGGATGCACGAAGCTGTTGAACTGCGCGCCCAAAACCATATAGGCCACCAGAATACCCAGAATCAACGCGAACAGCAAGCTTTGAAACGACTCGCGAAAGGTTTGCGATGAGCCCGAGAACTTGACGTAGTAGCCGCTCGGCAGGGTTTTGGCCAATTCCTCGATTTGGGAGAGGACCGCCGCCTGCGATTTTCCAGCAGCCATATTGCCGTAAATGCCGACGGCCCGCTCGCGGTCCTTGCGGGTGATCGCCAGCAAGGTCGGCTTCTCTTCCAAACGCACGACCTCAGAGAGGCGTATCATCTCCCCCCGAGCGTTGCGCACGAACAGGCGGTTGATGTCTTGCGCGTCCAGCCGGTCGCCCGCCTCGGCGCGCACGCGCACGTCGTAGCGGCGCCCGTTGTCTGTGAACAGCCCCGAGCGCACTCCGCCGATCATCGCGTTGACGGTGGTGCCGATCGATTGGATGGACACGCCCCGGGCGTAGGCCCGCTCCCGGTCCGGGAAGACCCGCACTTCGGGCATGCCCGTTTTATAGTCCGTGTCGATGTCGATCATCTCGCCGGACTTTTCCAAGCGCGCCTTCAATTCCTGCGACACGCGTATGAGTTCCTCCCAGTTGGGACCGCGCACGGTGAATTCGATGGGGAATCCCCGCGAGGCCGAGAAGCCCGCTTGGGACAAATCGATGATAAACGCCCGCAAGTTGGCGATGCCGTTGAGGGATTTCCTCGCCGCGGCCATCAGGTCGGCCTGGGTGACCTTGGATCCGTCCGGCTTCCTGGGGCGGTCCTCGAGGGGCTTCATCGTGACGAACATCATGCCCGCGTTGACCTCTCCGCCGCCGAAACCGCCGACCGCGCCGTAATACCGGGCCACCGCGGGCTGGGACATCAGCCAGCTCTCGGCCTCCTTGAAGCGTTCGCTCGTGAATTCCATGGATGAACCCACCGGAGTTTGCAGGCGCATCAAGAACATCGATTGATCCTGCGGAGGCACGAATTCTTTTTTGAGGTACTTGACGGAAATCAGGGACAAACCGAAAAACAAAGCGCCCAGGGCCACGACCGTCCAGCGACGGTCGAGCGCGCGCTCCAGAGCGGCCGAGTAGGAGCGGGCCAAGGCCCTGAACAGGCCGTCGACCCTTCGAATCAACGCGTTGCCGTGGCCGGATGTCTCCAAAAACCGCGAACATCTCATGGGGGTCAGCGTCAGGGCCTCCAATAGGGAGAAGCTCACCGCCGCCGAGATCGTGACCCCGAATTGGAAAAAGAACTTTCCGATGATCCCTTTCATGAAAACGACCGGGATGAAAATCGCCAGCACCGCCACCGTGGCCGCCATGGCGGCAAACGAGATTTCCCGCGCGCCGATCACCGACGCCAAGACGCGGTCGCGCCCTTTTTCGGCGTAGCGCACGATGTTTTCCAGGACCATGATCGCGTCGTCGACGACGATGCCGATCGACAGCGTCAGCGCGAGCAAAGTGAAGCTGTTGAGGGTAAAGCCCAGAAAGTAGGTCACGATGAACGTGCCCAGCACGGACGTCGGAATCGCCAAGAGCACGTTGACCGTCGACGACCATGAACCCAGGAACACCCAACACACCAGGGAGGTCAGCAAGGCGGCCAGCACCAGGTGATGCGCGAGCTCGGAAACGGACTGCTTGATGAAGCGCGTCGAATCGAAATTGACGCCCAGGCTCATGCCCTTGGGCAAAGTCGGCTCGATTTCCTTCATTTTCTTCTTGACGCGCTCGGCGATCTCGACGGCGTTGGCGCCGCGCTGCTTGCGTATGCCCAATCCCACCGCGCGCTTGCCGTTGACGCGGGAGATGCGGCGCATGTCGGCCAAGCCGTCTTCGATGCGCGCCACGGCCTTGAGAGGAATGGGAACGTTGATCACCGCGCCGCCGCGCTGCGTGATCAAAAGTTCCCCGAACTGCGCCGGGTCCGAGATTTCTCCCAGGGTGCGGACATTGAACTCTTTCTGCGCGGTCTCGATTTGCCCGGCGGGGACCTCGGCATGCTCGCGGCCAATCGCGGCCAGCACGTCCTCGACGGTGATTTCATAGCGTCTGAGCTTTTCGCCGTCCACCCACACGCGCAAATTGCGAGGCACCAGGCCTCCGAGAATGATGTCGCCCACCCCCGCGACGGTCTGGAACTTGGCTTTCAACACGTCTTGGGCGTAGACCATGATGTCTTTGACCGGCACGTCCCCGGACAAGGCAAGCCACATGATCGGGTTGTCCTCCGGGTTGACCTTGGTCACGATGGGAGGATCGATCTCCCGAGGCAGGCGCTGCTGGGCTTGGGCGATCTTGGTTTGGATGTCCTGCAGGGCGACGTCCACGTCGCGGTCGAGATCGAGCTCGACGGTGATCGAGGCCTGCCCCTGTTTGGACGAAGAGGTGATCTCCTTGACTCCCTGAACGGCGGTCACCGCGTCCTCGATGACGTCGACGACCTCCGCTTCCATGATCTCCGGCGCCGCGCCTTCCCAGGTCACGGCGATGTTGACGATGGGGAAATCGACGTCGGGCATCTGGCTCACACCCATGCGGCCGAAACTGATCCAGCCGAAAATCATGAGACTGAACATCAGCATCCAGGCGAAAACGGGGTTCTTGATCGAAAGATCGGAGAGGATCATAGAGGACCTCCGGGAGAGCCCGCCGCGACTTCCAAGCGAACGCGCGCCCAGGTGGACTCCAGGCGCGCTTGATCGAGGCCCAGCCGCGTCTGCCACAGCGCGTTGAGGCTGGCGAAAACGTCGAGGTTGCTCACCTGCCCCAGACGGTAATCCTCGGCCTGGGACTTGGCGTCGGCTTGCGCGGCGTCGGCGGCCGCGGCCAGAGACGACACGACCCGCGCCGACGTCTTGAGATCCTCGCGCGCGATGCGCGCCTCGAGCTCGGCCGTGCGCTCGGCCAAAGCCAACGCCTGCTTGGCCGCCCGCAGCCTGGCAGCCTGCTGGCGCGTCTGGGCCGATATTTCACCGCCCGCGTAGAGAGGAAGCGAGCCGGTGATCGCCGCGTCCCATTTCACCCGGTCGGTGAAGCTGGGGGGACGGTGAAGGTAATAGTTCGCGTCGAGCGCGAGGCTCGGCCATCGCCGGCGAGACACGATCGTCGCGGCCAGCTCGGCGGCCCGAGCCTCGGCCTTCTTGGCGGCCACGTCCGGACGCGCGCGGGCCCTGCGCAATAGGGCGTCGAGGTCGGGAACCTCGCGCGCCAAGGAGGGTTCGACGGGGACGAGCTCGGTCTCCTCCGTGCCGGTCAAAAAACACAATCGAGACAGCGCGGCCCGCTCCTTGGCGCGGGCCTGCTCGACGAACGCCAGCGCCGAGGCCAGCGCCGATTCGGCGGCCAAGAGTTCCCCGCGCCGCGACCGGCCGACCGCGATGCGCGAGGTCAGCTCCTTGATGCGGTCCCGGGTCACCCCGACCAGCGCCTGGCGCAATTCAATCTCATTTTGCGCTCCGCGCAGGTCCAGAAATGAGCGCGCCACGTCCAAATACAGCAGATGCTTGACCCGCTCCAGCATGAGCTCGCCGGACTCTCCCTGCATCTTGGAGGCGCGATAGGCGAGAAACTCCCGGAACCCGGCGAACAGCGGCTGGTGGGCGGAGATCCAGCCCTGCTCGCGGTGTCCCTGGATGAACTGATTCGACTGTCCCGAGGGAACGTGCTGGAGCGTCTCAGAGCCCATGACCGAAACGCGCGGCAGGATGTTGGAAAATATCTCCTCGGCCTTGGCGACGAGCTCCTCGTGGTTTTCCGCGCTCAGAGCCACCTGCTCGCTGTGGGCCAACGCCAAGCGATACGCCTCCGACAGGGTCAGCGTCCGCGTCGCGCCCAGGGCGCGGGGGGAGAAAAGACACGCGGCGGCCAGTAGAAGATATTTCATATCGACAACCCGCTTCCCTCGAGAAAGAAGCCGACGACGCGCTCGCCCTCTTGTTCCAACGGCCGGTCGTGATTGTCCAATATTTTGCGCATCGTCGCGGCGCGGCACAGGCCGAAAAAAGCTCCGACGGCGAAGTCCAAGTCGCCGACCGATCGGCCCGCATCCTTGGAAGCCAAAGCCAGCAGCGAGCGCAGGCGAGCCTGGTTGGCTCTGTATTTGTCCATCAACTTGCCGCAGGAACGCACTCCGCAGCCGGGGAAACGCCCGGTGCTGAACTGCGCCATGAAATCCCGGCTGTGGTCGAAATGATTGAGCACCACCTTGGCCGTGGCGACCAGGAGCTCCTTGCCGCTCAATCCCGCCTTGGCCAGGGACTCGAGCTCCAGGCCAAGACCGTCGACCAAGTCCGCGAAGGCCGCGCTCAACAGCTCTTCCTTGCTCTTGTAATGCAAGAACAGCGTCCCCTTGGCCACGCCCGCTTCATGGGCGACGTCGTCGAGCACGATGTCCTGAAAGCCTCGCTTGACGAGCAGGCGCAAGGCCGCGGCCAAAATCATCCTCTTTTTGGAGTCAGGGTCGCGCGTGACGGGTTTGATGGTGGGCATGTGCGCCATAAGGTGACTGACCGGTTAGTCACTCATCCTAGCACACATCCCGGCCCTCCTGTCGAGGGCCCTATTTGGCGCCGGCCTCGGCCAGGCGGGCTTCGACCTCGCGCATCTTTCCGAGCATCTCCGGCAGGCGCGTCAGAGCCGCGTTCATTTTATGCATCTCGCGCGCCGGCCGCGCGGGAATGCCGAAATAATGCTGGCGCGCCTCGGTGTCCTGGGCGACGGCCGACATGCCCATGACGATCGAGCCCGCCGCGATTTTCAGGTGATCCTTGACGATGACCATGCCCGAGAGCATCGCCCCATCCTCAACGATGACGGATCCGCCCAACGCGCTGTTGCCGACGATGTAAACGTAGCGTCCGACCCGGCAGTTGTGCCCGACATGGACCTGGTCGTCGAGCTTGGTGTGAGCGCCGATGGTCGTGCTCTCGATGACCGCGCGGTCGACGGTGCAGGACGCGCCCAATTCCACGTCGTCATCGATGACCACGTTCCCGATGTGAGGGACCTTGTGGCGCACGCCGGGGCGGTCGTAAAAGCCGAAGCCGTCGGCGCCGATGACCGTTGCGCCGTGGATGATGCAGCGCTGGCCCACGACGCAGCCGTGGCCGATCACCGCGTTTGAATGAATCACGGAGTCCGCGCCGACGACGGCCCCGGGCTCGATGACGGCTCCGGGGTAGATCACGGCGCGTTGGCCGATGCGCGCGCCTTCCATCACGACGGCACCCGGCCCTATGCTGGCCGTCGGCGCGACCTCCGCGGAGGCATCGACGATCGCGCGGGGGGACACCCCGGGCGCGAACTTCGGCGCGCGGTCGAAGTGCGCGAGCACGGCGAAAAAGGCCAACCGGGCGTCCGTTCCCGCGATCAAGGCGCGCGGAAAATTGACGGCCAGCTCGGCCGTCGTCAGAACGGCGCCCGTGTCGAAACCGCCGGCGTGCCGCTTGAACACCGCCTTGGACTCGACGAAGTACAGATAGTTTTCCTCAAGCGGAGCGCCGCTCGACAGCCGTTCGATATCGCGCAAGCCCTTGACGAGGTACCCGGCGTCGCCCTTGATCTCAAATCCCAGCAGCCTGCCCAATTCTTGAAGCGTCATGACATCCTCCTGTGCGTCCGTTTACGCGCGATAACCCACCAGCACGGCGGCCACAAACAGCGCCGAATACGCCACTTCCCGATAACCCAGACTTTGAAAGTTCACCTTCTCGGGCGGGCGCAGAGCGCGCAGCACCGTCTTGACCAAGGCCGCCGCAAACGGCAGGAGGCTCAGCCGCGGAAAATCGAGAGGCAGGGCGAAAACGGCCAGCGGCGCGGCGAGGTGATAGACGAGCGCCAGCCGCCGCGCGCGCTCCAAACGCGCGCCCTGGGAGGGGTCCGAGCAGGCGCGGTGCGCCAGAGCGACCATCTTGACGTAGAAGATCGGTCCGCAAAAAAACAGCGCGCTCAGCGCCCACAACGACCAGGCCCGAAAATCCAGCGTCCCCTGCGCGGCGTAGCGCGCCGCCGCCGCGCCCATGCTCAGCGCCGCCACTCCGCCGAGCTCATTAGTCAAGCTGAGCGCGCGCCGCGCGAGCTGGGCGCGAACATCGGCGGCCAGCAAGAACGCCGCCGGCGCCGCGAAAGCCAGAAGCAGCGTCCGCTCATACACGAGAACCAGGGGGATGAACCCGGCCGCCGCGAGGGCGGCGTAAGCCGCCAACCAGGCGCGGGCTTTGGGATCAGGCGCGGGCCGCAACAAGGCCAGCAGGGCCGGCCGCGTCAAAAAAGCCCCCAAGGCGCCGATGCAAAACAGGACCGCCGCCGGGATATCAGCCGCGCCGGTTGAAAAAAGGCCCAACAACACCGGCGCGATGAGAACCGCCCATGCGCCGTGCTCTCGCGGGAGCATGCCTGAGGCTATTTGCCGTGCTTGCCAACCTCGGCGGGCAGGCTCTCGACCAGAGGATGTCCGGGGGGCAAGCCGTCGCCCATTCGCCCATGGTGAGCGCATTTCGACGTCGATTGGCCTCCGCAGGAGCTCAAACGCTTGGCGTGATTGGCCGCCGCGCAGAGAAAGCCGCCCAAGCCGACTATGGCCAGCGCCCAGCCCACGGCGCGTCCCGCCCAGCGCGTCAGGGAAGCATCCTTTTCAGCCTGGCGCAAGATCCACCAGCCCAACGCGGCCGTCGCCGCCATCAACGCGCCGCTCATGTGACCGCAACCGCCGCCCATCGGATGCATCATAGAAACCCCCTTCCATAACGTTCAGCCGCCCAACGACACCGTCACGCAAACCGTATCATTCTTGGCGGCCGCATTGCCATGACCCGTCGGTGCTCCCAACGGCCCGCTGGACATTCACCGAGGATGTTTCTCGAGTCCAAAGACGGAAACACAGCCGTTTCCGGGCTAGTCCAGCGCCGCGATGAGCGCGATGATGGCGGATTTCATGGTCACCCCATTCCTGATCCGCGCGCGCGCGCGGCTTGGTTCTTGTCGACGAGCGCCAAACGCGAGAATTGCTCGCGGTACTTCATCACAAGACGCACATAGGAGCCCACGGACTGGCCCCCGCAGGTTCCCAGGGAATCCGGATCGAAATTGGCGCGCACGAGGGCGGGGCCTTTATTGGGACCGCACAGGTGAATGACGGCCGCCAGCACTTGCTTGTCCCGCACGGACGCCTGCCGCCCCTGGCCCGCGAGCGAGGCCCGTACCCGGGACTGCAGAAACGCCGAGGTCATGGCGATGGAGTCGGACCCGATGAGACGAATGCATTGTCCCATGATCGCGCAACCGTCGGAGTCGTCGTCTCGCCCGACCATCGAGCGAGCGGCCCCGAGGTTTCCCTTCGTGATTTGCAGCACCCCCACAGCGCTCGAGGGGGGAGCGTACACCCTCCAGGGGTCGAGCGACCACCTCCACCTCCACGGCGGAGCGGCGAAGCGGTCTCCGGAGCTTTCCACTTGGATCAGCGCCGCGAGATACTCGGCGGTGATCGCTCCGCCCTCGTAACGCAGGCAGTCGGCGCCGAATTCGCTCCACGTCCCGCCGGGAGACCTGCCCCGGCCCAAGCCGGCGAAACGCAGGATTTCGGTCGGCTTGCGGACGATTTGCACGACGAAATTCAGCGCGAAAAACCCGGCGACCGACGCAAGAAGGAGGCCCTTGCCTCCCATCCGCCGCCCCTTTTTTCTCCGCGACGAGGGAGTTGGATTATCCTTGCTCGCAAGCATGCGCCGTTAGAATATAAAAAATCACCGTCGCCGCGGCAGTCTTAGGAATAGACGCCGGGTGCGGCCCGATGCTCCCGCCAACGACCAAGACGCGGCAATTCCCACGATTGCGGTGACGAGCACGCTGCGCCGTACCATCATTTTTTCCTCCAAGCAATCACAACGACATCCAATCCATGGTCCATGGCCGAACGACACTATATTTTAGCTTCTTGATTACGAATCAATTGAAACGCTCCCTCTTCTGAGATTTATCCATGTTCGATTTCCAGCTGCACCTCATGATGGCCACGAGTAATCGCACTTTACTTTTTTAACGACTAAATGTAAAGTATGGTTATGGTAAAAAGACCTCTTTGGAGCACCCGCATCCGTGAGAGTTGGGCCAAGGCCCCGATTGTTTGGCTTTGCGGGGTGCGCCGTTCGGGCAAGACGACGCTCACGCGCGACCTGCCCGCGGAATCCGTCCACTATGTCAATTGCGATCTGCCGGCCAGCGTACAGATGCTGCGCGATCCAGAACTGTTCTACCGCGAATGCCGCCGCGAGATCGTGGTTTTCGACGAGATCCATCAGCTCGAGGACCCGAGCCGAGTGCTTAAAATCGGCGCGGATGCGTTCCCCAAGCTGAAAATTCTCGCCACAGGCTCCTCCACTCTCGCGGCCACGCGCAAGTTCCGCGACACGCTGACGGGGCGCAAGAGAACCGTCCACCTGACCCCCGTCGCTTTCGATGAACTCGGAGACTTTGGCGCAGCCACCCTAAAGAAGCGCCTCCTTCACGGCGGACTTCCCCAGCCCTTGCTCGCCGAGACGTTGGACCCGGGCTTCTACCGGGAGTGGCTCGATTCCTTCTTCAGTCGCGACGTCCAAGGTCTCTTCGCCTTCCACGCCCCCGAAAAATTCAACGCGCTCTTCGAGTATCTCCTGCGCCAAAGCGGCGGCCTCTTCGAGGCGGCCAAGGCCGCTTCCGGTCTCGGCATCAGCCGCCCCACTATCACCGCCCATCTGCGCGCGCTGGAGATCACTCAGGCCGTGACGATCCTGCGTCCGTTCTTCGGCAACGGCCAAAAAGAACTCGTGAAGACACCGAAGGTCTACGCCTTCGACACCGGCTTCGTCTGTTTTACACGAGGCTGGGACACGCTCCGTGCGGATGATTGCGGGGCGCTCTGGGAGCATCTGACCCTTGAATACCTGCAAGCGCGTCGGCCCGACGAGGATATACGCTATTGGAGGGACAAGGCCGGTCGGGAACTGGATTTCGTCCTGCCTCACGGCCGCGATCGCGTCGATGTCCTGGAATGCAAGTGGAACTCCAGTGACTTCGATCCTGCCGGGCTGAAGGCTTTCCGCGCCCTTCATCCCAACGGGAAAAACTACGTCATCAGCCCGGTCGCCGGCGACGGCTCTGTCCGCCGTTTGGCCGGACTTGAGTTCACAGTCTGCGATCCGACCGCTTGGGCCGCACGCTCCCGCATTTGAGAGCGCCCCGGAGACAGTCTCCACCTGGGGTCCAAAATAAGCCTCTTTGAGCACCTTCCATTCAACAAGCGAGGGCGGAACTTTCTTTCGCGGCGAGACCGAGAGAAGCCAAGGTTTTTTCCAAGCGCGCCAACTGAAGGCGGGCGCGCGGCTGGCCGGCGCACTCGAGGGCCAGGCGGGGAAGGAGGCGGCGCAAAGCGTCTTGGCGCTCGCGCTCGCCGTCGGCCAGGAACGGCGCCGGTCCCAGCACCTCCAAATAGCGCCGAAGCAGGAAGATGTCCATCAGGCGGATGCCAAGGAAGTTCTTCGAGGCGAGCTGGCCCAGAAGGCGGTCGCAGGTCTTCTCCCAGGTGGGGCCGATCTCCTTGAGCGCCGTCTTCAAATCGCCCTCGTCGACCCTCTTGTCCAAATAATACACCTGGCAGTAGGCCATGTTGGGCGGGGGGACCCGCGGCCGTTTTTCGAGGCGGTCGATGTAATGTTCCAGGGGCTCGGTGTCGCCGGAAAACGCTAAGCCGATGACGATGGCCCAATAGCACATCTCGGCGCGCAGGGCCGGGCTTGGCTTCTTCAAGACGCCGTGCAGGAACTCGCGCCCGGCGGGCTCGCCCATTTTCCCGAGATGGTAGCCGATCTGATTGAGCGCCAACGCCGAGGCGAAATCGCGCTTGCGGGCGTACTCCCGCTCGCGGGCCTTGAAGGCGCCGATCAGGCATTGCGCGGTGTCGCGCCTCTGCTCCCCGCTCAAAAGCTCCGTGCCCTCGTCCAGGCAACGGGCCACGTCCCAGAGCACGGGCTTGGAAAACTGCTCGCGGGCCTGCGCGACGTCGGCAAGCAGCAAGGTCTGGATCAACTGCCTCGCCGCGAGAAAATCCATAAAGTGCGGATCGATGGATAGGACGCCGCTTTCTTGGTCGCATTCGAGCAGGGGATTGGTCTCGAGCTCCAAGAGCGCTTGCTCCCTTTTCTGCCGCGGGCAAGCGCCGCGCTCCTCAAGCAGGCGCGACAACTCCGCGGGAGGAGAGAAGCGCCGCGCCCCGCCGCGCCCCGCGGCGTAGCCCTCCCAAGCGAGCCTCGTCAGCAGGCCCGCCGCGGCTTGAGGCGACAGGACGCGTCCGCGCTTGGCCGTCTGCCAGCGACAGAGGGATTGGAAGACGAACTCGAGGAGCTCGTACTCATTGCGGGGAAAATGCGCGCGGTTGGCGGCGACGAACAATGTATAGAGCCGCAAGTTCAGCGGCGTCTTGCGAAAGGCCGCGGTCCGCGCCGTCAGGTCCCTGGCGGGCAAATCGGCGAGATGGGCGAAGGCGTCCCTGAGTTTGGGCGACAGGCCGGCCGGCTCCGTCGGCGAAGCCGGCCGGCGCAGTGCCAGGCGGCGAAATAGCACCCGGGCTTCGGCGTGACCCCACTCGGCCAAGGACATCAGCTCGCGCCCCGGGGCCAAGCGCTCGAAGCCTCCGCCCTCGATCTGCTGCGCGTAGAAGCGAGACCGGCAGCTGAAAACGCAGCGGCTGCGCAAGGCGCTTTGCCACGCCCTGAGAACCTCCAGGCGCGAGACGTCCGCCACATCGGCGTTCTCATCCAACCCGTCGATGAAAAAGACGATCTTGCCGGCGAGCTCGAACTCGCGCAGGGCCGCGGCGGCTTCCGGATTTTCGCGCAGGGTCGCCTCGGCCGCGGCACTCCACCCCCACACGCGGCCCTGCCGTATCTCGGCGTGAACCGCGGGGAAGCGGACGGGCAAAAGCGCAAGGTCTCCGGCCAGGAAGAGGCGGCAGCATTCCTGGAAGACATGATCGAGCAAAGTCGTCTTTCCGCCTCCGGGCTCCGAGAGAACCCAGCCGTGGAAGATTTTCGACGACCTCAAGGAGTCGAGCAAGAAGCCCGCCGCGCAGGAGCGCAGCGGTCCGGGGGTTCCCGGAGACAGATGGAGACGGTAGGGCGAATCCACGAACAGGGCTCCGCTCGCATCGCCCGCGGCGAAGGGCACGGACCGAGAGGCTCCCGCGGAAAGCTCTCCCAGCTGGAGCCTGACCAATCCCTTGAGAGACGGGCCGCCGCCATCCGGCTCGCGCGGGCCCCCTGTGTCCAAAGCCAAAGACAGGGCCCTCTGAACGGCTCCGTTGCCCTTGGAAAGCTCGAGACGGAACTCCTCCAGACGCCGGCGACCCGAGTGGTAAATGAGCAGCCTAAGGTCCGTCCAATCGGCCCGCAAGCTAACGCCGTGCCGGCCTCCCAGGCGGTTGAGCTTGGACAGCCTCTCGGTGACGCGGTGGCGCCAAAGCCTGCCGCTTTGGACCGGGCCGAACAGGCGAGCCAGCTCGACGCGGTGAAGTTCCATGCCCGCTATTTTACCGCATCGCGCGGCCTCCCGGTCACAACCTGTCACGACTCGTGACCGATCGCGACCGGCGCGCGCCGTGCGCACGCCGGCTGGAGGTAGAATGTTCGTCCCATTTGCGCCCATTTCCGGAGGATTATCCAATGACACGCCCACCATCCAAGACGAAAGGTCTTCCCGTCGAGCGAATCTTCACAACGCCTGATAAAAATCCTCTCGACGAAATCCGATACAAGAGGACCTCCTCGCGCATCGCCGACGCGGACGGCTCAACCGTCTTCGAGATGCGGGACGTGGAAGTTCCCGAAGGCTGGTCTCAGCTGTCGACCGACATCCTCGCCTCCAAGTACTGCCGCCCGATGAGCGCCGACGCCTCCCTGCGCGAGAACAGCGCCCGCCAGGTCGTCGGGCGAGTGGCGCGCACGATCCGCAAAGCCGGCGAGGAGGGAAAATATTTCACCGACGCCGCGGCCGCGGCGGCGTTCGAGGATGAACTCGCCTTCCTTCTCATCAACCAATACGCCGCTTTCAACACGCCGGTTTGGCTCAACTGCGGGCTGCACCATGAATACGGCCTCAAGGGCCAAGGGGGGAACTGGGCCTTCGATCGCCCGACCGGACGCGCGAAAGAGTGCGCCGACGCCTACAGCCGCCCCCAGGTCTCGGCCTGCTTCATCCAGGCTCTCGACGACAGCCTGACCTCGATCTTCGAGCTGTCCAAGAACGAGGCGCGCATCTTCAAGTACGGCTCGGGCTCGGGAACGAATTTTTCCCGCATCCGAAGCCGCCACGAGAAGCTGTCGACCGGCGGCTCTCCCTCGGGCCTGATGTTCTTCTTGGAGGTGCTCGACAAGGGGGCGGGGGCCATCAAGTCCGGCGGCATCGGCCGGCGCGCCGCCAAGATGGTCTGCCTCGACGCCGACCACCCGGAGATCGAGGACTTCATCCAGTGGAAGCAGCGCGAGGAGAAGAAAGTGGCCGTGCTGGTGGCCGCGGGCTACGACTCGGACTTCAACGGGGAAGCCTACCGCACGGTCAGCGGCCAGAACTCCAACAACTCGATCCGCGTCACCGACGAGTTCATGCAAGCCGTCCTCGACGACGCTCCTTGGTCGACGACGCTGCGCACCAACGGCCAGGTCCACGAGACGCTGAGCGCGCGCAAACTCATGAAGCTGATCGCCCAGGCGGCCTGGTCGTGCGCCGACCCGGGCCTGCAGTTCGACACGACGATCAACCGTTTTCACACCTGCCCGAACACCGACCGCATCCACGCCTCCAACCCCTGCTCGGAGTACATGTTCCTCGACGACACGGCCTGCAACCTCGCCTCGCTCAACCTCGTCAAGTTCCTGCGCGAAGACGGCCGCTTCGACGCCGCGGCCTTTGGCCACGCGACGCGCCTGGTCTTCCTGGCGCAAGAGATCCTGGTGGACCTCTCGAGCTATCCGACCCGAAAAATCGCCGAGAACACCCACGCCTATCGCCCCTTAGGGCTGGGCTACGCGAACCTGGGCTGCCTGCTGATGATCCTCGGCCTGCCCTACGACTCGGCGCGCGCGCGCGGCTGGGCGGCGGCCGTGACGGCCCTCATGACGGGAACGGCCTACCGCGCCTCGGCCGAGTTCGCCGCCGCGCGCGGCGCCTTCGAGGGATTTGCCGCCAACCGCGAGCCGATGCTGGCCGTCCTGCGGCGCCACCGCCAGGCCCTCGAGACGCTCGAGAACGGCTGCCCCCAAGAGCTTCTAGAGGCGGCCAGGCAGGCCTGGGACGCGGCGCTGGCCGCGGGTGAGGCTCACGGCTTTCGCAACGCGCAGGCCACCGTCCTCGCTCCGACGGGCACCATCGGCCTCTTGATGGACTGCGACACCACCGGCATCGAGCCCGACTACGCCTTGGTCAAATTCAAGAAGCTCTCCGGCGGCGGCACGCTCAAAATCGTCAACGACTCGGTGGAGAAGTCCCTGCTCCGTCTCGGCTACGAACCCGCGCAGGCCAAGCGAATCGTCGCCCACATTCTGGAGACGGGAAGCGCGGAGGCGGCCCCCGGCTTGCGCGAGGAGCACCTGCCGGTCTTCGACTGCGCCAATCCCGCCGTGGAGGGGGGGCGATTCATCGCTCCGCTGGGCCACGCGCGCATGATGGCGGCGGCGCAGCCGTTCCTCTCCGGGGCGATTTCAAAGACGATCAACATGCCCCACCAGGCGACCGTGGCCGACATCGAAAGCGCCTATATCGAAAGTTGGAAGCTGGGACTCAAAGCCGTGGCGCTGTACCGAGACGGCTGCAAGCTGTCCCAGCCCTTGTCCGTCATGCAGAAAAAAGACGCGGCCGGCGACGCCGAGGCCGCGATGGCGGGCAGGATACTGGAGCGGCGCTACCTGCCCCAAAAGCGGTCGGGACACACGGTCGAGACGGCGCTCAACGGACAGAAGCTCTACATCCGCACGGGCGAATATCCCGACGGCCGCCTGGGCGAGCTTTTCCTCGACTTCGGCAAGCCGGGTTCGCCCGTCCAAGAAATGCTGAACTGCCTGTCGATCGCCGTCTCGCTGGGCCTGCAGTACGGCGTGCCGCTGGAGGACTTGGTCGACCGGCTGACCTTCACTCGCTTCGAGCCCAGCGGTCCGGTCCGCCATCCCCACATCAAGCAGGCGAGCTCGATCGTGGACCTGATCTTCCGGGTTCTGGGCTTGGATTACCTGGGCCGCGCCGATCTGGCTCACGTCGCCCCGCCGGCGCCGGTCAAGGAGCTCGCGGCGGCGGCAAGCCCCGCCATGCGCAAGGACTCGCCAGACGCGCACCTTTCACGACTCATGGGAGACGCCCCGTTCTGCGCCCATTGCGGCCATGTCACCGTGCGCTCGGGAAGCTGCTACAAGTGCCTCAACTGCGGCAATGCGATGGGGTGCTCTTAAGACTTCGCGACCGCGCGAGAAACGGCGAGCGCCAGCGCGCCGGCGATGACGCCGACTGCCGCGTCGCCGGCGGCGCTCAGCAAGAAGCCCAGAGGACCGGCCGCATGGGCGAGGTCATGGACAGCCTGGCCGACGCGGGGCAGGCCGTGAACCAGGATACCGCCTCCCACGAGAAACATGGCGGCGGTGCCGACCACCGAGAGGGTCTTCATCAGCCAGGGCGCGGCCAAGAGGATGGCCCGGCCGACAGCGGCGCCATTCCTTTTGTTGCTGAGGTGCAGGCCGAGGTCGTCGAGCTTGATTACACACGCCACGAAGCCGTAAACGAAGATGGTCATGAACGCCGAAACGGCCGTCAAGACGCCCGCGCGCACGGCGAACGTCGTCCCCGCGACGCCGGACAAGGTGATGGCGACGATCTCGGCCGACAGGACGAAGTCGGTGCGCACGGCCCCGGCGATCTTATCCCTTTCGAAGACGACCATGTCCATACCCGGCTCGGCGGCCGCCTTGACCAAAGCCGCGCGCTCCCGCTCGCGCTCGGCCGGGGCATGCAGAAACTTATGGGCGATCTTTTCGACGCCTTCGTAGCAAAGATAGAGGCCGCCGAGCATCAACAGCGGCGTGACGGCCCAAGGCGCCAGCGCGCTCAACAGCAGAGCCGCGGGCACCAGAATGGCTTTGTTCCGGATCGATCCTTTGGCCACGGCCCAGACCACGGGAAGTTCGCGTTGAGCCTGGACGCCGGCGATCTGCTGCGCGTTGAGGGCCAGATCGTCGCCCAGCACCCCGGACGTCTTCTTGGCGGCGAGCTTAGACAACACGGCGACGTCATCAAGGACGGTCGTGATATCGTCGAGAAGGGCAAGAAGGCTGGTGGCCATCGCGCGAGAGCGTGCTCAGAGGAAATTTGATTTCCCGGCTGGCAATGTTAGAACTTGGCTCGCCTGAATACAAGCCCGCGAACCTCGCCGACCGCGAGAGCCGATGCTCTCGAAAATCGGAAACGCGCGGCGGCAGAAATCCAGAAACCGCGCCCCATCAGCCTCGGACACCTACGTTCAGCCTCAATGAGCTTAAACGGCTTAACGCCAAGCGGGTTTGCTCAACGACACACGACCATGCTACAACTCAATATCAACCCCGCACCTCAAAGGGATCCGACATGAACAAGAACGTCCCCATTGATCCGGCGTCCCGAGCGAGCCTCGCGAAATGGTTCTTCCTCGCGGCTTTTGTCCTCGTTCTGTACGCGGCCGTTCGTCTGCTGGCGCCGTTATCGGGCGCGCTGCTGGCCGCCGCGATACTGGCGATCATGATCCACCCCCTGCATGCCCGGCTTCAGGCGCGGCTGCGCCGTCCCACGACCGCGGCGGCCTTGACGACCGGGGCCTTGGTGCTGCTCGTCGTCCTTCCCCTGGTTCTAGCGGGTTGGATGTTGTCGAGGGAGGCGACCCGCTTTTATCCCGAGGCCCGCGACTGGTTCAAACGCGTCGAAACGATCTCCCCGGACCCCGGCTCCGCGGGGCCGTGGGTGCGGCTGTGGGCCGGGGGGCGCGGCTTCTTGGAGGCCCGTCAGTTCAGCGTCAAGGAGAAGGTCCTCGAGCACCTCGATGAGATCGGCATGCAGACCAGCGACGCGCTCGGCGCGCTGCTCAAGAACACCGCCTTGCTGCTCCTCAATATCGTTCTCGTCGTCGTCAGCCTCTTCTTCTTTCTGCGCGACGGGCCGTTCATCCTCGCGAGCGGCCTCGAACTCGTGCCCATGGCCGCGACGCGCAAGCACGCGCTGCTCGAGCGGGTCAAGGAAGTGCTCGACGCCGTCGTATACGGTCTTTTCGCGGCGGCTCTGGTCCAGGGCCTGCTCTCTTGGGCGGGCTTCGCGCTTTTCGGGATTGCGTTCCCCGCCCTGCTGGGAACGCTGTGCCTGCTGACCTCGCCCATTCCTTTTCTGGGACCGGCCTTAATCTGGGTCCCGATCGCCGTCGCAACGGCCGTCTCCGGGAGCGCGACGAAAGCCCTGGCCCTGGCCCTGTGGTTCGGGCTTTTGGTGGGCCTCTCCGACAACCTGGTCCGCCCCCTGGTGATCGGCACGAAGGCGCGTCTTCCCATCCCTCTCATTTTCCTCGGCGCCGTCGGCGGGATAAGGGCCTTCGGCTGGTCAGGGATATTCATCGGGCCGATCCTCATCACGCTCGTCATCGCTTTCGCCAGGATATTCCGCGAAGAATACCACGGGCCCTAATGACCGAACAGGGCCAGCCCCATCGGCAGAGCATCGCCGAGGTCTTGGCGGGGCATTCGACCTCGCCCGCCGGCCTTTCCGAGGCAGAGGCCGCAGCGCGCCGTGCCCTCCATGGGCCCAATGAGCTGATAGAAAAGAAGAAGCGCGGCCTATTGTCCATGTTCCTCGACCAGTTCAAGGATTACATGATCCTGGTCCTGATCGCGGCGGCGGTCATCTCCGGCGTCCTGGGCGATCCCGAGGACGCCGTCGCCATCGCCGTGATCGTCGTCTTAAACGCCGCGCTCGGCTTCAGCCAGGAATACCGGGCTGAAAAGGCCATGGCGGCGCTCAAAAAACTCGCCGCCGCGTCGGCGACGGTTCTTCGCGGCGGGACGGCGACCACGATCCCGGCGTCGGATCTGGTGCCGGGCGACGTGGTGATCCTGCAGGCCGGGGATGTCGTGCCCGCTGATCTGCGCCTCATCGAGGCGGCCCGGTTCACGGTCGAGGAGGCGGCGCTCACGGGCGAATCGGTTCCCGTGGAGAAGCAGACCTCCGCTCTTCCCGGCGCGGACCGGGCCCTCGGCGACCGCAAGAACATGGCCTACAAGGGCACCTTCGCCACCTACGGCCGGGCGACGGCCGTCGTCGTGGCCACGGGCATGAAGACCGAGCTGGGACACATCGCCGCAATGCTCCAAGACGGTGACGAGGTCAAAACCCCGCTGCAGAAGCGCATGACCGCCTTCGGCAAAACACTCACCGTCGCGATCCTGGCGATCTGCGCCGTCGTCTTCGTCGCCGGCGTCATCCGAGGGGAGCCCGCTCTGCTGATGATGTTGACGGCCATCTCGCTGGCGGTCGCGGCCATCCCAGAGGCCCTGCCGGCGATCATCACGATCTCGCTGGCCTTGGGCGCGCAGAAGCTGGCGAAACTCAACGCGCTCATCCGCAAGCTGCCCGCCGTCGAGACCTTGGGCTCGGTGACCTATATCTGCTCGGACAAAACCGGCACGCTCACGCTCAACAAGATGACGGTGGAGGAAGCGTGGGTGGACGGAGACCTCGTGCGCGCTGCGGAGTTCGCGGCCCCGAGCCAACGGGCGAGCGAGGCGCGCACGCTGTTCTTTCGCGCTCTGGCCCTCTCCAACGACGCCCGCGCCGGCGCCGACGGAGGCATCCTAGGCGATCCGACCGAAGTCGCCCTGTTTCAGGCGGCGCGGACAAGCGGATTCGACAAGACCGAGCTGGAACGCGAGTTCCCGCGCGTCGCGGAACTTCCCTTTGATTCCGACCGCAAGCTCATGACGACGTTCCACCGGCGGGGCGACGGGAAAATCATTTCCTTAACGAAAGGCGCGATGGAGAACGTGTTGGAACGCTCGCGCAAGGTCCTGACCTCCCGGGGGGAGTCCGACCTGGATCTGCAGACGATGCAGCAGGTGACGGACCGGATCGCGGGAGACGGCCTGCGGGCTTTGGGCTTCGCGTTCCGCTTCTGGGACGCGCTCCCCGAAATCTTGACGTCGCAGCACGTGGAGACGGACCTGGTCCTGCTCGGCCTCGTCGGCATGATGGACCCGCCCCGGCCGCAGGCGCGCGAGGCCGTAGCGCTTTGCAGGGCCGCCGGCATCCAGACCGTGATGATCACCGGCGATCACCCTCTGACGGCGCGAGCGATCGCCAAACGGATCGGAATCGTCGCAGACGGCGATGGCCCACGCTCGGTCATGACAGGGCGGGAGCTCGAAGAACTCCCGCTCGAGGAGTTCCAAGAGCGCGTGGATCATGTCCGAGTCTACGCGCGAGTCGCGCCCGAGCAGAAGCTCAAGATCGTCAAGGCGCTGCAGAACCGGGGACAGTTCGTGGCGATGACGGGTGACGGCGTCAACGACGCTCCGGCGCTCAAGCGCGCCGACATCGGCGTCGCCATGGGGATTTCCGGCACGGAGGTCTCCAAAGAGGCGGCCTCTATGATTTTGCTCGATGACAGCTTCATCACCATCGTGAAGTCGGTCAAGGAGGGCCGTCGGATCTTCGACAACATACGCAAGTTCATCAAGTTCGCCATGACGGGAAATTCCGGCGAAATCTGGACCATCTTCCTCGCGCCCTTCCTCGGGCTGCCGATCCCGCTGCTGCCCATCCACATTCTTTGGGTCAACCTCGTCACCGACGGCCTGCCCGGATTGGCGCTGGCCGCAGAGCCCGCCGACGCGGACATCATGAACCGGCCTGCGCGCCATCCCCAGGAAAGCATCTTCGCTCACGGTCTCGGCTTCCATATCGTCTGGGTCGGCCTGTTCATCGCGGCCGTGGCCATCATCACCCAGGCCTGGTCCATGACGACGGGACGCGCCAACTGGCAGACCATGGTCTTCACCGTGCTCTGCCTCAGCCAGATGGCGCATGTCCTGGCGATCCGCTCCGACCGGGAGTCTCTCTTCACTCAGGGCTTGCTCACCAATAAGCCCCTTCTGGGCGCGACTCTGTTCACCTTCATTCTTCAGTTGGCGACGATCTACGTTCCGTTCCTCAATCCCATCTTCAAGACCAAGCCGCTCTCGCTCAATGAACTGGCCCTCACGCTCGTTCTGTCGTCTTCCGTCTTTGCGGCGGTGGAGATGGAAAAATACTTCAAGCGCCGGGGTCGCCTGGCGAGAAATCAGTTGAAATGATAAACTGTGCGCCAGATGAGGACGATGCTCGGACCTCTTGCGGGAGCGTGCGCCCTGG
Organism: Elusimicrobiota bacterium; assembly: GCA_038060535.1. Taxonomy (GTDB): domain Bacteria; phylum Elusimicrobiota; class Elusimicrobia; order UBA1565; family UBA9628; genus GWA2-66-18. The sequence goes on along the minus strand of JBBTHA010000021.1, from coordinate 47,111 downwards.
CTTTGGCTTTGTCAGGTCCGGGACGTCCCGCGCTCCTGCACGCCGCCGTCCACGCCCTGGAGGACGGTCACGCTCACGCGCACGATGACGACTCCCATCGCCATGAGCACGATTCCGACCATCAGCACGAATTGATCCAAGCCGACGCGCAGCCAGCCGCGCCGATGGCCTCCGTGCAGCTCGCCCCCTCAAAGCAAGACCTCGGTCGGTTCGTGGCCGCCGATATCCGAAACGCCGGCACTCTGCCGGCCGCCGCTCTTTCCATGTTTTTCGACGCGGGCCCGCCGACGGCCGCGGTCGGACTTCACTTCTCCCGTACACCCTCTGACAGAGCCCCGCCGGCCTGATGCCGCGGAGCGTTTTTGCTCCGCTCCACCGGTAGCCTCCGCCCGCCTATCGCGTTTCGGCGGCCGGACCGTCGTACGACTGCGTTGATGGCCCCACCAAGGTGATCCAGAAATGATGTCACGTCTGCTGTTCGTGCTCGCGTTCGCCACCCGATGCCACGCGTCGGAGGCTCAGGCTCCATCGAAAGGCGAGTTGGTCATCACTGAGCCCGATTTCCTGCGCCATGTCCTGGAGCAAAGCCCCCGATCCAAGGGCATCCAGGCGAGAGTGTCCGCCGCCGCCGGGGCTCGACGGGCCGCCGGCCTACTGCCCAATCCGTCCCTTGAGCTGCGAAGGGAGCAGGTGCGCCTTGGCGGCGACACGCAGTCCGACACATTCGTGGAGGTGGGCATGGCGTTGGACGTCAGCGGCCGCCGCTCGCTGAGACGCTCGGCGGCTCAGGCTGCGCTCGACTCCATCAAGGAGTCCGCGCGCGCCGATCTCAACGCCCTGCGGGCGGACGCCCGGACCGCCTTCTATGGAGTCCTGGAGGCCCAGGAACGTCAAAGGGTGATGGGAGCCAGCACCCGCCGCCTCAAAGTGTTCATCGAATCGGTCCGCGGCCGGGGCGCCCAGGCCTCCGAGTACGACCGGACGCGGCTTGAACGCGAGCGGGCCGAGACCGAAGCCGAGGCGTCCCTTCTTGAGCGCGAGCTGGCCGGGCTCAAGGTCAAGATCGCCGAGCTCGTCGCATGGGAGAGCGATCCTCTCGCCCTCAGGCTTTCCGGGACGCTTGCGCCCGAGAGGCCGCTGCCCGAGCTGGCGGCGCTGCGCGACCGCCTGGAGGCCGAACAGCCCGTCCTCGCCTCGCTGCGCAAGGAACAGGACCGGGCCGCCGCCGAACTCAAGCTCGCCCGACGGCTCTGGGCTCCCGACCTGGGCTTAGGCCTGGGCCTGAAGTCCAGCCGGGCGGCGGGCCAATCCGGCTCCGGCGTCGTGGCCGGCGTCGGGCTGGAGCTTCCCGTCTTCGACAGGGGCCAAGCCGCGCGCGACGTCAAGTCGGCTGAGTTGCGCGCCGCCGAAAGCGCCCTGGAGGGCGACTCTCGCAAAGCGCGCGTCGCCCTTGAAGCCGCTGACGCCCGAGCTCGGATCTCCGGCGAAGCCCTCGCTTCCTACAGAGCGGCCGCCATCCCCCAGGCGGAGCGGCTCGAGCAGATGGCCGGCCTGGCGTACTTGGAGGGCCGCCTGGGCCTGCTGGAGCTCATCGACGCTTATAGGGGCGGCACGTCGGCCCGCGTCAAAGAGCTCGAACTCGCTCTCAACGCCCGGCTGGACAGGATCGACCTGGAGCGCGTACTAGGCAAACCTCTTGAAGGAGATATCCCATGAAAACTTTCGCGGCGATCGGACTGGCCGCCCTGGCCTTGGCCGCCTGCGGCCGGCACGACCACGATCAGTCCGGCGGCAAGGATGAAGGCCCGCCCGGAACCGCGGTCACACGCTGGACGGAGCGCTCGGAACTCTTCATGGAGCACCAGCGTCTGGTCGCGGACCGGGAGACCTCGTTGGCGGTGCATCTCACCGAGCTCGCGGGCTTCAAGCCCGTGATCCAAGGCTCGGTCGCGCTGGAGTTCGAAGGAACAGGCGGCCGCTCAGACTTCCGAGCCGAGGCTCCGTCGAGTCCCGGCATCTTCAGGCCGGTGGTCAAGCTCCCGGCGGGACGGTTCCGCTGGAAACTGGTCGTGCTGGGAACGCAGGTGCGGGATGCGCACGAGCTGGGAGAGGTCCAAGTGTACCCGTCGGTCGAAGCGGCGCGCGCGGAGAACCCGGAGGAGCCAGAGCCGTCGGGGCGGATCTCTTTCCTCAAGGAACAGCAGTGGAAGGGCGGCTTCTCCGTGGTGGAGGTCCAGCAGCGCGAACTCGCCGAGAGCCTGCGCGCGCAAGGCCAGGTCCGGGCCCCGCTCGGCCGCTCTATCAAGGTCGCGGCCCCCGCGTCGGGCGTCTTTGAGCCCGGAGAGTCCGTCTATCCCGTCATCGGCGCCTCGGTCGCCGAAGGGCAGGGCATCGGCGTCATCGAAACCGGCTCGGGGCGCGTGCCGGTGGCCTCGCCGATCTCCGGCGCGGTCGCCGTAGCCTACGCCACCCCCGGGGACCGGGTCGAGAAGGGAGCGCCGCTCTTCGACTTAGTGAACCTCGCCACAATCTGGGTCGAGGCCAACGTCTACGAGCCGGATCTGCCCAAGGTGCCGCCCCAGGCGCGCGCCACCATCGAGCTCCCTGGAGGGGGGCGGCTGGCCTCCTCCAAGTTCCTGGGCCAGCAGGGAACGATGGACGCCGCCTCGCGCACGGCCAAGGTCCTATTCGCGTTCCCCAACCCCGGCGGCAGGCTCAAGCTCGCAGCGGTGCTCAGCGTCGACATCGTCACGAGGCAAAGCCCCCGCGGCCCCGTGCTCCCCGCCTCCGCCGTAATCGACGAGGACGGCAAGCCGGTCGTCTACGTTCAGGTCGAGGGGGAGAGCTTCGAGCGCCGCGCCGTGCGGCTGGGCACGCGCGAGGGCGACCACCTCCGCGTCCTGGAGGGCGTACGGTCCGGCGAACGGGTCGCGACCGAGGGAGCCTACCTCATCCGCTTGGCGGCGGCCTCTTCACGGATCCCCGAGCACGGGCACGCGCACTGACATGGTCGGCCACATCATCGATTGGTCCCTGAGGAACCGGGTGCTCGTGCTCATCGCCTCGGCCATTCTGCTCGTCTTCGGCGGCTGGGCGGCCAGCCGCATGGCGGTGGACGTTTTCCCCGACCTGACCGCACCCACCGTCACGGTCATCACCGAGGCCCCGGGGATGGCCCCGCAGGAGTTCGAGTCCTTGGTGACCTTTCCCATCGAGGCGGCCTTGAACGGCGCCTCGGGGGTGCGACGGGTACGCTCGGCCACCGCGGCCGGCATCGGCGTGGTCTGGGTGGAGTTCGAATGGGGCACCGACATCTACGCCGCGCGCCAGGTGGTCAGCGAGAAGGTGCAGCTCGTGGCCGCGAGCCTTCCTCCCGAGGCCGAGCGCCCGGTGCTCGCCCCCATTTCCTCCATCATGGGCGAAATCATGTTCCTGGCCCTGACGTCGGAGAAAAGCGACCCCATGGACCTGCGGGTTCTTGCCGACTACACGATCCGCAGGCGCCTGCTCTCCTTGCCCGGCGTAGCCCAGGTGACGACCATCGGCGGCGAGGAGAAGCAGTACCAGGTCCTGCTGGAGCCAGCGAAGATGGCCGCTTACAAGGTGTCCAACCAAGAAGTGCTGGAGGCCGTCAAAGAGGCGAACCGGAATGCCTCGGCGGGCTTCCTGATCTCGGGCGGGCAGGAGTATCTGCTCCGGGGGATCGGCCGCTTCCGCGACGTCGAGGAAATCCAATCGGCGGTCGTGGCGATGCGCAACGGCCAGCCGGTTCTGCTGGGACATCTGGCTCAAGTTCAGATCGGACCGGGCTTGAAGCGCGGGGAAGGCTCCTTCAAAGGCCGCCCGGCCGTCATCATCGGCATCCAGAAGCAGCCCGGAACGAACACGCTCGTCCTGACCGAAGCCCTCGATAGGGTGTTGGATGAGATCGAGAAAAGCCTTCCAGAAGGAATTCGCATCGAGCGCCGCCTCTTCCGCCAAGCGGAGTTCATCTCGGTGGCGGTGCGCAACGTGCTGGCGGCGCTGCGCGATGGAGCGATCCTGGTCGCGATCATCCTGCTCCTGTTCCTCGCGAACCTTCCCGCCACCTTCATCACCCTGACGGCCATCCCGCTCTCGCTCGTCGCGGCGGCCCTCGGGCTCCAGGCCATCGGAGCCACCATCAACACCATGACTCTTGGCGGCATGGCCATCGCAGTCGGCGCCCTGGTCGACGACGCCATCATCGACGTGGAGAACGTCGTCAGGCGGCTCAGGGAGAACGCCTCTCGGCCTCAGGACTCGCGCCAGCCCCCGCTCAAGGTGATCTTGAGGGCAACCCAGGAAATCCGCTCCTCCATCGTGTTCGCCACCGTCATCATCGTCCTGGTGTTCCTGCCGCTGTTCTTCTTGAGCGGCGTCGAGGGCCGTCTGCTCAAGCCCTTGGGGTTCGCCTACGTCGTCTCGATCCTCGTTTCCCTGGTCGTGGCGCTCATCGTGACGCCGGCCCTTTGCTCGTTCCTGCTTCCAGGATCGAAGGTCATCTTGCGCGGGCAAGAAAGCGGAGTCGTGCGAAGGCTCAAGGCGGCCTACCGGCCGCTTCTCGAAACCTCCTTGGCGCATCCCCTGCCGACCGCCTTTGCCGCCGCAGCGCTCACGCTGGCGGCCGCGCTCGCCTTGGCCTTCGCCGGCCGGGCCTTCTTGCCCGAGTTCAACGAGGGAGCGCTGACCATCTCGGCCGTCACCCTGCCGGGCACCTCCCTGCCGGAGTCCGACAGCCTCGGGCGCCAAGTCGAGGAGGCGCTTTTGGCCGAGCCCGAGGTGCTTTCCGTGGGCAGGCGCACGGGCCGCGCCGAGCTCGACGAGCACGTCCAGGGCGTCGAGGCGTCCGAACTCGACGTGAGCCTCAAGAGGGGCAAGCGCTCCAAGGAGGAGTTCTTCAAAGCTCTTCGGCGCTCCTTCTCGCTCATTCCCGGGACGAACGTGACCATCGGCCAGCCCATCTCCCACCGCATCGACCATATGCTCTCGGGAACGAAGGCCAACCTCGCGGTCAAGATATTCGGCGAGGATCTCTACGAGCTCAGGCGCCTGGCCGAGGAAGTCCGGCAGACGATGTCGGGGGTTCAAGGCGTGGCCGACCTTTCCGTAGAGCAGCAGACCGATATTCCAATCCTGCGGGTCAGCTACGACCGCCGGGCTCTGGCCCGCTTCGGACTCAACCCGGGCGGGGTCTCCGACGCCCTCGAAACCGCCTTGCAAGGGCGCGTCGTGGGTCAGATACTCGAGGGCCGCAACGCCTTCGAGCTCCTGGTGCGCTACAAGGACTCGCTCAAGTCGCGGCCGGACCAGCTCGGCGACATCCTCATCGACACCCCCGCGGGAACCAAGATCCCGCTCAAGCTCGTGGCCGAGGTCGTGCGCGATTCCGGGCCCAACCTCATCTCCCGGGAGAACGTTCAGAGGAAGATCGTCGTCATGTGCAACGCCGCGGGGCGCGACATCGGCAGCGTGGTGCGCGACGTGCGCGAGGCGATCTCGGCCGAGGTGAAGCTGCCCGAAGGGTACTTCATCGACTACGGGGGGCAGTTCGAGGCGCAGCAGGAGGCCTCGCGCCGCTTGCTCATCCTCGGCGCCCTCGTCATCCTAGGCATAGGCCTGCTCCTCCACATGGCCTTCGGTTCGGTCGCCGACGCCCTCTTTATCATGCTCAATCTGCCGCTGGCCCTCATCGGCGGCGTGGCGGGGGTGTTCCTTTCGGGAGGCGTGCTCTCGGTCGCCTCGATGATCGGCTTCATCACGCTCTTCGGCATCGCCACCCGCAACGGCATCATGATGATCTCGCACATCCACCATCTGATGGAGCACGAGGGCGTCCGGGACTTCCGGGAGGCGGTCGTGCGCGGCAGTCTGGAGAGGCTCTCTCCGATCCTGATGACAGCGCTCTGCGCGGGCCTGGCCCTGGTCCCCCTCGCGCTCGGCGGCGGCAAGCCGGGCAACGAGATCCAAACCCCGATGGCCGTAGTCATCATCTGGGGCCTGGCCAGCTCGACCGTGCTCAATATGCTGGTGGTCCCGGTCCTCTATTATCGCTTCGGCCGGCCGAGGACCAAAACGCCGTCGGCGCAATGCCCGCCCGCTTAAGTCCTCCTAGAGCGCGGCGGTCTCGGGGACCGGCGCGGCCGCGGCCTTGGGCCAACGATCACGGAAGTAAAGCGCGACGTTGACGAGGCCGATGAGCGCGGGGACCTCGACGAGCGGCCCGATGACGGCGGCAAACGCCTGGCCCGAGTTGATGCCGAAAACGGCGACGGCCACGGCGATGGCGAGCTCGAAATTGTTGCTCGCCGCCGTGAACGAAAGCGTGGCCGTCTTGGGGTAATCGGCGCCGGCGCGGGCGCTGAGCCAGAAGCTGACCAGGAACATGACCACGAAATAGATCAAGAGCGGCACGGCGATGCGCACGACGTCCAGGGGGATGCGCACGATCGTCTCGCCTTTGAGGCTGAACATGACCACGATCGTAAAGAGCAGCGAGAGAAGGGTGACCGGGCTGATCCGGGGGATGAACTCCCGCTCGTACCAGTCGCGGCCCTTCGCCCGCACGAACACAAAGCGCGTGAGCACGCCCGCGAAGAACGGAATACCGAGGTAGATTAGGACGCTCTCAGCGATCTGCCACATGCTCACCGACACGGCCGCTCCCGATAGGCCCAAGAGCGGCAGGAGGACCGTGACGAAGACGTAGGCGTAGAGGCTGTAGAAGAGGACTTGGAATACGCTGTTGAAGGCGACCAGTCCCGCTGCGTACTCGGCGTCGCCGCCGGCCAGGTCGTTCCAGACGACCACCATGGCGATGCACCGCGCCAGTCCGATCATGATGAGGCCCACCATGTACTCGGGATAGCCCCGCAGGAAGATCACGGCCAGCGCGAACATGAGCACGGGCCCGATCACCCAGTTCTGCAGCAAAGAGAGCTTCAGGATTTTCTTGTCCCGGAAGACGTCGCCGAGTTCCTCGTAGCGGACCTTGGCGAGAGGGGGGTACATCATCAGGATCAACCCGATGGCGATCGGCAGGTTCGTCGTCCCGGACTGGAATCGATTGACGAAGGCGGGAACTCCCGGAAGGAAATAGCCCAAGGCGACCCCCAGGGTCATGGCCCCGAAAATCCAGCCGGTCAAATAGCGGTCGAGAAAGCCGAGGCGGCTCGTGACCGAGCGCTCGCAGCAGGGGGACCTCATGCGCCCTCCTTAAGAAAGCGCTCGATCCGGCCCTTGATCTCGTCGCGCACGACGCGCGTCTGGGCCAGGCGCTCTTGCGCCGAGCCCTTGAATGCGGCGGGATCCTTGAAGCTCCAGTGCATGCGGTCGCCAACGAGCCCGGGAAAGAGGGGGCAGCGCTCGGCGCTCGATTCGTCGCACACCGTGACGAGGCGCTGGTAGGACCGGCCCTGCTTGTGCAGCTCGAAAACGCTCTGAGTCTTGGCATTCGAGATGTCGATGCCGATCTCCTTGAGGGCCTCAACGACCACCGGGTTCAGGGTCCCAGGCTCGAAACCAGCGCTCTCGACTTCAAAACGGTCGCCGCCCAGATGACGGAGCAAGGCCTCGGCCATCTGGCTGCGGCCGGAGTTGTGGATGCAGATGAACAACACCTTTTCTTTCGTCACGCGTTCTCCTCTATGCACATGCGTTTAGGTAGATATATCGACTCAAAAAATCATCGACACCGCGCCTTCTTGATCGACACAAGCTTGCCGGCATCGCGCTTGAGGGTCGGGGCTTCGTCCAGGCAGCTTCCGACGCAGGCGATCAGCCGATGATGAAAGTCGCCCTTGGCCTGGGCCAAGGAGTAGTGCTTCCACCGGCCGTCTCGGCGGTCAGCCACCAGGCCCGCCCGCTTCAGGGTGCTCAAGTGCCGGGAAACCTTCGGCTGCGGGACCTCAAGGACGGAGATGATGTCGCAGACGCACAGCTCGCCTTTGGTTAGGAGATGCAGGATGCGCAGCCGAGTCTCGTCGGCGAAGGCCCGAAACATCCCGCTCACTCGCTGATCATTCATATTCGTTTATACGAATATATTATCCCACCCCGTCCTGCATGTCAACACGCAGCACTTTTCCGGTCCAGGTCCTTTGGCCTTGCGGAAAAGACCGAAAGCCTCATGCTGGATATCACCCAGGAAAGCCATATTGAAGGCGATGTTCTGGCGAGGTTTGGTCTTATTCGTCGTTCTGGCGTTGCCGGCAGGCGCGCAGAAGTCCGTCGTGCCGCGACTCGAAACGCCGCTTGGCGGCTTTCCGATGCTCCCGGCCGTGGTCGTCTCGCCCTTTTCGGCTGTCTCCTCCCTGCAACCCCTGTCCGTGTCGGTGCTTGCCGAGCCCGTGCTTGCGAGTCCCGCTCGGACAGTTCCGCATGGGACGAAGACAATCGCCCCTTCCGCAACGCCTGCCTCGGAGAAGACAAAAAAGCCAGAATTGCCTCGCTCCTTCAGCGAGCACTTCGCCGCGCGCACGGACCACCCGGCGATGCGCCGCTACAGGGAGATGATGGAAGAGCTCTCGGTCTCGTGGGGTTCTCCCTTCGACGGTGCGACGCTCAATAAGGCGCAACTGGAAGTCGCCGAGGCCGCGAATGTGACCCTCCAGCGGCCGAAGAAGAGCGACGGCGTCCTCGTCATTCCCGGGGGGGGCGGGAGTTGGATTAATCGCTGGGCACGGGGTTTGGAGCGGAACCTGGGCGTGACCCTGCTGTGGAGTCCGCTCTCGAACCATAACCTTAATCGGGGCGCCGGGTACTCATCGAGCGGCTGGTTGTGGGCCGACAATTTCGGGCCGCTCTTGACCAAACCCAACGCCGAGCTCTTGCATGAATTCTTGCACGCCTACGTTGACCGCGGCAAGTACTCGAGGCAGTTCGCTCCTCTGAGGCTTTCTTTCATCGATGCGGGTTGGTGGTCACTGCCCAAGGCGGACGTTTACAAGGACAACGGCTATTCCATGTCGGGAGACTTCCAGTCCGATGAGATTCTGACGAACTTCCACACGGTCTATCACCGGGCCATGGGCATCGCCGAGGAATACGGCAAGACGCCCGGCGACTGGACGGGCTCCGCCTACGAAGATGCGCCGCAGGAGGTCCAGCGTCTTTTGAGGTGGATCGATAACCCTCTCTTCCTCTCGGAATCAGTGGAGGAGATGTCGGCCAGCCTGATCTCCGGAGTCCAGGATTTGGCGCGGACCGGTCTGCAGGGAAAGAAATTCAAGAAGACCTACCACCGCTTCAATGGCTCGATCCCTTACGCCGGCGAGGTTGAGGAAAACGCCAAGAAAGATCACGGCTTCTACGAAGCGGTCGTTCGCGAGGGCAAGAACGAGCAACTCACGGTGCGGTTCCTCACGCGCGGGCAGTTCGACGACGAGGAAGCCGCACGTGCGAACATCTTCCCAGTTTTCATCGGCAACGGACGCTACAGCGCCCGCGTGAAGTTCGCCCTCGACAAGGTCCTGCAATACGATCTCGATGATCCTACAATCCAGGAGCAGATCGCGGCGGCCGCCGCCAGTTTGCTGGCGCCCCAGCTGGCCCAGTTGATCGAGGTGAACCAACGCCTCGTCTCTCCGCGTGAGCGACTGAAGGCCCTCCAACTCGCCGGCAAGCAGCGTGTTGATCTCGCTCTGGTGCGTGAGGTGCGAGACACGGCCAGGGCGGCTTTCTTGGCCGTCGTGAGATATTTTATCCGCCAACCGGCCTTCGCGCCCGGCAGATCCTGATCTCGCGCTAGGCTTCTTCTTTTGCCCCGAGATTCCAGAGGTTCTTGGAGCAAGAAAGACGGGCCTTGAGTCTAGCTGCCGACTGAGCGGCTTGGCTTGGAGCCACGCCGCGACTCAGCGAGAGGGGGATTGAGCGGGGCAGGGGGCGAACTCGCAATGTGGTCCGACCCGGCCCACCGCGGAACCGTCCGGGCACATCTTCGCCTCTGCAGTGCATATCAGCTCAGTGGGCCGCTCACTCTCTGCTGGGCGCCTGCATGACGCCAGCGATGCCAACAGGACGCAGAAGGCGATCTTTTTCATATTGGCCCGTTGACCAATGAACGCCAGGACTGTCATTGCAACCGGAAGAGTACTACCTCCAAAGGGACGCGGTCAACTGGCAGATTCGCGTTAGGCTTCTGTGAGCGAGGCAACTAAAGCCGGAACCGGTCCAGAGCCCGCTCAGCCATGGGGTTGAGCCAGCGGCGCTGGCGCGCGATGAGATAGACTGGCTCGTAGACCCCCAACGGCTTCGAAGGCAGGGCGACAAGCGTTCCAATCGAATGGCGTGCCTTGAGCGTCTCCTGGTCAAGAGGGACAATGCCTCGGCCGGCGACGGCGAGCCGCCGGGCCAGCTCCACGTCCTGCACTTCCGCCACCACGTCCGGTTTGACCTTCCAGCGGCCGAAGAGCTCGAGCACCTGATGATAGACCTGGCTCGGATGGGCCGGCAGGATCATCGGCGCGCCGTCGAGCGCCCGCGGCAGCGGACCCAGTTTGCGCGCCAGCTTGGGAGCCGCGGCCAAAACGACCGGGACGCGTCCTGCCAGGCGAGAGATGAATTCCTCAGATTCTTCTCCGGAAAGGGCGGCGTCGGAAAGGATCAGGTCGAGCCGATGGGCTCGAAGCTCCGCCTCAAGGTCTCCCAGGTTATCTTCCCGCACGGTCAGATGCGCCTTGGGAAATGACGCGAAGAGATGGTCCACCAACGCCTGCGCGATGGCCCTAGGCGTACCGGTCACAAGGCCGACCTGCGCCCGCAGGCGCCCCTCGGGCGGGCGGTCCTTGAGGGAGTCCGACATCTCCTGTCCTAGGTCGAAGATGCGCTGAGCATACTCAAGGACGAGCCGCCCTTCCTCGGTCAGGTAGAGACGCTGCTTCTTGCGCTCGAAGAGCTGTCTGCCCAACTGCGACTCCAACTCGCGTATCTGGCCGCTGATCGTGGGCTGGGCCAAGAGCAGCTTTTCCTTGGCCTTCACGATGCTGCCTTCCGTGGCGACCACGTAGAAGTAGTAAAGGTGGTGGTAGTTGAGAGGTATCATTTGTTTATACGAATAACTTATACCATATTATCTGTTTGACCGATCATAGACCGGGCTGTTAGACTTTTGGTGTTGATCGAAGACGTCTGCCGGCCAAGGAGAAAAAAATGCTGCGAGCATTCAAGAGCCAGTTGAAGTTGATGGCGATGGACCCCACGGACGCCTTTGCCGATCACCTCCGCCGCCGGGTCGGCGCCCAAGAAGCGATCCGCCATGAGCAGCCGCTGCGCAATATGATTCTGGTCATGCCGGAGATGCTGATGCAGATACGGGCGTGGATGGAGGAACCCGGCATGAGCACCGAGTTGCGCAGGCTTCAGGGATTTGTTCTCACCTACCTCTATCACCCCAGAGACATCCTGCCTGAGGAGCACAACGGGCTCTTCGGCTATCTTGATGACGCCTTTTTGGTCTCGTTGGCGTTCCGAAGAACCCTCATTGAGAGGAGAGGGCTCGGCTACGACTCATCTCTTGAGAGAGAACTCGTAGAGCAGCTGCCCGATTGGCTCAGGCATGTCCGCGAAGTGATACCCCAGGAGGCCGGACAGATCGAGGGGATGCTCGACGAACTCCTCATGGGGAAGACCCGTTTGTACGAGGATGTCATGGCTCGTGCCCGGCAATGACCCCTCGAGAGGCGGCTGCGCAGCGAACTTAACGTGATCGAGACGACCAAGCGGGTTCTGCGCGCAGCCGCGGGCTGGTGCCTGTTGATAGCGGGAATCATTCTGATTCCGCTCCCGGGGCCGGGACTGTTGGTTATCCTTGGCGGATTGACGGTCTTGTCTCGCGAGTCGGCCTGGGCGCGCAGGCTGATGGACAGGCTGAGGGAGTCCCTGCGTTCGAAACGGGACGGGGGGATGGAATGCGAAAAGACACCGTCGTCTTCATCGCCATCATGCTCCTGACGGTCCTGGCGGCCCAGTCTCTGCCCGGCTATTTGGACATTCCGGCGGGGATCCTCCAGGAGCAGATGATGCTCGTGCTATGTCCAATTTTGCTGCTGTTCATATGGTGGACATGGTAGGGTCCGGAGCGATTCAAAGAGCGCGCCGGCGAAGGACTCGTTAACCGAAAATCTTCAGTTTGAAATCATCAGCGATGAGAACGCGTGGATTATTGTGTTCAACGCCGTTTGAGCCGCGAAGACGCGAAGCGATTGGTGCTACTTGTCAATGCTACATTTGTATTTAAATAAATCATTTAAAAAAATACATAAATATAAATATATGTCTAAAATTTATTCACATAAAGTGCTACATCATAGTGCGCGATGAGACAGGCTTAATCCCGCTGCTTCGGAGTTTGACTTCGCCAAGACCCACTTGCCTAAATACGGCGAGCGGCTGAGGCTCATCCTCCATGAGAATCGCGGCCACATGCTTCGCACTGGACATCCTTCTATGGGCCCCATGGACGACGAAGCAATCCATGCCCTGGTCGCGGACGCGCGCTCGTTGAGCGCGACGCTCGGCGATTGTTCGGCCTCTCCAATTTATAGCATCCTATCCCCATGAACATCCTCGTACTGAATTCCGGCTCCTCCTCGATCAAGTTCCAGGTCGTGAAGACCGACCAGGACCTCATCGCCCGCGACGGCGACCGCTGCCTGGCCAAAGGCCAGGTCGAGCGCATCGGCAGCCTGGCGCTGGTGCACTTCCAGGCCACCGGCCGTCCGCCGCTCAAGGAGGACGCGCCCCTGCGGGACTACCGCTGCGCGCTCGACCGCATCGTGCGCTGGGTCATCTCGCCGGAGTCCGGCATCGAGGGCATCAAGTCGATGGCCGACATCCACATCATCGGCCACCGCGTGGTCCACGGGGGGGAGAAGTTCCGCTCCTCGACGGTCATCAACGCCGAGGTCCTGGAGGGCATCGAGGACTGCATCGAGCTGGCACCCCTGCACAACCCCGCCAATATCCGCGGCATCCGCGCCGCCGCCGAGGTCTTCGGCCGGGGCGTGCCCCAGGTGGCCGTCTTCGACACCTCCTTCCACGCCACCATGCCGGAGACCGCCTACCTCTACGGCATCCCCTATCATCTCTACCGCCGCTACAAGATCCGCCGCTACGGCTTCCACGGCACCTCGCACCGCTACCTCGCCTACCGCTACCGCGTCCTGAAGAACATCCCGAAGGAAAAAGTGGACATCATCACCTTGCACCTGGGCAACGGCTGCTCGGCGTGCGCCATCAAGGGCGGAGGCTCCGTCAACACCAGCATGGGGTTCACCCCGCTCGAGGGGATGGTGATGGGCACGCGCGCGGGCGACGTCGACGTCTCGGTCATTGAATATCTGGCCCACAAGGAAGGCCTGAGCCTTCCCGACATGATCACGATGCTCAACAAGCAGTCCGGCCTGCTCGGCCTGTCGGGCCTGACCAGCGACATGCGCGAGCTGCTGGAGGAGGAGAAGGACAACGGAGACCGTCGCGCGACCTTGGCCATCGACGTATTCTGCGCCAGCGCCCGCCGCCGCATCGGCTCCTACCTGGCGGAGATGGGCGGGGCCGACGCGTTGGTCTTCTCGGGCGGCATCGGCGAGAATTCGCCCGCGATCCGCAAGCGCATCTGCGCGGGTCTCGAGGCCCTGGGCATCGAGCTCGACGCGGCGCGCAACACCGCCCTCAAGGGCGGGCAGACGGGGGAGGTCTCGACGAAGGCCTCGCGGGTGAAGATCCTCGTCATCCCCACCAACGAGGAGCTCCTCATCGCGCGCGACGCCTTCCGCGCGGTGGCCGGGCTGCCCCAGCCGACCTTCTCGCCACGCAAGACCCGCAGAACCTAGGCTGAGACGGCGTTAGAACCTACCTCTTGACGGCGGGCGCTGGCTTGCGACCGATAGGATAACAGGGCGGCGGCCAAGTAGCCGACCGCTCCCGCCAGCATCGACATGCGTATTCCGACGACGAAAGAGATCATCAAGGCCAGGCACGCGCCGCCGACCGAAGCGAAGCCGTTGATCCCCCAAAGCAGGGCGTTGACGCGCGGTCGACTCGCCTGCTGCTTCAGCAAAAGAGGAAAGGGCATTCCTAAGCTTAAGCCAACCGGCGCCAGGAACAAGAAGACGAGCGCGTGACGCTGCATCTCCGAGGGAACGCCTTCCAATGCGCGGTGGTCAAGGAAAATAGCGGCGGCGGCCGTTGCGGCGGCAGCGGCCGCGAAGGCGCCCCACAATTGAAATCGGCGACGCCGTTGAAGAAATTCGGCCAAGCGGCTGCCGACCCCGCACCAGAACAGCAGCGAGAAGAGAAGCAGGGATAGAACTTGCGCCGGAGAACGGGTTGCCAACATCAGCTTCTGCAGGAGGCCGGATTCGACAAGCATGAATGACACGCCGCACAACGCGGAGAGCGCGGCAGGCCGCAGCGTGTGCTTCTCCGCAGTCCTCAGGATTCGCGCCGTCACGAGCGCGAACAAAAGTGAGACAAGACACAGCAGCGCTATCGGCCTCAACGTTTGCCACAGAGAGATCCACCCTTTCCCAAAATAGAAGAAGTAAGGGCGGTCGTCCGTGCGCGGGCCGAAGTCCAGAGGCTGTCGAGCGCTAAAATCTTCTCGACCCGCGCTCAGCAGCGAGATAAAAGGCTCCTCAGCGGAAAATTCCGGGACCCACAGAGGCTTGAAGCCTCGCTTGCGGCACAACGCCATCAGTCGTCGGCGCATTGAGACGGTAAGCTCCTCCGGAGACACGATCACGAGATAGGCGTAGCCCGTGCCGTCTACGGAATTTCCAACAACCGCGATCCGGCGCAGCGCCTGCGCCGATGAGAGCCCTTTTTCTTCGAAAACGGCGACGGCAGTCAACACGCCGCGCAAGGAGCGTTCACGCGAGTCGTCGAGCACGGCGAGAAGCCCTTTCGGGGCGAGACGAGAGAGATAAAGGCGGTAAGCCTCGACGGTGTTGAGATAGCCTTCAACGAGCGTGAAGCTGCCGGACATCGCGGTGCTGGTAAAGGCCAACGACATCTGGATCAGATCGTACGGACGCTGCATGGATGAGAGAAATCGGCGTCCTTCCTCGATATGCAGATTGACGGCTGGAACATCGTAAATCCGGCCGGCAAATTCCGCTGACCGGCGAACAAGCGCGACAGTCGCCGGGTTGACCTCCACCGCATCAATCTCGGCGGCGCCGGCCAATCCCGCCAATTGGATCTCGAGGCCGCCGCCCGAACCGATGATCAAGACTCGGTGCGGCTGCTGCAGAGCGAAAGGAATGTTAAGCGCGAGGCCGCGCAGGAAATCCTTCCTCGCGGGCGTGTCAGGATCGTGAACCAGGTAGGAGGAATTGGTGGCGTCGTTGTAAATCCATTTGATGTTCTTAAAAACCGGATGTTCGTACAAATCCGCACGGCCGGCCGAACCCCAGATGAAATCCGTGATCCGGCCGTTTTCGCGGCGCATGGCCTCATACATGGGCTTGTCGGCTCCGCACGGTGGAGATATGCCGAGGTTGGGGACCAGGCCGGCCATCCAAGCGATAGCCGCCCCCGCGGACAGCGCCGCCGCCATGACGCCGATAAGACGAAACCGTCGAGACGAGGCGACGGCGGCGGCGGCGATGCCGAAAGCGCAGGCCAGAGCGAGCAAGATTGTGATCGGGCCGAAGCGATCGAAGAGCCGGAACGCGAGCAAGCAGGCGACCGAGCCGCCGATCAAGTCCAACGCATAGGTCCTCTCGGGGCGAGCCGACGCTCCGTAAATCCGAGCCATCAGCGTGCCCAGCACTAATAGGGGGGGAAAGGCCGACGCGACGATCAGCACGAAGCCCCAGTGGACAAACAGCTCGGCAATGAACGCGAGCAGCGCAATGGAAAGCGCGGCGAGCGCCGCCGCCGAGCCGTCTGGGCCCTCCAGTCTTCGCCAAAAGATGCTGAGGCAGGCGCCCAGCCCCAAGCCCAGCATCGCCAGAGAGACGGCTAATGGAATGAAATGATACGGCAGGATGTACGCGAAGATGCGGCTCAGAACGATTTCGTAGAGGAGCGTCGCGAAGGCCAGCCAGAAGATCATGCGGCTGTTAGTCTAACTTTTACTTGCAACGACCGAGGCCGTCTCATTAAAGCTGGGGTCCCATAGGGGATGTAGCGGGGACAGAATTCGGGCTGAAAAGACGCTTTAAACCGGTCAAACCCGTTTCTTTCCTGCTCCCCGACCCGGGCAAGGCCTCTCTCGGCGTTCGGCTCCGCTTTCTTCGCCACAAGGCCGGCCTGAGCCTCGACGCCCTGGCCGAGAAGAGCGGACTTCAGCGAAACATCCTCTCCCGGCTCGAGCGCGACAAGGGCCGCGAAGCTAACCTCCCCTGGGTCCTTGGACGAATTCTCCCATTCTTGGCCGACCCCTTCAAGGAGGCGTTTCCCGGGGCGAAGGGGGACCCCTATGACTTACTGATCCCGCCCACGACGTTCGGCGGCTGGCTCAAGAACCTGAGGATGCGACGCGGTCTTAAGCTCAAGGACTTGGCGCGCTCGCTAAAGGTGCGGCCGTTCACGGTGATCCGATATGAAGCCGATGTTTCGCGGCCCGATCGAACCATCCTTAAGCGACTCAGACTCGCCTTCACGCTCGACAATGTTCCCGAGCGATTCCCGTAAGCGACAATCGGGCGGGGAATCAAATTAAATCTCGATATAACCGAAATAAAGTGTTAGAGTTCCCGACTTTAGTCAGTATAATGGCTTTATTCGGAGCAAGCTGGAGCGCCCTTGTACCGAGCTAAAAGAAATCAGTGGGCCGCCTGATCGATCGGCGATGGCGATGAACTTGATCCATTATTTCACTCCGGGCATTAGGCTCGGATTTGCCCTATTAGCCATCATGATGTGCGGCTGCGAAGGCGAACCTCTTTCTAAAAAAAGAGCAAGGCCAACATCGAATCACCTTTATTTGAAGGGGGAAGCCAAATTCGGCGGCTTCCGCAGCGTGGGCATAAATCCGCCCTCGGACTTAAATGGGAAGGCGCGCCGGGATTTGTACGGGCTCCGAAAAGAATTCGTCCTTCGACATCCCGATCTTGCGGCCGCCGATTACGAACCAAGCCGCGTATTCGAATCAATCGAAGATGGGAAACCTTGGTGGGGCTTCGGTGGGTGGGATCATCACGGACCGGGCGCGAAAAGCAATGAGGGCATTTCCACTCATTCGCGGTTTATCAATAATCCTTTTTTGCTTGTAGGATTGAGCGAACACTACATTCTATGGAATCTCTTAGGCGTCAATGGTGAAGATCCGCCGCACCTGCTGCCGTCCTCCCTGGAATGGCGCAGCGACTCCGCCCAAGCGGCGGCTCGTTATGAAGTTGGAAAATATTTCGACTTTCTGTCCCGCACGGCAAGCGGATTCGACCGTGAACTTGAGCTTATCGGATACAACGCACGGGACTTTGGTTTAAACTACCTTTGGGTAGACGGAGCCAATTCAAAAAACATCGCCTGGCAAAGCGACAGCGTTCACGCCATTCAAATTCCTCAGTACATCCATTGCGGAGGAAGCTGCGGAAATCCGGCCTCTTGCTGCAACAATATGAGCCCGGCGCCCTCTCGGAACTTCCGGTTCACCGTCAAAGACCTCCCGGCGAAAATCTCCATGAAGCTGTGGTTTGAAAAGCCCTATTCCTACGGCGATCACCCAGATATGACTTTTGTGCTCGAGCTGCATTAACAACTGCCCGCCTTGCCATCTTGCCATCGGTTTACATTTCTTACTTGTGGATTGGTACAATTTAGGCAGAAAAGCAGCGTCATGGCGGGCCGCCAGTGGTTGCAATAGACACACCATCTTCGTCGCAAAGAAATTTACTCAGGTCTCCCCGTCTTTTTGTGGCGGCCGTTGTTGCGGTCGTTTTATCTCTCTCGACGATCGCCCTAAACGTGAGCGCATCCACTCTGACCTGGACGGGCAGCGTAGATGGCAATTGGTTCGTTGCGGGCAACTGGTCTGCCGCCCGGGTCCCCTCCTCTGCCGACAATGTCGTCATCGACAATAACGCAACCATCACCGCTGGTGGGGGTTCATCCATCGCATTCGCAACTTTGACGCTCGGTGATGCCGCTGGGAATTTCTCTCCTACGCTGCGCCTATCGGCCGCCCAAACAACAAACGGCGCGGTCACTGTATACTCGGGAGCGAAACTCCAGCAGGATACAACCCAACAAATAAGCCTGGGCGAGATGAATCTGATGCCCGGCGGCGTGATCACTCACACTCCGAATTCATCGACCCTCTCTTCCCTTGTCAATTTAAACGTGATCGGCGACTTCAATCTCCAGGCGGGCGCAACGATCGTGGTCAATGGCTTGGGCTACGCAGGCGGAATGCCCTGTTCGACCCACACGTCGGGTTATGGACCAGGCGGGGGTGGAACCGGCGCTACTGGCGCGGGACCCGGCGTTCTCCCGTTGGGCGGCGGGGGCGGCGGGCATGCCGGAATGGGAGGCAATGGAGAAAACGCGAACACCGGCCAACCCAGCAACCCGATCAATGGCGGCGCGTCGTATGACAATTACATCGATCCCACGGATTTAGGTTCGGGCGGAGGGGGAGGACGGTCACAAGGCTGCGTCGATGGTCTCGGTGGGTATGGCGGCGGAACCGTGTTGATTTCGATCGGAGGAACGCTGGTACTCAACGGAACAATTACCGCTGACGGTCTCCCAGGTCATCCAGCCGGCGGTTTTGACGGTGACAGCGGCGGCGGCGGCGGCGCGGGCGGCACGGTCAAAATTACAGCGGGTAGCCTGAGCGGAACGGGATCCATCCATGCAAATGGAGGGCCGGGAGCGATTTCGGGGGGCGTGGGGGGCGGCGGGGGGGGCGGGGGCATCGTTAGCATCAGAGTCACCGATCAAAATACCTCGAATCTTTCCGTACAGGCAAACAGAGGCTCTGGCGCGGGCGGCTCTGCCGCCGGCGGCGCCGGGATCGCCGCGACTCGCAGCGGAACTAAGCCAAACTTCGATTTAGTTCTCGGCGGACTATCAGCAGGTTTATCCGTTGCGCCGCAAGCGATGACCCCGATTCATGGAACGAATCTCTCATTCGGCCTCATGACGCTCAACAACAGCGCCATTAATTTCGATTCCGGCAGCGTTGTATCGCTCGATAATTTGGTGATTGTCGGAACGGCCTCACTCAAGGCGGCTTCGATTTCGTGGAACGCTAACGCGATCGTTATGCCTGGCGCGGTATTTCAAATGGCAGCGACCTCAAGCAATGGTCCATTGATGGTGAACAGCGGCGGCACATTCGTTCAAATCAACACGACTCCCTTAACCTTTACTTCCGTCATGGTTCATCCCGGCGGGACCATGAGACATGGAATCAATTCAACGAGTCGCTCGTCTGTCCTTAATCTCAACGTGACGGACGATTTCAATCTCCCCGCTGGAGCGACCATAATAGCTGATGGGCTTGGCTATACGGGATCAAGCGGAAATCAGGTGGGCGCCGGACCAGGCGGCGGCGGTAAGGGATATCGTTCCGGGGGCGGCGGCGGGCACGGGGGCGCTGGGGGGGCGGGATCCGAAGGCAGTTCGGGCGAAACGTCATACGACAGCGCACTTTTCCCCACCGAATTGGGGTCTCAGGGCGGCGGCAGCACCGCTGGTGGGGGAATCGCCGGCGGAGCCGGCGGAGGCGCGGTGCTCCTGCAGGTCGGCGGTACACTCACGCTCGACGGTTTGATTTCAGCCAATGGCGTGGCCGGCGCTCCTGAGCCCTATTACGGAACCGGCGGAGGAGGGGGCGGCGGCGGCACTATCAACATCAATGCAGCCGCTCTTGCGGGAACGGGAGTACTCAGGGCAAATGGCGGGGGAGGCACCAGTGTGGGTGGCTCGGGAGGAGGAGGGGGCCGAATCGCGCTGAATGTCACGCAAAGCCATGCGGCGAGCCTGAGCATTGCGGCACTCTCTGGGAATGGCGGCGGATCCACAGGAATCAACGGCGGAGCCGGCACGATCGTGGAGAAGAACCCCGGAGCGACTCATTGCAGCCTGACCGTCGGAAGTTCGACTCGCATCCCGCAGGCGCACACTCCAGTGACTGACTCGCCGCTGACTTTGGCCGCGGTCTCGCTGACCAACGCGACACTCATCTTTACAGGGAGTTCAACATCCGTCGATTCCCTCGTCGTGATCGGTTCGGCGACATTAAAGGCGCCAAGTCTCATTGCGGGATCACTTGTCATCCAGGGCACAATGACGGCGGCGTTCGGCGACCTGACCCTCGGAAACAATCCCCTGGAAATTCGTACGGGTGGGATCTTAACGTGGTCAGAGGGCTCCCTGTCGAATGTCAATCTTATCGTCCGCAACGGAGGATTGTTTGAGCAGGAGAGCTCATTGCCTTTAAATTTCACATCGATCAGAATGGATCCCGGCGCTCAAATAACTCACCGACCCAACGGCCTGACACAATCTTCCATTCTAAATCTCAACGTGAGCGGAAATATGATCGTGCAGTCGGGCTCGGCCATCTCGGTGGATGGCAAAGGATATACACGGTATGGTGGGAATCAGGTCGGCGCCGGGCCAGGCGGCGGCGGTAAGGGATATCGTTCCGGGGGCGGCGGCGGGCACGGGGGTGCTGGGGGAGCGGGATCCGAAGGCAGTTCGGGCGAAGCGACATACGACAGCGCACTTTTCCCTACCGAATTGGGGTCTCAGGGCGGCGGCAGCACCGCTGGTGGGGGAATCGCCGGCGGAGCCGGCGGAGGCGCGGTGCTCCTGCAGGTCGGCGGTACACTCACGCTCGACGGTTTGATTTCAGCCAATGGCGTGGCCGGCGCTCCTGAGCCCTATTACGGAACCGGCGGAGGAGGGGGCGGCGGCGGCACTATCAACATCAATGCAGCCGCTCTTGCGGGAACGGGAGTACTCAGGGCAAATGGCGGGGGAGGCACCAGTGTGGGTGGCTCGGGAGGCGGCGGAGGGAGGATCGCCTTATCCTATGGCGCCAAGACAGCATCATACGCGCTCCTCGTCGCCGGTGGCACGGGAACTGGAAACGGCAATGCTGGAACTATTTTAGATAACAATCAACTCGTCGGTTTCAGCAACACCAACAGCCCTCCAACGGTGACATTTTCCCAATTGCAGGAGACATTATCGGCCAGCCAGTCGCTGACCGAAACGCTTTCGGCTCAGGCACTCGACTTCTCCGGAGCAACGTCCACCGGCGTCACACCGGGAACCTTCAGCCAGGCGCAGATGCGGTTGGTCACGCTTCAGAGCGGCTCATTGGCGGGCAACGGCTTCTTCCGAGGCGCATGGACCTTGGGTCTCGCTGACGGGGCCTTCCTGTCGGGCCTCTGGCAGGGCGCCGCGTTCTTGACGCAGGCGCCTCGGCGGATGGTCCTCAAAGGAGTCCTCGCAGGCGGCATCCGCGGCGTACTGGAAGGCGTCCTGACCGAGTCCGTGCCCGGCAGCGGCAACTTCGACCGCATGTCGCTGTCTTGCGGCGCGACGCAGATCGGCAATCAGTTCGGTGCCAGCCGCCTCCACTTCAGCGGCAGCGCTCCGGCCCCGCAGTCGACCCAATATCCTGGGACCGCTCTGAACCTTCGACAGTCATCGCTGACTGGTCAGACAAGCGGCTATGAAGTCGGTCCTCTTGAGAACACCTTCACCTTGGTCACCGTAAACAGCCCCGGCAACCCTTACAACGGCGAGGGTTTCTTCCTACCCACATATTCCTCGACCTTTGGCACGGGCGTCGGCTGGGCTTATGCGGTCGCCAACTACAGCCAGGTCGCGCGTCTTAGCGGCCTCTACGATCAGCCGATTCGGAGCCGCTTCGAGGGGATCCTGGTCGCCAAGGCGCCGAGATCGCTGCTCCTCACGCTGGAGCGGCTCGACGTCGGCGCGCCGATCCAGCCTCTGCTCAGCGTATTGACCACCCATCCCCATGTCGCGTTTCCGGGCGCCGTGGAATCGCACCTCATTACCATCCGCAACGACGGCTTCGCGGCGGCAACCGGGGTGTCGGTCGTCGTGGGCTTAACGGATTGGGCGGATTTTGTCTCGGCTTCGGGCTCCTACGTCGTCTACAATGTCGCCTCCTGGCGCAATACCAAGCTTTACTCCCCGACCCCGTTCGTGCGTTGGGATATTGCGCAGATACCGCCGCGAAGCGCCGTCAAGCTGAACTACCAAGCTCGCTTCCGGCTCATGGCCCCTGGCGGACCGCAGCCGCACGAATTTCTTACGGGAGGGCACGTGGAACTTCTGAGCAAAGCTTGGGCTGATCAGGTCTTCGCGCACTATCCCGTCGGGGGGACTCCATGATGCTGTCAGATGGATTAGCTGTTAAAACGCGCCGAGTTATTGTTATCGAATCCTTCGAAGGCGGTGAGGGAGAAGGGGTGCAGATGAACACAGACATTAGGAGTCGGCGTATCCGACTGCCTGTCTCCTGTGCGCTTGCCATGGCTGTCTGTGCCAGCACAGGTTTTGGCGGAGAATCGCAGCGGGAAGGGGCGTTCCGACATGCGCGAGAGCTTGTTGGACGGAATGAGATCTCGAAGGCTATAGACGCCTACCGGAAAGCCCTTCCCGGAATGCCGTCAACCGGAGATGAGGCGGACGCCTGTATGCAACTTGGTGGCCTTCTCGCTAGACAGCAGCGGAACGAGGAGGCTGTTCAGGAATTTAAGAAGGTACTGGAGGGGTCTTCGGATAAGGCGCTCGTCCGAAAGGCTCGGCAAGGCATATTTTTCGCGCTCTTGGAGAGCGGAAAGTACGAGGGGGCCGAGCGATTCATCGAGGGTCAAGTCAGAGGAAGTAGTCGTTCAACGGAAATGGGGGAACGTGAATTGGTCGAGCGCAGGAAAGACATTGCGCGGCATAGACAGGATACCCCATCGCGCCGCGCCATTCGGCAGACGGTCGACGACTTCATGCGAGCAATCGTCGCGCGGGACCTCCCGGCGCTAAAGAGCACTCTCTCGTCTCAGTTCCCAACGAAGCAGATGAAGGAAATCGAACGTCAGCTTCCTACCAGCAAGATTACATCGATGGAGCCGCAAATCGTCGAGATACAGGTCTCTGGCGCAGAGGCAAAGGCAACCGCGATTGTCAGCGCAGCGGAATCTAGAGCCAGCGCACAGCCTCGGAGCTTCTTCTTCAAGATGGTCCGGGACAGAGAAGTATGGAAAATCGCCAGCTACTAGCCGTCGCCAGACCCGTCCTTGCGGCCCTACTGCTGGCAGGGTTGTGGTCGCCTAGCCTTGGAGACATGATCTCCTCGCCGCCTCCGCGGGGCCGAGTGAAGCTTTCGGCCCCGGCACCTCGATTGGGTTCAGAGATGACCTTGACTCTGACTCTGGAGTTTCCCGGCAAGGCCCCCGTTCCGCTGGAACTACGTTATTCGCTCCCGGCGGACAGCGAGATAGTTCATTCGGACATCGAGTTGGATCGGCAAAGCGCCCCCGGTTCCATCGTCGCGCATTGGAAGGGTCTGCAAACCGAACGGAAAGAATGGGCGATTCGCTTTAAGCTGACAAGGCCGGGCTTCTACCACCTTTCTGGAAAGATCAGCCTCCTTCGAGACGACTCAGCCAATCTTCAGGGTCTCCAAGAAGAGGTCGCCAAGAACATCCCGGACCTTCAAGGAGCCGATGCCGACGCGATCCGCCGCCAGCAGGAGTTTGTGCGAACCGGACAGAGCCTAAAGATCGTGGAGGACGCACTCGCGTTCATGCCCCCTTCGCTCTATGTGAAGGTTCGGGAGGATGTCGGAAGAGTCGAAGACTGGGACTTTGGGTCCCTCTGGAAGCGGCTCAAACACCGGTGGCAGCATTGAGAATGATCAACGTGGTCGAACGCGCGATGGCACGATGGGGTGGAGCCATAAGAAGCTCTGGCCTGTGCGCCCTGCTCATCTGCTGCCCTCTGAGCGCTGCCGCCGGCCAGGTGACGATCAACAGCGTCGTCAAGGTCCACAACAAAGGCAACGTGTCCGGCCTTTCTTTCTTGTCGCAGTCGCTGGACAACGCGCCCTCGATCAAGACATTTCCTCCCGGCGTGACCGTCCGCGTCTACCATCATCAGTTGTTCGGGGACATCCTCCTCGGAGAACTTACAACCGACTCTGCGGGAAGGATACAGGGGACTATTGACAACGGTGATTTCACCTCCTTCGACCTCGTTTTTGAGGTTCCCTTGGTGACGAGCCTGGTCTTGGCGACGCCTCAGGGCTCTGCCTCCACTATCATCTACAACACCGACGTGATCCCGGGAATCAGCGGCACGTACTCGAATGACATCACGATCCCTCAGACGGCGAGCGACCTTGAGGTCGGCGGGGCAAACGTCCTGAAAGAAGTCTACGTCATGGACAAATGGCTTCATGACCGAATTCCGGCCTATGTCAGCCGGGTGCAACTTGACGCAGAGATCGATCCTGATACGATGGCAACCGGCTTCGAGTTCAACAACTTCCTGGGATTCTTCGGCGTCGACGGAGAGCTCCGTTTCGGCAAGCCGTTGATGTTCATGCGTGAAGCGATTTATCACGAGTACGCGCACGCGGTCATGTTCTCGATCTATGGGAATCACCTCCCGACGAGCTCTTTCGCGCAGCCGCACACCTTCATAACCATTTCAGAGCCAATCTTCGCCTGGCTCGAAGGCTGGTCGAACTTCATGATGGACGCCGTAGCGAGTAATCTTCAGTTCATCGGCAATCCAGGCACCACCATGACGCTCGAGGCGAACACGTTCTGGAAAGGAAGCTTCGATCCGGCGGCCTCCGGCCTGAGTCACTCCGGAGAAAGCGTGGAGGGCGCTGTCGCCAGCGTGCTCTGGGATATCGCGGACCCAGCCGATGATGATGGCATATCCTCTGACTTCGCGACCCTTTGGGCAGCCGTCTCGCAGGCGAGGCCGTCAAACTTCAAGGAGTTCTGGGACGCGTACATGGCGAGAAGCCCCACGGTCAAGAAGGAGGCGTTTAGGAAAATCAGCGAGACACATGGGATCGTCTATTCTCGTGCGAAAGTGTCGGGGGTCGACAAGAAGCTCGATGGTAATTTCAGTACCCCAACGTCCTCGGACAGCATCGGCAAGAAGGCCAAGGTTCGAATCCAGCCGTTTCTCGCCAGCGAGCTGAACCTCGGGGCGACTCCAGAGAACACGAGTGGGGCCAGGCTCTTGATCCTGAACGAGGCTTTACCTGGCGGCGATAGCGATGCCTTTATCGACGCGCGCCTTCAGGACCTGAGCAACTGGACCATTGTTAGCGAGGACGCGACCCCTTTAGACGGACTGGAGCTCCTCATCGACACCGAGCTTCTCGGTTTACAGGATGGCTTCTACGCCTTCTTGGCGCAGATCAAGGATGAGAATGGCACGTACGACACATTCCTCCCCGACCAGCGGAGCCTTCAATCAACTGCCGCATCATTGAGGGCAAGGGCTACACTGGTGAATTTCTCAATCGACGCAACCCCGCCGACATTATGGGTCATCGACGGCGCGGGCAAGGTGCTCAACGACACCGACGACACGCAAAACGGCTGGGTCAATATCAGCGCCACGCCGCCCCCGTCCAACGCGCCGATGAAAAGCCTCTCGGTCTTTCTCGACACGGACTACGCGTCCCCCGTCGCCCAAGCCGGTCCGGGAGGCGCCTCGCTCGGCTTCACCCTTGAGGAAAACGTTTGGTACTGGGCCCAGGCGTGCAGCGTGGCGGACAATTGCTCGCAGAGCAGCTTCGTTATGGTCCCTCCCGGCGGGGAGAAGCCGCCCGGCCCCGGGGCGGGTCCCGGCGGCTCAAGGCCTCCTCCTCATCCTCCATCGACCCCGCAGCCGCCCTGTCTCGTTTCCGGCGTGGCGAGCTGCACCTTGCCGCCCAACGTTCCCGGCGGTCCGGGTGCGGGGGCTCCCGCCGATTGGCCGCCCTCGATTTTCTATCCGCCGACCCAATTCCTCGTGCCCGGCGACCCCAACCACCTGTACGGTCCAGAGGGCTCGGTGACCCCGGGCCAACTCATGACCTATACCCTTGAGTTCGAGAACGTGGGCGACGGCACGGCGTTGGGCGTCTTTATCAAGGATGTCCTGGACCCCAACTTGGATGATTCTATTCTGACGGTGCGCGACATGAACACCCACGTTTTCGTCGATGATGTTCCCATCTCGACGACCCCCGCCAATTTCCCCTGGTCCTACGACCTCAAAACGAGAACCGTCACCGTCCTGACCGGCAACGCGGGGCCTCATCACGGTGGGAGCTTCGTCATTGAGACACGCCTCAAGTCGACCTCGCCCCCGGGCACGGTCGTCAGCAACCAGGCGCTGGTCTACTTCCCCAACGCCTTGCAAACGATCACCCCGACCAATACCGTGATCTCGGCCGTCCCTTTGGAAACCCGGTTCTCATATGTGGGCGTCTCAAGCGTGGCGTTCCTGGACACGGCGGCTTTGGCCGCGCGTTTGACCACGGATAACGGCCCGGCCTTGCGCCAACCGGTCAGCTTCCAACTCGCCGGCCTCACCCAGAACGCGAGAACGGGTTCAACCGGCATGGCCGCAGCTTCGATTTTCCTTTCATCGGCCGCCGGCAATTACAACCTCACGATGAACTATGCCGGCGACAATTTCTTCTACTTACCCAGCTCCGCCAATACCCCTTTTACGCTCACAACACGGGCCACTCACCTTCAAGCGCCCTTTGCTTCCGCTCGTCCCACGGATACAGTTCATCTTGTCTTGACCCTGACCGATGAGCAGGCCCAAACGCTCCAGCGGCAAACGCAGGAGCCCAAGACCGTCGTTCTTGAAACGCTCGACGCCTCCGGCACGGCTATACCGCTGGCCTCATCGCTCCTGGCGGGCGCGACGGTCGCTTTCCAATTCGCGCTTCCCCAACCGCTCAAGCTCAGATGGCCGCTGCGAGCCCGTTTTGATGGGGACTCGCGATATGCGGCCGCGCTCAGCACGGGGTCCCTGGACCTGATAGACGACGTCGCCCCCGCGATCGCGATAACATCCCCGAATGGAGGGGAGACATTTTCCGGGGCGGCATCGATCGGGGTGAGCTTTACGGTCCATGACAATGCGGACTTGGCTCCGGGCGCCACGGCCTATTTCATATCGCTGGATGGGGGGCAATCCATAGCCGCGGCCAACGGAACCTCGATTCCCGCCTCGTCACTATCCCAGGGGAGCTGGAAGCTTGTCGTGCGCGCCTCGGATTGGGCCGGAAACAGTTCCGCTCTGGAGACGCAAGCTTTTCAGGTCAGTCTCGATGTTCTTGCGCCGAGGACGTCCCTTATCGCCGAAACACCGAGCTACGGCAACGATCCGCTCTATGTGAGTTCTCAGACAAACGTTTCTTTATCGGCCACGGACGACCAAACCACCGTTGGCGACGGTCTGGGAGTTGGCGTTGCGCAAACGTTCGTCTCGATCGATAACGGATCGTCCATACCCCTTGTGTCTTCGATTGTACTGACTGGAGAGGGGCCGCACAGCGTCACGTTCCACAGCGTCGATCTGATCGGCAACGCCGAAGCGCCTCAGACGCGCAATCTCATCCTAGACTCGACGCCCCCTGTCACCAAGCTCCTGGTCGACAATGTGATTTCTTCATCGGCGACGCTTGTCGTGAGCATGACGACCGAATTCTCCTTCTTAAAATCCGACTCCGGATCGGGCGTTGCCCAGACCCTGTACGCCCTCGATGGAAGCACGGCGACCACTGTAGCTGTCTCGACGTTTTCACTCTCGATAGGCACGCATTCCTTGGTCTTCCAGAGTATCGATAACGTCGGCAACGCCGAGCCGGCCAAGACCGTGTCAATCGCCGTCGCCGCGCCGCCCGTAGATCACGTCCCGCCCAGCCTGGCTTTATCGCCCGTTGACGGCAGCACGGTCACGACCGCCGTGCCGACGCTGCTGGCGACGTACGCCGATCTAGGGGTGGGAATCGCCACCACCTCAGTGCGCCTGAGCCTTGACGGCGCGGATAAAACCTCCCTGGCGGCCATCTCCGCCTCCGAGGCGGCCTTCACGCCCGCGGCCCCGCTCGACCAAGGGGCCCACACCCTTACGGCCTCGGTGTCGGATGCGGCCGGCAACACGTCTACGGCAAGCGCCGTGTTCTTCATCGACAGCCTGCCTCCCGTCACGACGCTTCAAGTCAACGGCCTGGGCGTCTCGGCGACAAGCCTGGTTCTGGTCTCGACCGACTCCTTGGGCTTTGCCGCCTCAGACGCGGGTACGGGCGCGCTTGAGACCCGCTTTTCCATCGACGGCGCGACCGAGACGGTCTTCGTCTCGACGTTCAGCCTCGGTGCGGGCGCGCATTCCTTGGTTTTTTTCAGCGTGGACCGCGCGCTCAACCGCGAGGATCCTCGGCGCTTCGAGATATCCGTCGCAGGGCCCTCCTCCGATCATGTCCCGCCGTTGGTGCGACTGGATTTTCCCGCTTCCTCGGCCCTCGGCGTGGAGCGCGCGGTGGGGGGCGTCGTCAACGTGCGCGGCGCGGTGTCAGACGATAGCGCGGTCAGCTGGACGCTCGAGTCGGCTCCCGGCGCCACGGCCACAAGCGGATTTACGACGATCGCGTCCGGCTCGGGCCAGCGCACGGGGCAGATCGCGGCCTGGAACACGTCGGCGCTCTCGGGCCACCGCACGCTGCGGCTGCGCGCCGTCGACGCCTTTGGCAACGCGGCCGCGACGACGGCGGGAGTCTACGTCGGCCGGCCCGTCATGTCCTTCGCCATCGGCCGCCGAAACGCGAATGCCATCGTCAAACGACTTAAAAACCCCACGGGAATCGCGGTGCGCCCGGATGGAAGGATTTGGGTCGCCGTCGACGACGCCTTGCTTCTGCTCACACCCGCGGGGGGCGTGGCCGCGACCGTCGAGGGGCACGGCCGGCGCCTGAAAAAACCCCAGGGCTTGGCGCTCGACGGCGCCGGCAACGTCTATGTCGCCGACATCGGCAACGACCGTATCGTGGTCTTTTCCCCCGACGGCGCGCAAGTCCTGCGCGAGCTCAAGGGTCTGTGCTCGCCGCGGGATGTGGCCGTCGACTTAATCGGCGACGTCTACGCCGCCGACTCGGGCAAACACCGCGTCCAGGTGTACGACTCCTCGGGGACCTTTCTGCGCCGCTTCGGCACGGGAGTGCTCTCCTCCCATGACGATATACGAGGCATCGCCTTGGCCCCGGAAGGCCTTTGGGTGTCGGATCACGAGCGCCAGCGCCTGTTCCTGTTCAGCCGCGCGGGAACTTTGATTCGGTCCATCGGCGGCGCGGATTCGGCGATCGGGGAACTCTCGCGGATGCGGGGCGTGGCCGCCGACCGCCTGGGGTCCGTGTACACAGTCGAGACCAACCGCAACCGCGTGCAGAAGTTCGACGCGCAGGGCAAAGGCCTGCTCGCTTTCGGCAGCTCGGCGGGGCTTTCCCGCGCCGACAAGCTCGCCGTCCGCTAGCTAACCGCGCCTAACGACGCGGCCATGGGCCCGGATGGCTCGCTTTGGATCACCGATTCAGGACGCGACCGCGTCGTGCGCTACACCCTGCCCTTGGCGGCCGGTTCGGGCGTGGCCGCCCTCTCGGTCGGCGGCGACAGCGTCGCCGTCGAGCCTCTGCAAAGCGCGCGCCGCTTCGTCGAGGCCGCCGACGGCGCCTCCGTCGAGCGCGACGACGGCGCGGGCGTCTGGGTGCCCCAGGGCGCCCTCGGCACGGACCTCGAGATCACGGTCGATGAGCCCGATGAGAATCAGGACACGGCCTCCAAGGAAGCCAAGCGCCGCGACAGGCGGTTGACGGCCGCCGGCCCGGAAGTCCGCTTCGGCCCCGAGGGGACGGTATTCAATACGCTGGTGACGCTGACGCTGCCCTATGACGTCCACCTGAGCGCCGCGCGGGGCCTGAAGGAGGACGATCTCAAGATCCATTACTGGAACGCCTCGCTCCAAGACTGGCAGGCGCTGGCCTCGGCAGTCGATAAGCAGAATCAAACGCTTAGCGCCCAGACCCAGCACTTCTCGGTCTATCAGGTGATGGGCCCCGGCGGAGGCATCGGCACGGCGGCGGCGCTCGACGAGTTCTCGCTTCGCGACGCCTACGCTTTCCCCAGTCCCTCGCGAGGCGGCGCGGCGGTGACCTTGCGCCTCCAGCCCGGCAGGGCCGACTCGGTCGAAGTCCGAATCTACGACGCCTCCGGCCGCAAGGTCCATTCCTCCTCGGATTTCCGCTTCAGCCTGCTCGACGACGGAAACGGCAAAGGCAATCAAAACACATACGACCACTCCTGGGACGTCTCGGGCGTGGCCTCGGGAGTCTATACGTACACGCTCACGGCCAAAAAAGCCGGAAGCGCGGATATCCGCAAGACGGGCAAGGTCGGGGTCGTGAAATAACATGAGAACGCTCCTGCTCGCCGCGTTGCTCTTTCTTGGCCGCCCGGACTGCCGGGCGGCCGAGGGCGCGGCGTTTTTGAATATCGGCGCGGGCGCGAGGGCCTTGGGACTGGGTGGAGCCTATACGGCGCTGGCCGACGACGCCAACGCCCTGCACTGGAATGCCGCTGGGCTGGCGGCGCTTGAAAAACGCGAATTTACCGCGGGCCACGCCGAACTTTTCGAGAGCACCCGCCTCGACTCCCTGACTTACGCCCAGCCCACGAGCCGGGGAACGTTCTCGGGGGGGGTGACCTACTTAAGCCAAGCCCGAATCGAGGGGCGCGACGCTCTCGGACGTCCAGCCCCAGGCTACAACGCCTCGGACGCGGCGCTCAGCCTGGGCTACGGGCGCGCCCTCGAGTTCGCCCGCGTCGGCGTCGGCGTCAAATACATCCGCAGCCATATCGGGTCTTCAGAGGCGCAGGGCGTCGCCCTCGACCTCGGCGCCCAGCGCCGCTTCGAGCGGCTCAGCCTGGGTGCGGCGCTGCGCAATCTGGGCGCGGGTCTTAAATTCGCCGATAGGCGCGACGATTTGCCCCTGAGGCTGGCCCTGGGCGCGGCGTACACGTCGGAGGGCGGACATTCGGCCGCTGTCGAGCTCATCAACGGCCCGCGCGGGGCGGGGACGCAGGCGGCCTTGGGAGGCGAGTACCAGGCGGTCTCGCATCTCTATCTGCGCGCGGGCTATGCGACGCAAACGGCCGCCGGCGGCTCGGGCTTCGACGCTGCGCGTGGTTTGGCGATGGGCCTGGGCTTTCGCGGCGCGACCTGGAGTCTCGACTACGCCGTGCTCGCTTCCGGCGAGCTCGGGCGCGCGCACCGCTTCAGCCTCGGCGGGCGCTGGTAAAAACGTGACGCGGCGGACTCGCGCCAAAAAAAGAGCCGGGGCCTTGACACATTGGCCCCGGCTCTTGACACGTCAAGTCTGGGGTGACCGAGGGGACTTGAACCCCCGACCTCAGCGTTCACAGCGCTGCGCTCTAACCAGCTGAGCTACGGCCACCGAAGGCGGCATTATACCAGTTTTCTCCGGGCGGGACTTCTAGGCCTTTGGACCTAGAAAAACCAAGGCCGCTGGGCCCTCGGCACCGCGTTTCGACAAGGCTATACTGGAGACATGAAGGTAACCACCATGACTGCAAGCAGAACCGCCCTGACTTTGGCGATGGCCGTCCTTCTCTTCACCCCTCCGGCCATCGCCTCGAAAATTCGCCGCGCCTCCCATCCTAAGATGAACCACTTCGCACGGCTCTGGATGGCCGAAGGCCTGGCCGACTTGAAACAAGGCCGCCCATCGGCTGCGATCAAGGCGTTCAACAAGGCCGTGGGCAAACAGGGAAGCGTGTCCACGTACTTTTTGCTGGGTTGGGCCCACTCCCAACGCGCCTTCAAGCTCGGCGCGACCGAAACCGCCAATCGCGACGACGCCCAGTCCGCGATCGACGCCTACGCGATGGCGCTTGCCATCGACCCCGCGCTCAAGGAGCTTCCCAACGCCTCGCGCCTTCACCTCAGCATGGCTCTGTGCCAAGAGGCCGTCATGGCCTACGATAAGGCGCTCGAATCCTACAAGTCGGCCCTGCGCGCCTCGCCGCGCAACGCCCTGATCCCTCTGCACGCCGCCCGCCTTCGGCTGAAAATGAACGACAACACCAAAGCCCTTGCCAATATCAAGCTCGCATTGACCAAAGCGGGAAGCGCGGCGGCCAAACACTCTCTTCGAGACGCCTCCCGGCGCGACCCCGTGTTCGCCTCCCTGCTCGCCGACGCCGAGGCCCGCGAGAAGCTCGGAGTCAGCGCCGAGGACGTTGTGATCGCTTCTATTGATGTCCGCTCCGAGGAGATGCGCGATTCCGTCCGAGACACGGCGGCGGCTCCCGCACCTCCCGCCCAGGACCAGGCGGTGCTCGCGAAGATCGCGGAAGGCAACATGGAGTTTAAATTCCGCCGCTACGAGAGCGCCCTCTCGGCCTACAGACGAGCGCTCGAAATGGACGAAGAGCGCCCGACTCTCGGGTCCGGACAAATCGGGACTCTGAACGAAAAGATCGGGACCGCGTTCAACAAGATCGGCCAGGCCGACGAGGCCCTGCCCTTTTTGCGCAAGGCCCTGACGCTCAACCCCCTGAATGTCCAGGCGCGCTATCAAGTCGCCGTCTCCTACGCTCTGACCGGGAGAAACGTCGCGGCCCTCAACTCGCTGCGGGTTTCACTCGACTCCTGCGCCTCCGCCTCCGACCTGCGCCGCCTGGTCATGCAGTCGAAAAGCGACCTCGACCTCACCGGGCTGCGAGGCGCTCGCGGGTTTGGCGCCGTCATCGCCCAGTACGGCAATCGCATCGCGATGCGCTGACAAGCCCCTTTCGGGCGCCTAGCTTCCAAAGTTGCTACAATGACGAAGCGATGCCATACTCTAAACGCGATGCTCCCAACTGCGAGTGGTGCCCGCACAAGAAGAATTGCTTTTACGAACTCCTCGGCACGAAGGAATCCAAGAAAGCCTGGCGGGAGATACGCCTAGCCAACCCCTTCAAGCGCGGCGAGGTGGTCTTTCACGAAGGATCGATGCCGCCCGGGCTCTACGTCGTGTGCACGGGCAAGGTCAAGGTCTACAAATCGAGCCGGACCGGTCAGCAGCTCACCACGCGCATCGAGTCTCCCGGCGACTTGCTCGGCCACGTCGCTCTTCTGGCCAATGAAGGGCAGTACACCGGCACCGGCGAAACCCTCGAGCCGAGCGTCGTGTCCATGATCGACACCCGGACGTTTTTCAATTTTCTCGCCAAATATCCCGTCGCCTCCTTCGCCTTGATGCGGGAACTCGCCCGAGACGTGCGCCGCGGAGAGAACAAGGCGCGAGACATCGCCTTCAAGCCCGCGCGCGGACGCCTGGCCGACACGCTGTTGCGCATGATGCAGTCCCATAAACCCCATGCCCTGGTCGCCGGCATCAAGCGCCGCGATCTGGCCGAAATGGCGGGGCTGACCATCGAGACCACCGTGCGCCTGCTCAAAGATTTCGAGGAGCGGGACATTCTGCAGAAGAAGGAAAAAGACCTTCTCATAATCAACGAGTCGGCGCTGCGCGCGCTGTCGGGCGTCGCGGCGTAAGCCCCCGGCCTTCCCAATCGTTGACGCAGATCAATGAGAGGCGTCAAAGCGAGCGCTTGACTGCTCTCATCGCGGCGACGCCGCGCGAACGCTACACTGTCCCCATGATTAACCTCATTATGACTCTCTCGCTCTTCAACGTGCAGCCCGCGCTTCAGACCGCCCAGTTCAAGCCTTGCGTGTGGCCCAACATCTGCCTGGAGCAGCCCGTGCAGACGCTCGCGCAGTTCAAGCCTTGCGTGTGGCCCAACATCTGCGTGAGCACCCCGGCTTCGACCCTCTAGGGCGTCTTCGACCAAGCGCCTAGACCCGGCCCCCGGCCTTCGGGGGCCGTCTTTTTTTTCAAAGTCACGGACGCCGTGCCTAGGCCCAACATCCGCGTGTCTCGGGTCAGGTCAGGTATTGAAAAGACGGTCGCCGGCGTCGCCCAGGCCTGGGACGATGTAGCCTTGGCCGTTGAGCACGGCGTCGACCGCCGCGGTGTAGACGGGAACGCCGGGATGGTCGCGGTGGATGCGCGCCACTCCCTGCTTGGAAGACAGCAGGGTCAGCAGGGCGATGTCCTTGGCTCCGTCGGTCTTGAGGATGTGAATCGCCTCGGACGCCGAGCCTCCGGTGGCCAGCATCGGGTCGCATAAAACCACGAAGTGACTGGAGATTTTCTTCGGCAAACGGACGTAGTAGCGGACCGGGTTGAGCGTCTTCTCGTCGCGATAAAGGCCGATATGGCCGATGGCCGCCTTCGGGGCGAGCTCAAGCAGGCCGGGGATCATGCCCAGGCCCGCGCGTAAAATCGCGACGAACGTCAAAGGTTGGTCCAACATGACCGCGGGCGAAGCTTTCAACGGCGTCTGCACGATCGACTTTCTATTTCGAACGCCCTTGAGGACCTCGCAGCCGATGAGCATGGACACCTCCGCCATCAGGCTGCGGAACGCCTGCGGATCGGTGTTTTTGTCGCGCAGGCGAGCGAGCTTGTCCGACACGAGGGGATGGTCGCTGACGAAAAGTTTGGGCATGACTCCTCCTATGGCTAGCGGATGACCTCGAGCACGACCGGCCGGGCGCGGGGGGACTTCGAAGCCACGACGAGCGCGTCGCGGTATTCGCGCTCGCCAAGATCCAGTCGAGCGTTGTCGGCGGCGTAAAGAATGGCGACGGGCTCCCCCTTGTCCACCCGATCGCCGACTTTTTTGAGAAGCTCGAGCCCGGCGCCGTAATCGAGCTCGGCCTCCATGAACGCGCGGCCCGCTCCCAGCATCACCGCCGCATGGCCTATCTTGCGCGCGTCGAGAATCGAGACGTACCCCGACTTGGGCGCGAGCACCGTGCGCGACATCTTGGCCTTGGGCAGCAGGTCCGGATTGCGCACGACCGCCTCGTTGCCGCCTTGGGCCTTGACCGCGCGGCAAAACAGCTCGAAGCCAGAGCCGTCGTCGATGCGCTGGGCGATCATCCGCTCTCCGGCGGCCTGGGTCTTGGCCACTCCGGCGAGCTTGAGCATCCAGCCTCCCAGGCACAGCAGGCACTCGCGGTAGTCGGCCGCGGTTCGATCGCCGCGCAGGATGTCGACCGCCTGCCGGACCTCGAGGGCGTTGCCCACGAAACGGCCCAACGGCTCGTCCATGGCCGTCAGCACCGCGACGGAGGGAATGCCCAGGCCTTTGGCGGTCTTGACCAAGGCGCGCGCAAGCTCGCGCGCGCTTTTCGCGTCGCGGAATATCGCCCCGGAACCGACTTTGACGTCGAGAACGAGCGCGTCCAGCTCCTCGGCCGCTTTTTTGGAAAGGATGCTGCTCACGATCAACGAACGCGCCGGAACGGTGGCCGTCGCGTCGCGCAGGGCGTAGAGCGTCCGGTCGGCGGGAGCCAGCATGCCGGTTTGTCCGAAGAGGCACAGTCCAAGACGGCGGACCTGCTCGCGAATTTCAGGCAGCTCCAGGCGGACTCGAAACCCGTCGATAGATTCCAGCTTGTCGAGAGTGCCTCCGGTATGGCCCAGGCCCCGGCCAGACATCATGGGAACGGCCAGGCCGCAGGCGGCCGCCAAAGGAGCCAGCGCCAGGGACACGCCGTCTCCCACTCCACCGGTGGAGTGCTTGTCGGCCTTCGGCCGCCCGAAAGACCCCAGACGCAGCATGTCCCCGGAACGCGCCATGGACCGGGTCAAGGCCACGGTTTCTTTTTCGTCCATCCCGCGGCATAGAACGGCCATCAGCCAAGCCGACAGCTGGTAATCCGGGACCAAGCCCTTGGCCGCCGCGCGCGCGATGAAGTCGATCTCTTCGGGGGTATGGCGTCCGCCGTCGCGCTTCTTGGCGATGAGGTCGAGAAACAGCATGGGTTTAAAGAGCGGCGATCACGTCGCCAAGCACCGCGCGCAAGTCGTCGCAGACTCGGGCGCCGAGCGCCAGCACGTCGCCGTGATTTTGAATGGATCCGGGTAGGCCGGCGGCCATGTTGGATGTCCACACCAGCGCGCCCGTGGCGATTCCCATTTGACGCGCGACGACGACCTCGGGCACCACCGACATGCCGACCACGTCGCCGCCCAGCGCGCGGAAGGCGCGAATTTCGGCTGGTGTTTCGTAGGAAGGTCCTCCCACGGCGACGTACACGCCGCGATGGGAGGGGACCTTGCGCTTTCGACACGAGGCCGTCAGGATCCGGCTCACGCGCGGATCGTAGGCGGCGCTCATGTCCGGGAACATGGTGCCGAATTCCTCCTCATGAAAGGCCCTCAGGGGGTTGCGTCCCATCAAGTTGATGTGGTCGGTGAGAACGGTAAAATGCCCCGGCTTGACCTTCTCGCGCATGGAGCCGACGGCCGCCGTGACGACCAGCGTCTTAAGGCCGAGGTATTCCAGAACGCGCACCGGCAAAGCGATGGACTCCATCGCGTGGCCTTCGTAGTAATGGAAACGGCCCTGCATGACCGCCACCGAGCGTCCGGCGCTGCGTCCCAAGAGCAGCTTGCCCTCATGGCCGGGGACCGTGGTGCGGGGAAATCCCGGAATGTCGCCGTAGGGAATGGAGATCGCCCGCTCCAGGCGAGGAACCGCCTTGGCCAAGCCCGATCCCAAGATGACGCCGACGTCGGGTCGAAAACCCGGAGCCTTCTTTTTTATGTGCCTGGCGGCCGCGCGGATGGCGCCGATGTAAAGCTTGATCTTCATGGTTTGCCATTCTACCACATACGTTTGTCGATAGACCCGTCTCCCCATTTTTGTAGAATCAGCCCATGCCCACGACCACCAAGACCGACGCCAGCCTCAAGCAATTAGCCAAGTCCATGCGCCTGGAGATCATCCGAATGATCGAGGCGGCCGGCAGCGGCCACCCCGGCGGCTCCTTGTCGGTCATCGATATCCTCATCGTCCTGTACTGGAAGTTTCTCAAGCATGATCCCAAGAATCCGAATTGGGCGCAGCGAGATCGATTCATCCTGTCCAAAGGCCACGCCTGCCCGGCGCTGTACGCGGTGATGGCCCATCGCGGCTATTTCCCCAAGGAAGATCTTCTGGGCCTGCGCAAGCTTTCCAGCCCGCTGCAGGGCCACCCCGACCGCCTGCGCCTGCCGGGCGTCGAGTTTTCGACCGGCTCCCTCGGCCAAGGCCTGTCCGTCGGTCTGGGCATGGCCGCCGCGGCCAAGCTCGATAAAAAAACCTGGAAAACCGTCGTCGTCCTGGGCGACGGCGAACTGCAGGAGGGACAGTGCTGGGAGGCCTTCATGGCCGCCCCTAAATTCATGCTCGACAACCTCATCGCGATCGTCGATTACAACGGCGGGCAAATCGACGGACAGGTCAAGGACGTCATGGACATCGACCCTCTCGTCGACAAGCTCAAGGCCTTCAACTGGGACGTGCAGCGCGTCGACGGCCACAACATGGACGCCGTCGAAAAAGCGCTGGACAAGGCCTGGGCGGCCAAAAACTCCAGGCCGCAGGTCATCGTCGCGGACACGATCAAAGGAAAGGGGGTCTCGTTCATGGAGCATAACATCGCCTGGCATGGCAACGCCCCCAAGAAAGAAGACGCCGATAAGGCGTGCCTGGAGATCCAAAATGACCGCTAAAGCGACCCGCGAATCCTTCGGCGAAACTCTTCTTGAGGCCGCCGAGAATAATCCCGACATCGTCGTCCTCGACGCCGACCTCTCTAAATCCACGATGACCCAGCCGTTCTTGAAAAAATTTCCTCAGCGCCATTTCGAAATGGGCATCGCCGAGCAAAACATGGTCGGCATGGCCGCTGGCCTGGCCCTCTCGGGCAAGGTGCCGGTGCTGACGTCTTTCGCTTGCTTTCTCATCGGGCGCGTGGAGACGATCCGCGTCTCGGCCGCCTACAACCAAACCAACATCAAGCTCGTGGGCACCCACGCGGGCATCGGCATCGGCGAGGACGGAACATCGCAGATGGGCCTTGAGGACGTGGCGGCCATGCGCGCCCTTCCTCACATGACCATCCTGCAGCCGGCCGACCACATCGAGACCCAGCAGGCCGTGCGCTGGATGCTGGCCCACCAAGGACCCGTCTATCTGCGGCTGACCCGCCAGAAGATGCCCGACGTTCACGGCCCCGGCTATCAATGGCGGCACGGCAAGATCGACGTACTCTTCGAACCCTCCAAGAAGCCCGCCAAGGTTCAGGCCACCATCATCGCCTCGGGAGGCCCCGTGCCTTACGCGCTGGAAGCCGCCAAGCTTCTCGAGTCCAAGGGCTTTGCCGTGCGCGTGGCCAACGCCTCCACGCTCCTGCCCTTCGACGCCGACGGCGTCGCGCGCATGGCGGCTGACTCACAAAGAATCGTCGCCGTCGAGGATCACAACATCCACGGCGGACTCGGCTCGGCCGTATGCGAGGCGATCGCCGAGCGAGGCCTCGCCGTACCGGTCGTGCGCATGGGCTTGAGCTCCTTTGGCGAGTCGGCGTCTGCGGAACAGCTGTATGAGCGCTACGGCCTGTCGGCGCCGAGCATCGCCGAGGCCTGCCTCAAAAACATCGCCTAGCAACGGCCGCGCCGCGCTCAAGACTTGCGCGCCGAGGCCGAGCAAGCTATCCTTGCGGCATGTCCTGGCGCGAGCAAGTCGAATATGACTGGTTCCACGAGGCGCCGTTTTACCTCGCCTCGCTGATCGCCTACGCGGGCCTGCTCACCCTCAACCCCGCCATCCGCTGGGGAAGCGGGGAGCGTTTAGCCGATAAAATCGTTCCCGTCGAGTTCGTCGCGGAAATCCCGCTGCCGCCGGCGCTCGAGGCGTCGCCGGGCCCCTCCGCGCGCGCCGAACGGGACGCGATCAAAATCGGCGCGATCGACGCGCCGCCAAAACCCGCGCCAAATCCCAAACCCGCCGCGGCGCTCTCGAAAATCAACAAGCCGGGAGCCTCTCTCAAGCGCCCCCGACTCCCGCCCATGGCCAAACCCCCGGCTCGGCCCGCCGTCGACGTCCTCGCCCTTGAGCGCGCCGCCGAGGCGAAGAAAATCGAGGCGCAGCGCCGCCAGGAGCAAGCCCTCGCCGAACAAGAACGTCAGGACGCGCTCCAAAAAGCCAAAGCCGAGGCCGCGCGCGAAGAGGCCGAGCGGCGCGCCGCGCAGAAAGCCGAACACGAGCGCCTGGCCGCCGAGGCGAATAAAATCGAGGCGCAACGCCGCCAGGTGCAGGCCCTCGCCAAAAAAGAACGTCAGGACGCGCTCCAGAAGGCCAAAATCGAGGCCGCGCGCGAAGAGGCCGAGCGGCGCGCCGCGCAGAAAGCCGAACGCGAGCGCCTGGCCGCCGAAGCGAGGATCGCGGAACAACGCCGCCAGGAGCAGATCCGCGCGGAAAATGAACGGCAGGAGGTCATCAAGAAAGCTCAGGCGCAAGCCGCGCGTGAAGAGGCCGAGCGGCGCGCCGCGCAAGAAGCCGAACGCCTGCGCCTGGCCGCCGAAGCCAAGGCCGTCAAGGAACGAAAACGCGCGGAACTCACCCAGGAACTCTCCGCCCTGTCCGCCGCCGAAAGGGCTTCGGCGGGCGCCGCGTCGGCGTCCCCGTCGGCGGGGAAGGCCTCTTCGGGATCATCGACTCGCGCGACGTCACCCTCCTCCGGTCAGGGCGACGCCGCAGCCGCCCTCGCCCGCCAGTCCGCCGCCCGCAAAGCGGGCGCGGCCGCGGCCTTGGCAGAGTCCGTCAATCCCGGAAACGCCGCCGGCGACGGCGGCGACAGTCCCCTCAAAACCGGGTCCCGCGGCGGCGCGGCGGGCCTGGAGGAGGGGGGGGTTTCTTGGGCGGTCGACGGTCCCGTAGGCGACCGGCGCATTCTTGCGCGAGTCTCCCCAACAAGCCCTGATTGGATCGCCACGCGCAACCTCGATTTGACGGTGACCGTGCGTTTCAAGGTCCTGCCCAACGGCGGCGTCGACCCGAGCGCCGTGATACAGAAAACCTCCGGCTTCCCGGAGATCGACCGCCTGGCTCTCGACGCTCTACGCAAATGGAGATTCCAGCCGATGCCGGCCAACGCCGGAGCTCAGGACGATTGGGGACGAGTCACTTTCCGCTTCACCTCTTAAGCCATGATCATCAACGCGATCGTCCTCTTCTGCAGCCTCCAGGCCGGCGCGGCGTCTCCCAACGCCGAAATCGCCGCGCAAAGCCTGTTACGGAAGGCGGAGGCGGCGATCAACGAGGCGGAGTACGCCGACGCCCGGCACAGCCTGGAAATCCTGGTTCAGCGCTATCCTCTCACGGAGGCCGCCATCAACGGGCGGCGCCTGCTTCAGAACCAGCTGGGAATCGAGTCGATCCCCGCGTCCATCCAGGCTGACGAGCCCTTCGTTCCCCCGACGCCTTCGCAGTCTCCCGACGACGCGCTGGCAAATCTGCGCGGGGCGATCGCCAATAAAAACGCGAACGCCGCCTTGGCCCAGGCCACTGACTTCAAGCGTCAATATCCCTCGCATCCCGCGAGCCCCGAGGTCGACCTCGCCGTCGCCGCGCTGCACCTGCGCCGGGGGGAGGCGGCCAAAGCCCAAGGCGCGCTCATGCCGCTGATCGAAAGCCCAGATCCCGCCGTTCGCTCGAAATCCCTGCATCTTCTTGGCGCGGCGATGGCGGCGCTGGGACTCGACGAGGAAACGCTCGCCGTCATTCCGGAAGTCGACTCCGCGAGCGCGACGGACCGTTGGCTGGCGCTGGCTCAGATCTGGCGGGCCGCGGCCGAGGATCGCCTCGGCCGCAAGACGGCGGCCGCCGAACATTACCGCGCCGTCTCGGCCTCCGGGCTCAATTCGCCGGCGCGCGCCTACGCGCTTGCGATGATCGCCTCGGATTGGGCCCGCCAGGGAAAACACGATCGCGCCCGGAACGCGCTCGAGCGCGCCGAAGAGGAGGCCGCCAAGTGGGACCTCAGCGACGTGCGCGAGTCCGCCTCGCTCTCGGGCGCGCACATGCTCATGCAGGCGCACAACTACGCCCAGGCCGCTCAAGCCTACGAACGCTTCGTCGAGCGCTTTCCCAAGAGCCCCATGAACGCCCAGGCCCTGTATCAACGGGGGTTGTGCCTTAAAAAACTCAACGACATCGACCAGGCGATCGCGGCGTTCAAAGACCTCGGCGCCAGGCACCCGACCTCCGCCTTCGCCGCGCACACCCACCTGCAGCTCGGCCAGCTCTACAACGCGCTGGGGAAATCCGATCTCGCTCTCGAAAACTACCGCCTCATGGCTCGCGTCTCTCAGGCTCCCGACGCCGAGCGCGAATCCCTGCTTCTGATGGCCCAGGTCCATTACAACAGTAACAACTGGAAGCAGGCCGTCCCGCTCTACAGGCAATACCTCGCCGCGGCCCCGGGCGCCAAAACCGGCGAAGTCGAGGCGCTGTTGCTGACCGCCCTCTGGCAGGCCGATAAAAACGATCCGGAGCTCGCTTCCCTGGCCGCGCGCAACCCGGAGCATCCTCTCGTGCCCAGGATTGGATGGGATTTGGCCGCCAAGGCCTACACGCGCGGAGATTGGGCCGGCGCCGAGAATCTTTTTCGCCGGCACATCGAGAGTTCGCCGCGGGCGGAGACTCTCGCCGACGCCCGATTCTATCACGCCGAATGCCTGCGCCAGCTCAATCGCACCCAGGACGCCGCCGAGGCTTATCGGCGGTTTCTGCGCGAGCACCCCAAACACCCGCGCGCGCAAGACGCCGCGATGAACCTGGGCGGCATGCTCTTTGACGCGGGCGACTTTCCGGGCTCGGCCCAAGCCTACGCTCTGGTCGCGGGAACCGGAGCCGCCGCCGCCGAAGCCCGCTACAACCTGGCCCTGGCCCTGACCAAGTCCGGAAAGAATCAAGAGGCGGAAAAAGCGTGGAGCTCGTTTGCCCAGGCCTTCGCGCGCCACGAAAAAGCCTCCTCGGCCTGGGCGCAAAGCGCGCGTCTGCGCGAGGAACGGGGAGATTTGGACGGCGCGGCCGCGGCCTACGCGCGGGCGACGGGCCCCGCCGAACGCCTGAAATCCCTGTACGGGCTGGGGCTCGTGCAGGAACGCCGAAAGAAGATCCCGGAGGCGAAGGCGGCCTACGAGAGCCTGAAATCGCAATCGCCCAAAAGCGACCCCGTGCGCCTCTCGGGCCTGCTGCGCTTGGCGCTTCTCTTGGAGCTCGAAGACGATTCCAAGGCGGCCCGTCCTTTATACGATGAAATCATCAACCTCGCCGACAAGAGCGGATCGACTTTCGAAACGGCCCGCAAACGACGGCAGGCGCTGTAGCCAGCCCCAGGTCTTAGCCTTGCGGGTTTACGCGTACTCCGCTATACTTCGCCTGTGCCTGAAATGAGTCTCGTGCAGATGCTGCGCATCAGCATCGCGATGCCCATGCTGCTCGTCTTGTCCATGGTGATCCTCGCCCAAGGAATCGAGCGCATCCACGCCTTCTGGTACACCCAGCGCCTTCCAGACGAGCTGTGGAAAAAGATCCGCGAGCGCCTGGGCGTCGGCGACGTTCAGGGCGCTTTTTCCCTGGCGCGGCGCGACAATTCCCTGATGGGAGAGGCTTTCGCCCGCCTGCTCGCGCTGGAAGCGCCGACCGCCGAAAAGCTTGTCGAGGAATTTCAGCTTTACCGCCAGCGCCTGAGCCTCTCCCTCAACCGCCGCGTCGGCCTCTTCGGCACGGCGAGCTTCA
Organism: Elusimicrobiota bacterium; assembly: GCA_038060535.1. GTDB lineage: Bacteria > Elusimicrobiota > Elusimicrobia > UBA1565 > UBA9628 > GWA2-66-18. The sequence goes on along the minus strand of JBBTHA010000021.1, from coordinate 4,365 downwards.
TTTCTCCGCTCATCGGCCTCATGGGAACCGTTCTTGGCATCATGCGCGCCTTCCACGATCTGGCGGCCGCGGGCGCCGGCGGGCCGGCCGTCGTCGCGGCCGGCATCTCCGAGGCCCTCGTCTCCACGGCTTTCGGCATCGGCTTGGCCGTGTTCGCCGCCCTGCTCTACAACTACTTCACTATGGCCGCTCGCCAGCGGCTCAGCACCGCCGACCTCTGGGTGCTTGAGCTGGCGCAGCTGCTGGGAGATTTTCATGGCGGCAAACCCGTTCCATAGAAACGAGGAACCCGCTCCCATCTCCGACGTCAACGTCGTGCCTCTGGCCGACGTCTCCCTCGTCCTTCTCATCATCCTTCTCGTGCTCTCGCCCATGGCCGCCCAGTCGATGCTCAAAATCCACACCGCGGCGACCCAAGCCAGGGTCGCCTTGCCCATGCGCACGGAGATACTGACTCAGCGCGAGCCTGAAAAATCGCTGGCCGTCGGCGTCACGCCGCGGGGCTTCGTCGTCGACGGCCGGGTGCTGGCGACGACCCTGGAGCTGGCCGATTGGCTGCGGGCCGCGCTCGCCGGACGCACCGAGCGCAAGGTTTTCATCGCTCCCGAGCTCGACGCCTCTCATGGTCGCGTCGTCAACGCCGTCGAAACGGTCCAAAACGCGGGGGCGGTCGCCGCCCTCGTGCAGATGGCCGACTACGAGGACCGCTGATGGCGTCCTACTCCCTGCTGCGTATGCGCTCGAGCTCTCCGGAACCCGAACCGGTGACGGAAGTCAACATCATCCCGGTCATCGATATCTCCCTGGTCCTTCTCGTGATTCTTTTCGTCACCGCTCCCTTGCTGGCCTACCCGACGCTCCCGGTGGAGCTTCCCGCGGCCGGCACGCCGCCCAATCAAGAGCTCACCATCGCCGTGACCTATCTCAAGAACGGTTCGCTGTCCGTTCGCGCCTCGCCTTCCTCGTGGGAGGATCTCACATCCGACCTGCGCCGCGAGATCGACCGCAAGCGGGGCGGCATCGTCTTGCTGCGCGCCGACGCCGCAACGCCGTACCGGATCATCCAGCGACTGATTCTCTCGGCCAAATCCGCGGGAGCTCCTCAAATCGCGCTCGCCACCGAACCCGCGCGACGATGATGCCGGCCTCCGCTCTTCTTCTGTCGTTCATCGTCTCCCAAGCCGCCGCATCCAAACCCCGGACGGAGCTGACCCAGGACATCACGGTGCGCGCTCGCGCCGCGGCGATGACGGTTCAGGTCGCGCCCCCGACGGCCTCTAAACCCATCGTCGACGAAGTGCTGGCCTCCCTGGCGTTCGGGCGGGGCTTGGCGGCGGGACCCGAACGCTTTCGCGCGGGGGGGGATATGTCCCGCCTCTTGCGTCCGTTTCCAGAACCCCCGTTTCTGGTCCTGTCTCCCGCCAACATCAAAGCCCTTTATGATGAATGGACTTTTGAAATCGTCGATTCGAAAAGCTCGGTCGTATGGTCCAGCGACGGGGTCGGCGCGCTCACCGGCCGCCTGGAATGGGACGGCACCGGCAATGACGCCCAACCTGCGATCGTCACGGGGCGCTCTTACCAATACCGTTTCACGGGACGCCGCGCGGGCCGCTCTTTCGTCGTGGAAAGCGATCCCGCGCTTATCAACTCCTTTTCCCACCACGAGTACGGCGGAGAAACGCTCTTGGAAGCGGACGCCGGCCTCCTATTCATTGAAGGAAAATCGGCGTGGAAGGTGGAATCAAAGCGGTGGATCGACGCCTTCGTCGGACGCCTGCTCACTTCGGAACCCCGCCCCGACGGAACGTACAAGGTCGCGCTCCACGTCCGCAACACTCATGACAAGCTCGCCTCCTCCCGCGCCAAGGCCCTGACCCTGCGCTTGGCCTCGGCCTTGCTCGTCGAGTCCGACCGCATCGTCATGACGATCGCGAAAAGCCCGCGCGGCGAAACGGTGTCCGTCTTTTTGCCGCCTTCCAAAGGCGCGTCCGTGCGCGACGATTAGGGCTGCTCGCCGCCTAAGGGTACGATCTCCGTAGAAGAAGAGAAGAAAAGCTTGACGGCCTCCCAGGCCTCCAGAAGCTTGTCGCGGTGCTGATAGGCCGTCGCCGCCAAATAGACCACCGAGGCTCCGGCCGCCACCCAGGGACCCGTCACCGGATTGAGCAGCAGGGCGGAAATCACGATCAAGGCCCCCGCGCTCACTTTGACTCCGCCGATGACGATCCGCTCATCGGCCCGTCGCCCCTGAGCCTCGAGCTCGGCCAGCGCGCGCCGCACCACCTCGGCCGCTTTGGCCGCGATCTCGGCCGGAACGGCAAAGGCGACGTCGTTGAAGGATTGAACGATGATGTCCCGCTGAACCGAAGAGGGCTCGATGCCCAGCATCGAGAAATAGGCGCGCGCGATGCGGCTGCCCACGTCGGTCATGACTCCGTCGGAGACCGCCTGCACCGCGGCCAGGAAGGACTCGTCGACCTCGCGTTGATCCTGCGTGTCTCCTCGAGCCTCGATTCCCTTGTACACGTCCCACAAGCCGTCCGCGATGGCGATTCCGCCCGAAGCGACGGTCAAGATTTTCGCCAGATTGGCCAGACCGTGCGCTTTGTCGGCGGCATGAAGAGCCGCCTCTTTCAGATTCATCGCCTCAGCTCCCGAGGCTTTCGCCTGAACGGCGAGCTGCCCCGCCCGAGCGAGGTCTCCCGACTTGGCGGCCAGGATGGCCTGGCGCGCCAACGCTTGCGCGGCGGCCTTCGCCGCCTGGGCGTGCCCGGCGAAAGCCAAGGCTTGGTGCTTCGCGGCGAGGGCTGCAAAAAGGTGCCCGCTGCCCGCAGCGCCCGCGGCCCCCGTCGCCGTCTCGCCCAAAAGCATCGGCGCGCTCGGGCCAGAGCCGTCGAACAGGGAGCTCGTCTTTCGCGCCAGTTCCTCGGCATCGGCGCCGGAGGAGGCGCTCCCGCCGATTTCAGAAACGGTCTCGGGGTCGAGTCCCAGAAGACTCCAGTCAAGGGGCTCAATCTCCGCCACGGCGCGCGCGAAGGCCGCGTCGATGAGGGCCTCTCCCTCGGGGGTGATATGTCCCTGAGGGGTCAAGTAATTCATCCAGTTCTCTTTGGCCGCGACTTTCAGCTCCTCGATGCGCATGCGCCGTCCGGCCTCGAGAAAGCCCATGCCCTTGATCAGCTTGACCTGTTGCTCGTCGGTCATGGCGGCGAATCGCTCCGCCGACACGTTCCAGACTTGAAGCAGCGAGGGAATATCTTTCGGCTGCAGAACGCTCGAGTTGAACGCCTGGGCAACGCCTTGGGCCGCGGCCGGCGCGACGGATGAAGCCATCAAGACAAAAGAGAGAATCGTCGCAATCATAGGTTTCATGGTTCGTGGCTCCGAGAGTATCCGATGGATCGATCCTCCCATGTCTGGGACGCCATCGATAGGGACAGAAGTCCCGAACCCCGGGCGGCAAAGGCAGGTCGTCCCTGTGGGACTTATGGCCTAGCGGCTCGCCGCTCGACGAACCAGACCACTCCCGTGGACACGAAATACAGGACGAGCAAGACGACGCCAAAAAGGATCGTCGTGGCGATGATGTCTCCGGGCGTGAGCAGGGCGGACGCCGCCAGAATCACGACCGCCGCCTGTCTCCAATAGGACAGCATCGCCCGTGAAGTCACCAGACCGAATCGTCCCAAAAAATAGAACAAGACGGGAGCCTCGAAGGCGATCCCAACGCCCAGCACCGTATAAAGGAGGATATCCAGGTATTCGTTGGGGCGAAGATTCGGGCGCAAACCCGCCTTGAACGCCTCGTCCATGAGCACATCGGCCAGAATGGGGAAAGCGATGGAGTAGGCGAAAACCGCCCCGAAGATGAAGCACAGGCTCGTGGCCGCCACGAACACGGTCGCCATCTTCCGTTCCTTTTCACGCAGCGCCGGACGAACAAAGGCCCAAAGCTGGTAGAACCAATAGGGGGAACTCACGAAAACGGACGCCCAAAACGAAAGCCTCATCAAGGCGAAAAAAGGCTCGGAGAGATTGGTATAGGCGAAGGGCGCAAACATCTCGGGCGATTCGAGGGAACGTCGCGCGATGGCTTGAAGCAAGGGACGCTTGGCCGCCTCCCAGAGCCGAAAGCGCAGGCAGTAACCGGCCGCCGTCACGATGAAAACAGCCAGCACCGAGTTGATGAGGCGCTCGCGCAATTCACCCACGTGGCCCCACAGAGGCAGCGCTTTTTCCTCCGGAAGCGGCTGGGCAATCAGTTCCACGCTCACAGGCCGTCTCCATCGAAAGCCGCGGGGATGTGCTCGCAACGGACGCCGTCGCCGGCGACGCCGTCGAAGCGGCACGGCCCGGTCCCCC
>JBBTHA010000020.1:34586-37210 GCA_038060535.1 Elusimicrobiota bacterium | reverse complement strand
GTTCCGTTGATTTCTCAGTCTTGGGGAGAGTTTCCGAGACCTGGGTCATGCGCCCTCTAAACAGGCGCCCCAAAGGATACAAAAAGCCGGAATCCGCGAGCGCCTAGAATTGTGAGAGGGGAACGACAACCTCCCCCAACCGCCCCGGAGCGTAGGGATCTCGCCGAAGCGCGTGGCGGCCGCGCTTGACGCGCACGGCCAAAACGCCCGCCTTTCGGGCTTCGATCATGTCTTGGTCGCTGTCGCCGAAGAACGCGACGAAATGGCCTTCCTGCATATGCAAATGCTTCGACGTGGGATCCGGTGTGAAAAGAAACGAGCGCGGAGCCAACTTGCGCCATTCTTTTTTCAAGGCGTCCCCGTCGACGGCCTGGCGCTCGGCCATGACAATGATCCGAAACCCGAGACCGCGCAGCGCGCAGGCCAGCGCGAAGGGAACGATTTTGACCGTTTCCAAGTCATAGGCGTTGTTGAGCGACCCCCAATAGGTCGGACTGTCGCGCTGGATCACGGAGCGCCCTGCCTTCTCATACGCCTTTTCCGAGTTCACCAGCGTGTCATCGTAGTCAAAAGCCACCGAAAGACGGCCGATGGTGATGAGGCTGAAAAACAAGCCCCAAACGCTCATGAGGGCCAGAATTTTTTTGGTCGTCGTCCAACCCTTCTCGACTTTCGCCCGAACGTCCTTGAAGACCATGTCAATCCTCCCTGAAGATCACGCGCCCCGCGGCCGGCGCGGCGATCGTCCCCTGGCGGCGGGCGCAATCGAGCAGCGCGTCCCGAGCCGGCACGCCCGTCGTTTCCGACGAGATAAAATGATCGAAGGCCGAATAGCCGTCTCCGCCCGCGGTCATGAAATCGAGGGCGGCGACCGTGTAGATTCTAGCATCATCCAGCGGAGCCCCGCCGACCGAGACCGAATCCAGCCTTTCCCACGGCGGGCGCGAACGACGAACCCCAAGCTCGGCCCCGGACACCTGGATCATGCGGGCCCCCCCCGCCCCCTGCTGGAACACTCGGCGAAGATCCGACCCAAGCATGGACAGCTTAACTAGGGTGTTGTCGAACGGCATGACCTGAAAAAGAGAGCGCACGGTCACCGGGCCGGCCGCGATGTCGCCGCGGATTCCACCTCCGTTCTGAAGGGCGACCTGAACATCCGCGCGCTCCCGGTAGCAATCCGTCATCCAATCGCCGATCGAGCTTTCGCCGTCGGCGTCGCGAATAAGGGCCCCCGCGGCCGTGGCCAGCACTACTTCGAATTCCCGTCCCGCCATCCGCTCGTGTTTGAGCGCGATCGCTTTGAGCTCTGGATTCTCGCCGACTCGGTCGTTCCACAAATCCAACAATTCCCCGGAGGACTTCGAAACCTTCATCGTTTTCGGGTCGATCTCGAGCGTCACTCGGCCGACCTTGACGAGCTGCGCCCCCGCCTGAGCGATCAGCGTGCCGTCACCCGCCCGAAGGGGACGGGACAAAAACGTGTGGCTGTGCCCTCCGACGATCACATCAATGCCGGGCGTTTCCCGAGCGATGGTTTGGTCGCCCTCCAACGACGCGCCCTCCTTCTCGAGACCGACGTGAGTGACGGCGATGATCACCGTCGCCCCGGCTCTCTTGAGCGCCTTGACCATATCCCTGGCCTCGTCGACCTCGCGGCGAAACGAAAGCCCCACGATGTGTTTTGAAAATGTCAGGCGGGGCATGTTGGAGGTGGTCAATCCGAAAATGCCGAATTTGACTCCGGCGACCTCCTTGATGATCCAGGGGCGCACCCAGGAAGCCGGCTCTCCCTGGTCGTAGGTGTTGGCGGAGAGCACCGGCATGTTCATTTTCCCGATCAGCGCCTTGAGCGAATCCGCTCCGGCGTCGTACTCATGGTTGCCCACGACCACGGCGTCGTAGCCGATCGCGTTGAAAACGTCCGCCAGAGCCTCGCCCTTGCTCAAAGACCCCTCGGGCGTACCCTGCCACCAATCGCCCGCGTCGACGATCAACTTCGGACCGGAGTCCTTGGCGATCAACGAGGCCAGCGCCGCGGCGCCCCCGACAAGACGGCCGTTCTGGAACTTATCCGGACGCGGCATGATCCATCCGTGAATGTCGTTGGTGTGGTAAAGGCGCACGACGATCGGCTCATCACCCTCGGCCCGCGCGCCCACGGCGATAAAGGCGCTCAGCAGAAGGGCCGCGGCGCTCACTGATCCACCCCCGCGACGAGCGCGTCGCAGGCGTCGTGTATGGCCGCTGCGGCGCTGGACAGGCGCTTGCAGACGGCCTCCCGTTTCAGCCCGCGAGCAAGAGACGGGTCCTCGTGGGCATCGGCGCGAATCAGCCGGCGCAGGCGCTCGGCCTCCATCGCCCAGCGCTTAGCCTCGACAAGGGCTTGGGACCGGATCCTGCCCGTCGAGGCCGCGGCCGCGGCCAGGGCTTTGGCCGATTCGCCCAGCGCCTGAGCGGTTTCCAGCAAGCCGGCGTCCGCATCCACGCCGTATCGCGCCGCCTCGGAAACGGCTTGCGCGGAATGCTCGACGGCCTCACGCAAGGAGAACGAAAGATCCGCGGCGTCGTTTTTCGCCTCCCCTCGCGCCGATTGAAGCGCGCGCACGGCCGCCTCGCGGCCC
>JBBTHA010000020.1:0-34576 GCA_038060535.1 Elusimicrobiota bacterium | reverse complement strand
GGGGGGCCGTGCGCGCGGCCGACAACGCCGATGGAGCGGGACGGCGAAACCAACTGACGGCGGCCGCGACCGCCGCGACCAGCGTTTCCGCCTGACCCGTCAAGCTTTGGGCAGCGCTTCTGCGCATCGCCGCCAAGTCTACGAAATTTTCACACGTCGCGTACCAGAACCGCCAGCGCGCACCGCACTCCCCCGCGTTCAGCCCCGTCGACGACCCCTTCGGACAGAAGCCTCAGCCCCGCGCCTTCGAATCGCTCTCGGAACGAACGGCGATGCGCCAGTTCCTTGGCGCCGGAAAACCCGTGGGCGAGCAGAAGGCGTCCGCCCGGCGCCAGCCACGAGGCGATCCGTCCGAAAAGCGCCGAGAACTCGGCCGCGACGCCCGGACGGTCGAGGTAGTAGAGAACGTCGCCCAAGACGATCGCGTCGTAGGACGCCCCGGACGGGGGGGTCCAGCTCAGCAGGTCGCCTTCGATGAACGCGGCGGACGGAACTCGCCGCCGGGCGCGGACGAGAGCGACGGCGGAAATGTCGAGTCCCGTCACCTCCGCGGCGCGCCGCGCGAGACGCTCGGTGAAATGACCTTCCGCGCAGCCGGCCTCAAGCGCGGCGTTCAAAGGACCCGCCCCCAGGACTTCCTCAAGAGCCTCCAGGCGCACTCTCTCGTAAGGCGTCGTGCAATAGCCGAAGGGATCTTCCCGTCTGCGAAATTGGCGGTTCATCTTCCGCCGGGTCTTGAGCGCCTGCCAGGCGACGCGGGCCCGGGACCACAGCGTCACCGCCTGTCTCCCGCGAGGTGTTCCTTCAAGCGTTGGGCATCGTAAAACGCCGCTCGATGAGACAACGCCACATAAGACGGGACGTCGGCGCTCACCCGGGAAATTGTAGCCAGATTGTCAACAGTCAGCGTCCCCGCCGGCGGCAGAAACGGGCGCATGTACAGAAAGGCCCCCTTTCGAGGGGGCGCCTGACGCAAGGGGTCAAAGCCGCGGATCAGCCCTAGATCTGCGCACACCTTATCGACAAGCGAGTCCCATTCGATTCCGCGCGGCTGCCAAACGAATGTGAGGCGTCCTCGTGTAATCTTCTTGAAAAAGCGATAAATGTCGCGCAGTCGATCCGATCCGGGTTGAAAGGAGGCGGGCGAATCGAAGATCACGATTCTCGCGCCCAAAGCCTCGGCGGCGGCCTTTGTAGACATCCAGGCCTCATGCACTTCCAATGTCTCGCGAAACGCGCCGCAGAGAGATTGTCGGTTTTTTGCGAGCCTGCGCCCGGAAAGGGGAAACCCGCGATCCTCCGGACCGTGGGTGATCAAACGAAGGGCCTGAAGGGCCGCCTCGCCCGTCTCGGGCACATCAGCCCTCCACGCCGCCAACGTCTCGATCTTCGGCAAGCCCTTTCCGGTCTCGGCTTCGACGAAAGGCAAACAACGCCAGTAGCGGTCCCGGGAGACGGGATAACCGGAGCAGCCGACCCTGATCATGCCTCGTCAGCTCAACAGGGAGAATTCCGGCTCGCGGCGCTCGCGCCGGATCGTCTCCGGCAAGCGCCGGGACCAACGCAGGCAATACCACGTCAACGCCAGGCAGGATGCGCCGAAGATGAGCTCAAAGAGGGCATAGCGCGTCCATTCGTCGTGGGTCACGAAAGCCCACGGCTTGGGAGCGTAAAGATTGGCCTCCGGCTCGCCTCCCAAGAGATCATAGACTCCTTTGGGGAAGGCCAAAACGCCCCACACGGCGAAGAATGCCGCGGCAAGACGGGCAAGACCCCGGATCTTGATCGTTTCGTGCGCCGGCTCCGCAGGCTTGCGATCGTCTCCCATAAGCAGGAGCCGCCTCGATCAGCGTTTCGAGAACTGGAAGCGCTTGCGGGCCTTGGGCTGACCGGCCTTCTTGCGCTCCACCATGCGGGGATCGCGGGTCAGGAATCCGGCGGCTTTCAAGGCTTTCTTGTTTTTCTCGTCAAGCTTGACGAGGGCGCGGGAGATCGCGTGACGCGCGGCGCCGGCCTGGCCGGATATGCCTCCGCCGACGACCTTGACGATGTAATCGTGATTCTTGGCCGCCTCGATGATTTGAATCGGCTCGACGACGTCTCGAATCTGGTGAGGAAGCCCGTGAAAATAAGCCTCGACGGGCTTCTTGTTGACGGTGACTTTGCCCTCGCCCTTCGGCAGAATACGAACCTGCGCGACGGAGGTTTTGCGGCGGCCGGTGGCCCAAATCGCTTCGGATTTTCCCATGATGTCCCTACTTGGCCTTCGGCGCGACGGCCGAATGCGGATGTTTGTCGTTGACGTAGATTTTCAGGCGCACCAGCTGCTGGCGCGCCAGACGGTTCTTCGGCATCATGCGGCGCACGGCCAGCATGAGAATCTTTCGGGGGTCGCGTTCCATCTGCCGACTCATCGGCGTGACTTTCGCGCCTCCGGCGAAGCCGGAATGTGAGAAGTAAAACTTCTGGTTGATTTTATTGCCGGTCAGCTTCACCTGCTTGGCGTTCGTCACGACGACGAAATCGCCGCAGTCCACATAATCGGTGTAGGTCGGCTTATGCTTGCCGCGCAGAAGATCGGCGGCCTTGGTCGCGATGCGGCCTAAGACGAGGCCTTTCGCATCGATGTGATGCCAGCGGCGGTCGACGCCGGCCTGGCGGGGCGGATGCATATAACTGTTCTGAGGCATAGTAAGGTCATGGTAGCAATTTTCCGACGGAAACTCAAGGAAATTGAGAGCGCGGCCTTCGCGTCCCGAAAGTCTCCCCGTTCGGCGCCCTCCAAAAGACCTCATGGTTGAGCTTGGCGCGGCCGTACACATCGACTCCCGCGGGCGTCAACCGGCCATCCGCTGAAAACAAGCGTTTTCCCTCCAGGTCGGTCATTTTCAGCGCCCACTTGGCTCCCGTTCCCTTGGATTGGAAATATTCCAGAGCGTCCTGGCTGAGATGGAGCAGATATTTATCATAGCCCGGTTTGGTGAGAAGGACGCGAGGCCAGGCTAGGTCGCGCTTGACGGTCGTCCAAGGCTTGACGCCCCCGAATTTTCTCTTCAAATACTCAAGGGCCTCGGGCTCGGCGCGACGGATCTTCTCCAGCACATCCATGTCCCCCGGAGCCCATGACGAAAGATCCGGCGCGAGAACGCGGCGCTGCCACATCTCCTCGAGAACCTCCGCGCGCTGATCGGCCCTCGCCGGCGAGGGTGCTGCGGGAACCTGGGGCTCATGTCCGCCCAACTCGACCCCCTGGGCGCAAAGGGCCAGCAGGAGGAGAACGCTCGCCATCATTTCGCGGTGAGAATGCGGGGAAGGACCACGCCCACCTGGTCCATGTATTTCCCCTTGCGGTCGGAATACGATGTCTCGCACAGCTGATCCCCGCCGAAAAAAAGAAGTTGAGCGATGCCTTCGTTGGAGTAAATCTTCGCCGGCAAAGGCGTGGTGTTCGATATCTCGATGGTGAGGTATCCCTCCCAGCCCGGCTCCAAGGGGGTCACGTTGACGATAATGCCGCAGCGGGCGTAGGTGCTCTTGCCCAAGCACACCGCCAGCACTTCGCGGGGAATTTTGAACTTCTCGACGGAGCGGGCCAGCGCGAACGAATTCGGCGGGACGACGCAGGTCGGGGCCTTGATATCGACGAAGGCCTTATCGTCGAACTTCTTGGGATCGACGATCGAACCGTGGATGTTGGTGAAGACCTTATACTCGTCGGCCACGCGGATGTCGTAGCCGTAGGAGGATAAACCGTAGGAGATCTTATCCTTGCCGTCTTGATGCTCGACGAACGGCTCGATCATCCTCGAGTTCAGACTCTTGTCTCGTATCCACTTATCGGACTTGATCATGGGCTCTCCTCACTACGGGTTGCGGCTGATTATAGCTATTCATTCGGTTTGACCGCAGCCGCGGCCGCGGCATAACCGGACACGCAGGCGCTTTCGATCGTCGCGGGAAATCCCGTGCGCGTCCAGTCTCCGGCGAAGGCGAAGCCCGCCATCCCCGAGCCGGGCAGCGGACGCTTGGCCTCCGATCCGGGAACCGGGGAGAGTGTGGCGAAGGGCTCCTTGACCACCTTGGAAAAACCTATCCTGGCCGCGGAAAAATCCGGAAGGCAGGAGGTTAAATCTCTCTTGATGACGTCCATGATCGCCTCCGGCGAATAGGCTATCTCGCGATGAGCGCCCGAAATGACGGCGGCCAAGGTTTGCCCTTCCTCTTTAATCCCATGAATCGCCGTCTTATTGAAAACCCAGTGCGTTGCGGTATTGAGAAGGCCGAGAAAACGCTCGGTCATCACCGGACGATCCAGCTTAATCGTCGCCCCCACGATCGGAGCCGGAAGCAGGGACTCCCATGTCCCGCGCAAGACGTCCGGCAGGCGAAGCTTCTTGAGATCCCATGGAGGCAGCGTCGACACCACGAAGTCGGCTTCGAATCGCTCGCCCGAGTCGGCGACGACGCCGCGCGCCCGGCCGCCTTCCTCAATCAGGGAGGCGGCCTTGACGTTCGTCATCACGCGCGAGCCTCGCGCCTCGAGATAATCCCGGGCCGCGTCGCAATAGAGCCGCGACAGGCCGACGTTGGCCAAAGCGAAGCGAGAGGACTGCCTCCCGGTAAAAAACATTTCACGCAAGGCCTGGATAAAGCCGGCCGCCGAGGCGGCCTCCGGCTTCTCGTTTAAGATCCCGATCGCCGCGGGGTCGAAGAAGCGGGTTTGAAAATTCGCCGACAGCCCCAAGGACGTCAGCCACGCGCGAACGGTCATGTTTTCGATGGCGTCGGGAACGGGACCCGATTTCATGGCCTTCAACGCGATATCGAAAGCGATCAGGGATTTTTTTTCAGCCAGCGAAACGTGCTTGAGGCCCAGGAGACCCGCGGCCAGATGGAGCGGCGCGGGAAGCCAGGAGGGACAGGACAGCCGATCGCGCCGCCCGCCCGCCTCCACGTAATCGACGACGACGTCGCGGTAGACATCGAGCCGATCCTCGGTTCCGATCGTTCTCAAGAAACGCCGCGTCGCCCTGTAGCATCCCATGAAAAGATGTTGGCCGTTATCGAGGTCGAAGCCGTTCTCACGAAAGGAATACGCCCGGCCCCCGACATGCGGCTTTTTATCGAGGACCAGGACCTCGCGGCCATTTTCCGCAAGGGCGACGGCGCACGACAGGCCGGCGAGTCCCCCGCCTATGATCACGACCTCGCTGCGGCTAGAAGTCATGACAGTACAGCCAGGCCCTCAACGCCAGGGCCAATTTACGATAGGCCGGCAGCCGCGTCTTATGAAAGAGAACTCGAAATCCTTCGTCCTTGATCTCGTCGAGAAGGCCCTCGTAGACGTGGGCCATGACCTCGGCGGGCAGCAGAGCGGGGCGGTCCCGGGAGTCGACCTGGCTGCGCGCGCGGGCGTAATAGGCTTTGGCCCGAGCATGCTGCCCCTCCATCAAACGCTCGAATTCGGGGCCGTGGTCGCGGCGCATCAAACGCTCCAGGGAATAGCCGGCGGCCCGAATATCGGACTGGGGAAGATACACCCTGCCCAGCTCCAGATCGACGCCCACGTCGCGAATGATATTGGTCAATTGGAAGGCGTAGCCGAACGACGCGGCGAATTCTCCCATCGCCTCGCGTCCGGTGTGGCGCCAGCCGAAAATATGGATGCACATCATCCCGACCGAGGACGCCACGCCGCGCATGTAGTCTTCCAAGTCCTCCGGCGTTTCATATCGAGCGCCGGCCAAATCCATCTCGCAGCCCCGGATCATCTCCAGAAAGGGTTCCCGAGGAATGCCGTAAGCGGAAATCGGCTGGAGCAGCGCGCGGGAGACCTCGTGCGTGGGCTGATCCTGGAAAAGGCGCGGGATCTCCTCGCGCCAGAATTCCAGCTGGCGGCGCGCCTCATCCTTGGTCCGCGTCCCGTCGTCGACGATATCGTCGATGAGTCGACAATAGGAGTACACGGCGCCAAGCGCCTCCCGCTTGGCCCGGGGTAAAAGCAGAAAGCCGAGGAAGAAGTTGGATTTTTTTTCAAGGCGCTGGGACGCGGAGGTCATGCGCCGACGAGGGCGCGCGCGGCCAGAGGAATCCAATCGCGCTTTTTGAGCGCCGGGCGCGCGCGGATCGTGTCAAAATCCAACTTATGAATCATCTTCAGTATTTGCATGCCGCCGTACCAAGTCAAGCGGATTTCCAACGACAAAGGCCAGCTTAATTTCCTCGAAAGGGGCCGTCCCTGCTCGAAAAGCGACCTCGCCCGCGCGACCTCGAACTTCATCATGCTCTTGAAGCGCTCATTGCAGACGCCCATGCGCAGGTCGGCCTCGGAATAGCCGTGCGCCTTGAAGTCTTCCTCGGGAATGTACACCCGGTCCTTGGCGAGATCGACCGAAACGTCCTGCCAGAAGTTGGCCAGCTGCAGCGCGGTGCAGATCGCGTCGGAGTAGCGCAGAAGCTCCGGATCGCGATAGCCGTGGATCATCAGCACGATGCGCCCCACGGGGTTGGCCGAACGGCGGCAATAGTCGAGGACCTCGTCGAACGTCGCGTAACGGCGCTTCTCCGTGTCTTGAATGAACGCGGACAACAGGTCGTCGAAGGGCTCCTTGGGCAGGCCTAACTCCCGCATGGTCCGCTCCAACGCCAGGAATACGGGATGCCGGGGGGGACGGTTGCCGACGTCGGAGAGCGCGCGGCGCCATTCCTCGAGGCGCTCTCGCCGCACGCCCTCATACTCAGGCTCATCGGAAAAATCGTCGGCGATGCGCGCGAAGGCGTACAGAACGGCCACGTGCCGGCGCAGACGCTTGGGCAGCAGGAGGGAGGCGACCGGAAAATTCTCATAGTGACGATCGGCAAGATCCTGGCAGAAGTCGTAGGCGGCGGACACGTCGTGGACGTCGCTGAGCTTCGCCTCATAAGCCCTGAGCGTGTCCGCCATCACTTCTTACCGATGCCGATGCGCGTGCGCCCGTCGCCGCGCTTTTGATTCAAGCGTTTCAAAGGCGCGTTCGACCATTCGAAGACAAAATCCCCGCAACGGACCTGATCGCCCTCCTGAATGCCGGCTTTCTTGAGAGCCCGGTCGACGCCGATGCGCTTGAGCGTGTGCTGGTAGCGGTTGACCGCTTCCGGCAGGCTGACGTCAAGCATCGCGGAGGCCCGTTCCACGAACTTTCCGCGCAGCGCGTAAACGCCCCCTCCCATGTTCTCGATCACGAAGCCTTGCTCGACTTTGTGCAGGGATTGCCCGGAACTTTTCTCCTCGAAACAGACGGGGCCCTCGTGTTTGGCCAGTTCCGCGATGATTCGGTCCAAGAGTTCGGACACGCCCTCGCCGGTCGCCGCGGAGATCGCGAACACCTTGCCGCGGTCCTTGGCTTTCAAGGCCTTGAAAACGCCCGCGCCCTCGGGCAAATCCATCTTGTTGACCGCCAGAATCATGTGCTTGCCGGCGAGTTTCAAGCTGAAGCGCTTGAGCTCGGCGACGATCGTCTTGACGCCCGACAGGGGGTCTTCGCCCATGTAGCCCGCCGGATCGATGAGATGGACGAGAACGCGCGTGCGTTCGATGTGGCGCAGGAACTGCTGTCCGAGACCCTTGCCTTGGCTTGCGCCCTCGATCAATCCGGGGATATCGGCCACCACGAAGCTGACGTTCTTGTGGCAAGCGACGCCCAGATTCGGAGACAGCGTCGTAAAGGGGTAATCCGCGATTTTTGGCCGCGCGCTCGTCACGCGCGCCAAAAAGCTCGACTTGCCGGCGTTGGGAAAACCCACCAGTCCCACGTCGGCGAGCAGCTTGAGTTCCAGCGTCAAGGTCGTCTTCTCGCCCGGCGCCCCTTTTTCGGCCAGGCGGGGAGCGGTGTTCATGCGCGTCTTAAAGGAGTAGTTTCCGCGGCCGCCGCGACCGCCCCCTGCGGCGAGCCAACGCTGACCCTCCGCGTGAAGGTCGGCGACAAGGACGCCGTCTCGGTAAACAACGGTGCCCGCGGGAACGGGGATGACGACCTCTTTCCCTTTTTCGCCCATTTTGTGGCCGCCTTTTCCGTGGCTGCCCCGCCCGGCGGTGATGTGGGGACGAAAGTGCAGATCCATCAGGGTGGTCAGCCTTCGGGAGGCCTCGAACCAAACGTCTCCGCCCCTTCCGCCGTCGGCCCCATCGGGGCCGCCCCACTCCATGTACTTCTCGTGCTTGAAGGAGAGGCATCCGTTGCCGCCGTCGCCGCCGGCCACGTAAACCTTGACTTTATCGATGAAGTTCATGTCGTAAGCTGAAAAAAGAAGCCGCTCCCCCTAAAAAGCGCGCGGAGGCGGCGCGTGCGCGAGTCACCGCGCGGTCGCCGCCTCCACGAGGAAAGGACTCTTACTTCGCTTTGACTGCGGCCTTGGCCGACGCGTCCTTCGCTCCGGAGGGATACACGGACGCCATCTTCTTGTCCTTGTAGGCCCACTCGAAGGTCACCACGCCGTTGATCTTGGCGAACAACGTGTCGTCCTTGCCGCGACCAACGTTAAGACCCGGAAGAATCTTGGTGCCGCGCTGACGCATGATGACCATGCCCGCCTTGACGACTTCGCCGCCGTAACGCTTGACGCCCAGACGCTGGCCGTGGGAATCGCGGCCGTTGGAGGAAGAGCCCTGTGCTTTCGTGTGTGCCATAGATTAGTTGAGGGAGATGCTTTCGATCTTGATTGACGTCAGCCACTGACGGTGGCCCTGGGTCTTTTTATAAGCCTTTTTGGTGCGCTTCTTGAAAACGATGATCTTGCTGCCGCGGCCCTGCTTGACCACGGTCGCCGTGACCTTCGCCGTACGGCTAGAGACCGGCTCCTGCCCTTCCGGAGCGTCGCTCACGGCCCACAGCGCATTGAAGGTCAGCGTCGCGCCCTTCTCGACATCCAGCTTCTCGACCGTCACGGTCTCGCCGGGAACGACCCAAAGCTGCTTTCCGCCCGTCTCAATGATTGCGTACATAGGACTCCTCTCGAGGTAGGCGGATATGGTACCAAAAACCCGGTTGGATGTCCAGGCTGTTCTAAACCGGTCCTAGTTGAGGGCCAAGAAAAGGAGTGTGAAAGGGACGAGGAGAATCGTCTCCGCCGTCCCGACCAGCGCCGCCCCGACAACGTTTACCACGGGGACCTTAAGATCATAAATATCTCTCGTCGGGGTGTAATACCATTTCAGATACCCGCGCAAGGAATTCAGCGCGTTTCGTCTCTGCTCTTCACCGTCCGCCCCCTCATCCCAACCAGAGTCGACTTTGGTCGAGACCCTATAATTTTCCGAGGCCCTTCCAAGGTTGGAATCGGGCCTACGACTCAGGACCCCTGCGGCCATGACGGCCGAGAAGGCGGGTTCCCCGCCGTCATAGGACCGTCCCGAGACCTCCCACGCCCGGGCTGCATCCGTCGCAAGGGCCATTTCAGCGCTCAAGGCCGCCGCCCGAAGATCCGTCTGAGCCCTCCCGGCGAACCCCGCCGTCGGAAAACACATCGCCGTCAGCAACGCGAACAGGATTTTAAATTTCATGGCGATCTCCCAATTGAAGACTCGGTCAGCCCATCACGGTCAATTGTAGCATCACTCCCACCGATCCCGTAAGCCGCAGTTCCCTCTACTGAACGCGCAGCCCCTGAGGACGCGAAGGTGGGTCCCCGGTCCGGCAAGCGGGGAGCGGCTTGCCGTCGGATAAATAGACGCACGAACGGAACTTGGACGGAGTGCTCGCGAACACGTTCGCGAGCGCCGCGCCCTGCTTGGTCTCGGGCCTGATGAGACAATCGTAAGGGAAATCAACGGTGAATTCCGGGAGCGTCGACCATAATGCGAACCCCTTCACAGACGGAAATTCTGACACGATCCGCGGGAAACCCGTGCTGATCTTAGCGGCCGCCCACTGCGAATCGGGATTCATTGAATCCGGGAAACCGAGTTCCATGATAAACACCGGCTTGCCTGGGGCGGTCGCCTCAATTTTCGTCGTCATCGCCTTCAACGTATTCAGGTGCGTCGCGATGGGCACGATGATGTCGCTGGAAAGCTCCGGAAAGTCTTTCTTGAGGTAATCGAGCATGTAAAACGTGATGCTGACCCAATCCGCATAATCCGCTCCCGGATAGAAATTCGCGAAATCATGGCAGCTCTTCATGAGCGTCTCGGCGTACGTTTTATCGATGTGGGCGGGCAGTCCCGCCACGTCGTAGCCGATTTGAAGAGGATCCAGCGCGGCCCACCCCATGGTATCGAATGTGAGAAATTCGAGCCCTTCTCGCCTCACGAAGAAATCGTGGTAATACCTTTGCGCGGCTTTCAGACGCTCGACGCCGTCGCAGACTGCCGGGCTTCCAATGCCGGCGTAAAGGACGCCGGAGGGAGAGAACTCGGCGAAGCCCTTCTTGTTTTCCAGGGCCCACATCAACGATTGATTCCCGAGAGGCCCGAATCCCCCGAAATAATCCGCGCCCGCGCCGTTGGGTTCGCGCCCGGTGGTGAAAAACAGGGGTTTTCCAAACTGCCGCAGTTCCCCCGCAAAACGATGCAAGTCGGCGTCATAGGCGCCGCTTAACAGCTTGTCGACGGTGAAACCCGCTGGAGCTTCGGTTTCCTCGGGCGAAGGATACACGCTGTAAGCCGAGACGAGCACCGCCTTACCTTCGTTCCATGCCGCGTTGGCGGCCGAGACATCAAAGTGCGGGCTTCCCTGACTATCGTGGCCGACCGACCACCAACCCCAGTGTTTGGACCAAAGAGCCGCCGTTCGGCCTCCCGCCTTTTCAACCGCGGCGATATCGCCCGGCGCCCACTCGTACTGACCGATATAAAGTCCTCCGGATGGGTGCGGAGCGATCTTAAGGCGTGAATAGTCCCGAAGCTGGGCCCAAGAGGACGATACGCCCGAAACCATAAGCGCAAGAACCAAGAGCCCCGCTTGAACGCTCATACGAGATCTCCTCAAAACAAAATCCTCCCCGAACCCCGAGGTCCCGCCCGCTCTCGACTAGGAGGCGCGCAACGCGAAGGCGATCGCATGCTCGCGGCCGTGAGACAGGGACAGCTTGAGGCCGCGCACGGGTCTTCCGTTGATCTTGACCGATGGACGTCCGTCCCGGCCCCGGCTCACGGAAATCGCGGTCAACGGGACCTCGGCCTTTCCCAGGGCTTTATAAACCGCCTCCTTGGCGGCGAAACGAACGGCGAAATGAGGCCACGGGTTTTTCTTGGCCTTGCAGTAGACGATCTCGGAGGCGGAAAAAACACGGGTCAGGAACTTCGGATTGCGGCGAGCCAGGGATTTGACCCGGGCGATTTCGACTAAATCGACGCCGAGCTCCATGAAATCACTCAACCGTGACGCTTTTGGCCAGGTTCCGCGGCTGATCGACGTCGCAGCCGCGAAAGTCCGAGATGTGGTAGGCCAACAGTTGGAGCGGAATGATGTTCACGATGGGAGAGAGGATTTCCGGCACCGGCGGCAGCCGCAGCACGTATTCGCACTCCTTGAAATCCCCCACGCCCTCGGTGGCGAGAACGATGATCTGCGCCCCGCGCGCCTTGACTTCCTCGAGGGACGACAAGGTCTTGTCGAGCACCTTCGATTGCGTGGCGATGACGACCACCGGCATCTCGGTGTCGATGAGCGCGATGGGGCCGTGTTTGAGCTCGCCGGCGGCGTAGCCCTCGGCGTGAATGTAGGAAATCTCCTTGAGCTTGAGCGCCGCCTCCAACGCGGTCGGGAAATTCAGGTGGCGACCGATAAACAGGAAGTGCTCTTTTTTGGCGAATTTGCGGGCGATGGCTTGAATCTGCGAGTCGAGCTTAAGCGCCGCGCGAATCCAACCGGGGACCCTCACCAGATCCTCGACGAAGGCGCGCCCCTGCGCTTGGCTCATCGCGCCCCGCCCTATGGCGGCGTGCAGCGTGATGACGACCAGGGCGGCCAATTGGCCGATGAACGCTTTGGTGGAAGCGACCCCGAGTTCGGGGCCGCAGTGGGAGTAAATCGTCCAATCGGCCGCGCGGGTCAACGCCGCGCCCACGGTGTTGCATATGGCGAGAACCTTGGCGCCTTTCTCCTTGGCGTTCTTGACGGCGGCCAGCGTATCGGCCGTCTCTCCCGACTGGCTGACGGCGATGACCAGATCGTCCCCATTGACGGTGGTCTCGCGGTAGCGGAACTCGGAAGACGTCTCCACGTGAACGGGTATCCCCACCAGCGTCTCCAGCCAGTACTTCCCGACCAAGCACGCATGATAGGCCGTGCCGCACGCGACCATGTGGATCGAGCGCACGGACTTCAGGAGGTCCGCTTTCATCCCGCACTCCCTCTCGAGAACGCCTTTGAGGGGGAAGAAACGGCCCCGCATGGTGTCCTCGCAGGATGAAGGCTGCTCGTGGATTTCCTTGAGCATAAAATGACGGTAGCCGCCTTTTTCCGCCATGGTGCGGTCCCACGAAATCGTGACCGGCTCTTTCTTTATTTTTTTCCCGGAGAGATTAAAAAAGGAAACCCCGTCACACTTGAGCACGGCCATTTCGCCGTCCTCCATGAAAACGGCCTTGCGCGTATAGGACAAGAACGCCGGGACGTCGGAAGCGAGAAAAGTCTCCCCCTCCCCCAATCCGATGATCAACGGCGACGCGGTTTTGGCCGCGATGATCACATCGGGCGCCTTGGACCACAGCACGGCCACGGCGTAGGCGCCCCGCACCTCATTCAAGGCGCGGCGCACGGCCTCGAATAGAAGCGGTTCGTTCAAGTCCGGTTTGGGCGACGAACCCGGCGGCTGAATCTGAGCCAGTTTTTCCGCGATGAGGTGGGCGAGCACCTCGGTGTCAGTCTCCGACTGGAACTGCGCGCCTGCGGCGATCAGCCGTTCCTTGATTTCGAGGTAATTCTCGATGATCCCGTTGTGGATGATGGCCACGGTCCCGGTCCCGTCGGTATGCGGGTGCGAGTTGGCCTCGCTAGGCTTGCCGTGCGTGGCCCAACGCGTGTGGCCCAAGGCCACCGAACCCGCCAAAGGACTCGCCGCCAGGACCGTCTCCAAGTTGCTCAGCTTCCCGGGCGCGCGGCGCCGCTCGATGCCGCCGCCGACGATGGAGGCCAGACCCGCGGAATCGTACCCCCGGTACTCAAGACGCTTGAGCCCCTCCATGAGCAAGGGAACGGCGAGCTTGGGACCGACGTAACCGACGATGCCGCACATAGGATTAGTCGATCACACGCCGCATCTCCGACACGGCGCTTTTCAGTCCCACGAACACGGAGCGGGCGACGATCGAAAACCCGATATTAAGGACGGACAAGTGCGGGATGCGCGCCACCGGAGTGACGTTGTGATAATCGAGCCCGTGACCGGCATGAACCACCAGACCCATCTCCCATGCCATATAAGCCGCCAATTCCAGGCGTTCGAGCTCGGACTTTTGCTTGGCCTTAGTTCCGGCCTTGACGTAATCGCTCGTGTCGAACTCGACGACGTCGGCGCCCATGTTGCGGGAGACGCGCACGGCCGGCGCTTCGGGAGCGATGAAAAGACTGACCTCCAAGCCCGCTTTTTTGAGGCGAGACACCGTTCTCGACAGGCTCTTGGAGTTTCTCTGCAAGTCCAAGCCGCCTTCGGTGGAGACTTCGCCGGGCCTCTCGGGAACCAGGCACACGGAACTCGGTCGGGCCTTGATCACCCAGGACACCACGCCCGCGTCATCGCCCAATTCGATGTGGGTCTCGCCTTTGAGGCGGCACAGTTTGACGATGTCCGCGTCCTGAATGTGGCGGCGATCGCGCCTCAGATGACAGACGATGATATCCGCGCCGGATTGGCGCGCGACCTGAGCGGCCTGAATCGGATCCGGATCGATGTCGAGCCGCGCTTGGCGCAACGTGGCGATGTGATCAATATTGACTCCCAGCTTCAGCTTGATATCCATCTTCATCCGCGTTTCTCCTGTGCAATAACGGTCTCCGATAGGTAAATCTTAGCGATTCGGTCGGCCAATGTCCGATTCTCGGCGACTTTCGGACCCTCGACGAGAACGCGCAAGACGGGCTCGGTCCCCGAATAGCGTACGAACACGCGTCCACGTCCCGCAAGGCGCCGCGAGGCGTCGGCGATCGCGTCAAGAGTCTTCGCGAGGCGCTCCAGAGGAGGTTTATACCGAACGGGCACGGCCTTGAGCGTTTGCGGGGTCGACTTATACAACCGGCCCAAGGCGCTGATCGGCCCCCCCGACTCCCTCCAGGCAATCAACGTCTGCAAAGCGGTCAACATCCCGTCCCCGGTCGGCGCGAAATCTCGGAAAACGAGATGCCCGGAATTCTCGCCCCCCAAGCTCAGGCCCTCCCGTTCGATCGCCTCGGTGACATGGCGGTCTCCGACGGGAGTTGTGATCACGGAGACGCCTCGAGAACGCAAATACGACAGCAAACCGTAATTCGACATGACCGTCAAGGCCACTTTACGGCCTCTTAAGCCGCCCCGCTTCAGCAAACGAACCGCGGCCGCGCCGATCAAAGCGTCGCCATCCAAGAGGCGCCCGCGTTCATCGCAAATCAGCGCGCGATCGGCGTCTCCATCGAGAGCGATCCCGACGTGCGCGCGCCTGCGCCTCACCTCGCGGCTCAACGCCTGCGTCGCCAAAGCCCCGCAGCCGGCGTTGATATTGTGTCCATCGGGTTGAACCCCGATGGCGAACACGTCCGCGCCCAGACCGGAAAATACCTTCGGGGCCATGAGCGCCGCCGCGCCGTTGGCGCAATCGACGACCACGCGAACTCCGTCTAGATCCATGTTCGCGGGGAAAACGCTCTTGAGAAAATCCAAGTAGGTCGAAACTCGTTCGGCCGCCGGGAAAACCGGCAAGGACCGAACCAGCGGAATCGCCAGGTCGGCCTGCATGCGCCGCTCGATCTCCGCTTCCAGGGCGGGAGTCATTTTATAGCCCAGAGCGTCGAAGAATTTGATCCCGTTGTATTCGGCCGGGTTATGGCTTGCCGAGATAACCACTCCGGCAAAACATCCAAGGCGCGGCGCTATGAAAGAGACGCCGGGCGTGGGGATCACGCCCAAATCGGCCACCCGCACCCCCGCGGCGGAAAAACCCGTCGTCAGGGAATGAAGCAAGGCGGGACCCGAAGCGCGCGTATCGCGGCCGATGGCGAGCAGGGGCGCGTGGCCGTTGGATTTGATGCCCTGGTACTCGGTGAGGACCTGCGCCGAATGATAGGCCAAGGCGCGCACAAACTCGACCGTCAACGGCTCTTCGCCTGGGATGCCGCGCACGCCGTCAGTGCCGAAAATCTTTTCACTCATCGCACCCCCGCTAAAGCGCACAGAGTCTTGAGGAGCCTGTTCGTATCCGCGACGTCATGCACGCGCACGACGGCGGCTCCAGACAGGCAGGCCCACGCCGCGACGGCCAGCGAGCCCGCGAGGCGGTCATGAGGGCCGGTATCAGGCGTGATTTTTCCGAAGAGGGATTTACGGGACGCCCCGATGAGCACCGGAGCGATCTCGGAGAATTCCCCCAACCGTCGGATCAACAATACATTATGGTCCACGGTTTTTCCAAACCCGATTCCGGGATCGACCCAAACGCGATCGGCCCGGCCCCCCGCGCAAACAAAAGCGTCCAGTCTCTCGCGAAGAAAGGACTTGACCTCCCGCACGCAGTCGTCATAGCTGGGATCGAGCTGCATCGTCTTCGGGGAAAGGCCCAGCATGTGCATCAGCACCACTCGGTCGGCCCGCGCCGCGACCGCGGCCATGCCCGGATCGCCGCGCAGCGCGGTCACGTCGTTGATGATGCGCGCTCCGGCGTCCAACGCCTCGGCGGCGATGGAGGCCTTGTCCGTGTCGATCGAAATCGGAACCTTCACTTGACGCGCCAAGGATTGGATCACGCCGATCACCCGGGACCTTTCCACGTCCGGGGGAACAGCCTCGGAACCGGGCCTGGTGGATTGGCCGCCGATATCAAGGCAATCAGCACCCTCCTGCGCCAGCCGCAAGCCCCTTTCGACGGCAAGCTCGAAAGAGTGGGCTCGGCTGGCTTCGTGAAACGAGTCCGGGGTGCAGTTGATCACCCCCATGATCAACGGCCGCCGAAAATTCTGGGGCGAGGGAGACAACCTCATGACGTCTTCGAGAATTTTAGGCACGGGCAGCGTTGAGGATCGCGTCGACGTCGTCGCCGCTGAGAACCTCGCGGTCGAACAAGGATTGGGCCAATTGGTCTAGAACCTTCCGGTTGTCGGAGAGGATGTCCCGCGCCTTGGCCTGAGCGTCGGTCACGAGCCGCTTGACCTCCTCATCGACCAGCTGCATCGTGCGCTGGGAATACCCGCCGCCGGAACTGATATCCCGTCCCAAAAAGATCTCCTGATCCGGCTTCTTGAGCGAGAGGGGGCCCACCTTGTCGCTCATGCCGAACTCGGTGACCATGCGCGTGGCGTAGGCCGTCGCCTTGGACAAATCATCGGACGCTCCCGTCGTGATCTCGTTGAAAGCCAGCTCCTCGGCCGCGCGGCCGCCCATAAGAATGGCCAGGCGATTGGTGATGTCGACGCGCGACGTCAGGTGCTTGTCCTCGAGCGGCAGCTGAAGAGTGTAGCCGAGGGCGAAACCCCGGGAGAGTATGGACACTTTATGCACGGGATCGGCGCCGGGCAGCATCTTGGCGACCAGCGTATGGCCGCACTCATGGAAAGCCACGATGCGTTTTTCCTTCTCCGACATGATGTTCGACCGCTTCTGGGGCCCGGCCATGACGCGCTCGATCGCTTCTTCAAGGTCGGACAGCTCGACGACTTCCTTGTTTTTTCGCGCGGCCAACAGGGCCGCCTCATTGATGACGTTGGCCAGGTCGGCCCCGGCAAATCCCGGCGTGCGCCGGGCCACCACCCCCAAGTCGGCGTTTGGCGCCATCTTCACGGATTGGGAGTGGACCTTCAAGATGGCCTCGCGGCCGCGGCTGTCGGGAACCGGAACATGCACCTGGCGGTCGAAACGACCGGGACGCAGCAAAGCCGTATCGATCACGTCGGGACGGTTCGTCGCCGCGATGAGAATGATCCCTTGATTCTGCTCGAAACCGTCGAGTTCGATGAGAAGCTGGTTGAGCGTCTGTTCGCGCTCGTCGTGCCCGCCGCCTATGCCGGCGAAGCGTGCCCGCCCCACGGCGTCCAGCTCATCGATAAAGATCACGGCGGGAGCCGCTTTCTTGGCCTGATCGAACAGGTCGCGCACCCGCGAAGCTCCCACGCCCACGAACATCTCCACGAACTCGGAGGCCGAAGCCGAGAAGAAGGGAACTCCCGCTTCGCCCGCGACGGCCCGGGCCAGAAGGGTCTTTCCCGTTCCAGGAGGCCCGAAGAGAAGAACTCCGCGGGGCATCTTGCCTCCCAATTTCTGGTATTTATCGGGGGTCTTCAAAAAATCAACGACCTCGCGCAATTCTTCCTTGGACTCCTCGCAGCCGGCGACGTCGGCGAACGTGGTTTTCTTCTTCTTCTCATCCACCATCTTGGCCTTGCTGCGTCCGAAGGACAACGCCTGCTTGCCGCCGACTTGAACCTGCCGGATCACGAAGAACCACCATAGGAAGAAGAAAAGCAGGATCCCGCCCAGGTTCAAAGCGAACGCATACAGATTGCTGCGGTCGCGCTCCCCCTGGAAATTCGACACCTTATGCATTTCCAAGTCCTCGACCAGTTTCGGATCAGGCAGGGGCAAGGTCCGGAAATGCTGCACGACGCCTTTATCGTCTCGATAATCGCCGCTGATGAGATCCGGACGCATGCGGACCTTCACAATGGCGCCCGCGCGCAGGCGCGCCTTGAACTCGGAGTAGGGGATCTCGGTTTCAAGAGGAACATGTTTGACCCCGTTGAAAAGGGTCAACAGGAGCAAAAAACCCATTCCCCACATCACCAACTGCTTTAGATTCTTATTATCCATCGCGGTCAAGTCCTCATGACGCCGACAACGGGAAGCTGACGGTAGCGCTCGTCGTAGTCAAGGCCGTAGCCGATGACGAACTCGTTGGGGATTCGAAAACCGACGTACTTCGGCTGTATGGGGATTTTACGGCAGTCCGGTTTATCAAGCAAAGTGCAGACTTCCAAGGAATTGGGCCGATGCGCGCGCAGCGTCTCGGTCAGGGACGCCAAGGTCAGGCCGGTATCGACGATGTCCTCGACGAGCAGCAAATCCTTGCCCTCGGGGTCGGCGCGAAGGTCCAGCAACGTGCGCACGGCCCCGGTCGAATTTTTTCCCGCGTAGGAGGAAACGGCCACGAAATCCACCTCCACGTCCAATTCGGCCCCCAAGGTCCGCAATAGATCGGCCAAAAAAATGACGCTCCCCTTGAGCACGCCCACGACCATGAGGCGACGTCCCGCGTAGTCGCTCGTAATCTGAGCGCCAAGCTCTCGAATACGAGCTTTGATCGTGTTCTCATCGAGCAATACCTTGCTCAGCGCCGGATGCGTGGGGGTCTGCGCGGACATTGAAGGCCAAGGATACCTTTTCATGCCCTCCTGATCAAGGAAAGGGGGCCCTTCCCCGCCGTTGCGATCTCCCGGAGGATGTCAACCTTTGACGCCGCCGGCGGTCAAGCCACCGACCAGGTGCTTTTGAAGCGCGAAGAACAGGGCCATCACGGGTGCGGAGACGACCAGCGCTCCCGCGGCGAACATGCCCCACTCCACCTTGTATTCGCCCACGAGACGCTGCAGCGCGACCGGCAGCGTGAAGATCGTCGCGTCGTTGAGCAACGTGGCCGCGAGAATAAACTCGTTCCAAGCGTTCATAAAGGAGAACAACGCCGTCACGGCGAGCGCCGGTCGAGACAGCGGCAGGACAACGAGCACGAACGCCTGCCAGTGGGTGGCGCCATCCATGACCGCGGCCTCCTCCAGGTCCCGGGGAATCGTGTCGAAATAGCCTTTGAGCATCCAAACGCAGAATGGCAGGGATGTCGTCGAGTAGACCAAAACCAATCCCCCGAGACTGTTCAAGAGGTGAAGCCTTTGGAGAATCGCATAAATGGGGATGAGCATGAGAGTCGCCGGAAACATCTGGCTGATGAGCAGCGCTTGCAGTCCCGCCTGCTTGCCCGGGAATTTAAAGCGTGAGAGAGCGTAGGCCGCGGTGACCGCGAGAAAAAGTCCCACCACGGTCGTTCCCGTTGAAACGGCGAGACTGGCCAACAAATTGCGTCCGAACAGCCACCGCCCGGACGAATCGACGGCACCGACGATCGCCGCGAAATTCCTCCACGTCGGGTGTTGCGGGAACGGATTGGCCGACAATGACAAGGACTCGAGGGGAGACACGGCCATTTTAACGACCCAAAGCACGGGGTAAAGAGTCGCCGCGCACGTCAGCGCCAACAACATATGAACGGCCGCCGTTTTAATCCAGCCGCGTCCACTCATGACGACGCGTCCTGCGCTCCGCGGGTCAGGCGCTTGGTGAACGACGACCACGTGAGCAGCACGAGAAATATAAGAACGGAATAGGCGGCGGCAAAGCCATACTGCTCATTGCGCTGGAACGCCCAGCGATACGATTCGCTCACCAAAATATCCGTCGCCCCCCCCGGTTCCCCCCCCGAAACGAGATAGATGATGTTGAACATGTTGAAGGTCCACACGCTCCCCAAAATCACCGCGGGAAGCAGGGTCGGACGAAGCAGTGGCAAGGTGATATTCCTGAATTTCTGCCACGACGTCGCTCCATCCACCTCGGCGGCCTCGTATAATTCCGCGGGAATGGACTGCAACGCTCCCAAGCAAACGACCATCATGAACGGAAAGCCCAGCCAGGTATTCGTGACGAGATTGGCCGCAAAAGCCGTGGAAAACTGGGTGAACCAGCTTATGGGTTCTAGATGCAGAGCCTGCAACAGCCCGTTGACCGCCCCAAACTGGCGATGGAACATCCCCTTCCAGATCAGCGCGGTGATGTAGTTGGGCACGGCCCACGGCACGATCAACACGACCCGGTAGAACCCCTTCAGCTTGAGCAGGGGGTCTCTTAAAATCAGGGCCAAACTCAAACCGATTACGACATGCAAAACCACGTTGGCCGCCGTCCATAACATCGTGACGGCAAGCGTAAAGTAGAACGACAAAGGCTCGTTGATTCTATAGCCTCGAGACGCCAAAATATCGACGAAGTTCCCCAGTCCCACGAAGGTGTAAAGTCCCGAATCGTGGTGAAAAAACGACAGCCCCGCGCCGTAAACAAACGGGATGAAAACCAAAACGAAAATGCCCGCGGCGGCCGGCGCCACGTAGCGCGCCGCTCGGGCGGCATCGGGATAGCGCTTGGAAAAGAGTTCTGGAGACAAGACCTCGCGCCGCGCGCGGTAAAGTCCCAGCGCCGCGGCGAGTCCCGCGAGTACCACATACGGAACGCCCGAGGCTCGCTCCGGTTTCGGACGATACAGCGCGCGGTAGCGACGGTCAGCCAGCGCGCCGGCTCCCGAAGGCGGCACCCCCCCTTTAAGCGCGCCCTGCAAAGCAAGCTTCATCGGCTCCCAGACTCGCGCCATCTCTAGGGTGTTAGGCATCGGTAACGCGTTTTCCGCCGCACGTCGAAAGGCGGCGACGAGCTTATCCTCGCGGACGGCACGGTGGTCATAGGCGGCGCGGTCCGCGGGAACATGGCCGGCCGAAACGGCGCGCACGACGGAGGCCTCCCCGGTCGACAGGAACTTCGCCAATTTGCGAGCGGCCTCTCTGTCGGTGGACCGAGCCGAGACCAGCGCCGCCTCCACCCCTAAAAATGGACGCATGGGAAGTCCCGTTTCGCTGACGCGCGGAAGGGGAAAGACCGCGAAGGGCACGGACTTCGCGATCTCCCCGGAAAACCATGGACCGCTGATGACCATCGCGGCGCGCCCATCGTTGAAAAGAGTTTTGACCAGCGCCCCGGAAGCCTCCTCGGGAATCAGTCGTTCATCTTGAAGCCTTTTGACGAACGCCAAGGAAACCGCCATCTCGGGCGTATCGAAAATGGCCCGCCCGGATTCATCGAACAACGCCCCCTTGAATCCGAAGAGAAAGGGCGCGTGGAAGTAGAAGTCGCCGGATTCATAGGCAAGCCCGAAACGATTTTCTTTGGGGGAGCTCATGCGCGCCAGCATGGCGCGCCACTCGTCCGTCGTCTCCGGAATTCTGGAGACGAGCCGTGAATTCACGTACAGGGCGATGCACTTCAGGGAGAGAGGATAACCGTACATTTTCCCATCGACGACCAGAGCGTCGACGGTGTTGGGGAAATAGGCGCGGCGATCGATCGCCCCATCGACCGGGTCCACGATGCCCATGCGCGCGAATTGCCGAACTCTTTCATGGGCGAAGATGAACACGTCGGGCCCCACTCCATGGGGTATTGCCGCGATCAGTTTCGCGGCGAAAGCGTCATAGGGCAGCGCCAGCAGTTCGACCGCGCGACCCGTTTCGCGCTCGAAAAGTTTCGTTGATTTCTCGAGCGCCTGTTCCTCCGCACCGCGATAGGCGTGCCAGAGCTTGAGCGGGGACGCGGCCTGAGCTCCGGTTGCCAGGAGACACGACGCGAAAACAACAAGAGACGCTATCGCATTCAATGGGAACTGAGCCGAGGATGCCTAAGAGCGCGGCCATCCTCCAGAAACACATGCATGGCGTCGCCGACCGGCTCGGCGCCGACTTTATCTCCCACGCACACGGATGCGTCCCTGGAAAAACGCGCCGCCACCTTCCCCGCGGGCGTCGACAGGAAAGCGTACCCGTCGAAGCCCAGGCGTTCGATCGCCTCGACCTCCCCGGACATCATGCCGTCGCGGCAGATGAGGAGCTCTTGAGGCCGAACTCCAACCAGCAGACGGTCCGAAGACGCGTCGCCGAGATCCTCCGGAACGGGAACGGAAAACCCCTGCCCCCGAAGAACCGCTCCCTCGCGCCGGACCGGCAGAATATTCATGGAGGGAGACCCCAAAAAACAGGCCACGAAACGATTGGCCGGCCGATGATACAGTTCCAGAGGAGGGCCGACTTGCTGCATCTCGCCTTGGTTGAACACCGCGACGCGATTGGCCAATGTCATGGCCTCGACTTGATCGTGGGTGACGTAGATCATGGTCGCGCCCAGGCGCCTATGCAGGCGGGCCAATTCGCCTCGCATCTGAACGCGCAGGGCCGTGTCCAAGTTCGAAAGCGGCTCGTCGAAAAGGAAAACCCGCGGCTGGCGCACGATCGCCCGGCCCATGGCGACGCGTTGTCGCTGTCCTCCGGACAAAGCCTTGGGACGCCGGTCGAGCAAAGGGCTTAATTCCAGAAGCTCGGCCGCCGCCGAGACCCGCTCGGCGATGTCCGCCTTGGGAAACTTCCTGAGCCGCAGGCCGAAGGCGAGGTTTTCGCGCACCGACATGTGGGGATACAAGGCGTAGGACTGAAACACCATCGCCACGTCTCGATCGCGCGGCGGCAGCGCGCTGACCTCACGCCCGCCGATGGCGATGCTCCCCGCGTCGGCCGTCTCAAGACCCGCGATCAGGCGCAGCAAGGTCGTCTTGCCGCAGCCCGAGGGGCCGACCATGACCAAGAACTCCC
This sequence comes from Elusimicrobiota bacterium, assembly GCA_038060535.1. Lineage (GTDB taxonomy): Bacteria > Elusimicrobiota > Elusimicrobia > UBA1565 > UBA9628 > GWA2-66-18. The sequence goes on along the minus strand of JBBTHA010000020.1, from coordinate 11,966 downwards.
CCGGCTGCGCCTCCAGATCGACGTTCTTTATGACGGCATGGCCGTCGAAGGTCTTACGCACGCCCTTCAGGGAAACCGCTGACATGGGACTCCATTTATAACATATCCTCCGCCGACTATCGATTTCAACGGCAAATTGGTAGGCTCTCGCGCATGAAAGACCGCATCACCCCTGAATTTCTTCGCGCCATTCCCAAATCAGATCTGCATCTTCACCTCGACGGTTCCTTGCGGCTGACGACGCTCATCGAGCTCGCCCGCGAAGCCAAGGTCAAGCTTCCCTCCTTCTCGGAGTCCGGCCTGCGCAAGCTGGTGTTCAAGGAAACCTACAAGGACCTGCCCGATTATCTCCATGGCTTCATGTACACCTGCGCGGTCCTCTCCGATTTAGAGAATCTCTCGCGAGCGGCGCAGGAACTCATCGAGGACAACGCCGCCGAGGGCGTGCGCTACATCGAGGTGCGCTTCGCCCCCCAGCTTCATGTGACGTCTACGACCAGCGTGCGCGACGTCGTGCGCGCAGTCGCCGCGGGCTTGGCGGCCGGCGCCAAGGCCCACAACGCCTCTAAAGCCGTCGCGTCCGGACAGGATTTGCCTTTCCACTTCGGGATGATCCTGTGCGCGATGCGGCGCTTTAAAAAGGGCATGTCTCCTTATTTCGCCGACATGCTGCGCCTGATGGAACACGCGCCCAAAGACGAGATTTACGCGGCGGCGTCCCTGGAGCTCGCGCGCGCCGGCGTCGAGCTCGCTCAAGAAGGCCTGCCCGTCGTCGGCTTTGACCTGGCCGGAGAAGAGGCGGGCTACCCTCCGGCGGACCATTGGAAGGCCTATCAGTACGCGCACAACCACTTCATGCGCAAAACCGTCCACGCCGGCGAGGCGTACGGCCCCGAGTCGATCTGGCAGGCGATCACCCAATGCCACGCCAACCGCATCGGCCACGGCACTTTCCTGTTCGCCGAGGACATGATCCAAGATCCGAAGGTGGAAAACCGGAAAAAATACGTGGAGGATCTCGCGAATTACCTCGCCAACCAGCGCATCGGCCTCGAGGTCTGCGTCACGAGCAATCTTCAGACCATCCCTTCGCTGACCTCCCTGGCCAAGCACCCGGTTCGCCGCATGCTCGACCACGGCCTGTCGGTCTCTCTGTGCACCGACAACCGGCTGATTTCAAACACCACGGTGACCCGCGAGATGGAATTGGTCTGCGAGCACGCCAAGGTCACGCTCGACGAGCTCAAGCGTCTGGTCATCGCGGGCTTCAAGGGGGCCTTCTTCCCCGGCTCCTTCGCCGAGAAACGCGCCTTCGTCGGCGCCGTCGTCGCCCGCTACGACGCGCTCGAACGGCGGCATCTTCCCGCGGCGAAATCCTAGGCCCCTCGCGGGGCTCAGCATTAATCGACGCGTCTTGACCAGGCTCCGGTGGGCCTATTTATAAAATGAGCCGAAAGACCATTAGGACACGGGGCTGCCCATGTATTAGTATCCGCGTCCGCCGAGGAATGCTGGCACCGGAACCATCCGGTGTCTCTGGGGTTTCCACATATGACGACCGTCGCTTACCTGGCCGCCGCGCTTGTTTTCGCCGTCCCATCCATCTCCCTGTCTCGAGCGCTTCATGCCGCAAATACGCCTCGCGCCGATTCGCGCGCGGTGGCCGCCAAATGAGCGGCCTGACGATGTGCTCCACGATGGGCTGTCCGCTTCGCGCTCTTTGCCTGCGCTTCATGGCTCCTCCTTCCGTCAATCAAGTCTGGGACGAGTGGACGCCGAAAGGCAAGACGTGCCGCGGATTCGTCCCCGTAAAAAAAGGAAAAACCTTCGGACCCGTAAAACTCCGGGAGCTCGCGGCGAAAACGTCTCTCGGCGTCATGGTTTGAAGGAGCGCCCGCCTCTGCACGCTCTCATCGCCCAAGATTGACAACGGATGATTTCCGGCTACGCCCTTACTCCCAGCGAAAAGTCCAGGCCCCGACCGCGAGAAAAACCGCGGTCATTGCGCCCAGAGTCCACAAGTGAGCGGAGACTTGGGCCAACGTCGCCCCCTCGGTCATGACGGCCCGCGCGGCGTCGATGAGGTGGGTCAAAGGCATCGCGTCGGCCAGCAGGCGCAAAGGCCGGGGCGCTCCTTCCAGCGAGAACCAGACCCCGGACAGGAACATCATCGGCCAGGACAGCATGTTCAGGAGGCCTCCCGCCAACTCCTCGCTCGTCACGCGCGCGGCCACAAGCAATCCCAATGAGACCAGGCAGGCCGAACCCAGCAGGAAGATGAGGTATAAATCGAACAGAGAGCCGAGCCTCTCGAAATGAAGAAAGAAGTCGGCCCCATGGTAGACCACGGTGAAGACTCCCATGCTCAGAACCAGCCGGGACATCACTTGAGCCGCTAAAAACTCGGCGGCGCGCAGGGGCGTGGCCTTGAGGCGCTTAAGCACGCCTGTTTTCCGGTAGCGCACCAGGACGTAGCCCACGCCGAACAAAGCGGAAAACATCATATTCATCGATAAAAGACCGGACACGAGCCAATCGACATACCGGATGGGACGTCCCGAAACTTCGCGCCGAATCACGGACAACCCTGCGGCACCGCCGCCAAGCAAAAGCCGTTCGGCGAGGTAGCCTTTCGGAGCGGACTCATTGACCCAATACTCCAACGGCGGGCCGGGTCTTAGGAGAATGTCTAATTGGTGGTGGCGCAGCTTGCCCTCGGCGACGTCCAGGGACTCGAACGGCACGAAATTCAAGTATTTCGTGGCCGCAAAACGCGCGGGCAGCCCCGAGACCTCCCCCACGACGCCGACTTTAAAAATATCCTCCCCCTTATCGGAAAAAGCGAAGGCCATGCCGAAGACGACGAAAAATGGAAACATGAGATTCCAGCCCAGGGCTCCCCGATCGCGCATAAACTCCTTATTACGGGCGATGAAAACCGCCCAAATTCGGCGCATCATTCCCGCAGCTCCCGGCCCGTCAAATGAAGGAAAAGATCCTCAAGGGTACGCGCGCGAACGCGCAGGTGCGCCAAACTCGAGCCTCCGCGTTTGAGCGCCTCCAAAGCCGCGTCGACTTGGCTGGTCATGAGCTCGACGGTGTCGCCGCGTTCGACGATGTCTCCCGGCACGCCCGTCTGGGGGGCTTTGAAGTCAGCCTTGGGAAGTTCAATGGTGACGCCGTCGAAATGCTCCTTGAGAAGGGTGTCCGGCATGCCCTGGGCGATGATGCGCCCGGAATCGACGATGGCCACCTCGTCGCACAACGCATAGGCCTCTTCCATGTAATGGGTGGTCAGAATCACGGTTTTACCCCGGCGCTTGATGCTCCGGGCCAATTCCCAAAAATTGCGCCGAGCCTGGGGATCGAGGCCGGTGGTGGGTTCGTCGAGAAAGACCACGTCGGGATCGTTGACGAGAGCGAGCGCCAGGAAAACGCGTTGACGCTGCCCTCCCGAGAGCGTCTTGGGGTCGCGGTCCAACAATTCCCCCAACTCGCACAGCACGGCGAGTTCGGCCGGGTCCAGCGGCGAGGGATAGAGCGCGCCGAATAAACCCAGCAGCTCGCGCACGGTCAAATGTTCCTGCAGCGCGGTGTCTTGAAATTGAATTCCCGTCCGCTCTTGAAAGCTCTTGCCAAGAGGCGCGCCGCGATAATGGATCATGCCCGCGTCAGGAGTCAAAATACCCTCGAGCATCTCCACGGTCGTGGTCTTGCCGGCGCCGTTGGGGCCCAACAAGCCGAAACACGAGCCTTCCCTTACGACCATGGAGAGGCCGTCGACGGCATTGGTCTGCGATCTGGGGTAGCGCTTGACCAGTCCATGGGCCTCGAGAACTGCGCTCATGGGGAAGATTATGGCAGAATCCGGTCATCATGAAACTCAGCGACAGCGACCGTAAGCGCGCCGCGACGAGGCCCCCATGGGCCTTTCGGTGGGCGCAGCTTAGGAAGCTGGCAGGCTTGCCCGCCCCGCAAAGACGCCCTTGAATAGTTAAGCGCGAGTTTAGCCCCCCGCAAGCGCGCCGTCAATGATTTCCGCAATCCTAGGGTGGACGCAGGAGGACTCCCCATGGAAGAGACCAGCCGCCGCAACCGGACCTTTCGCGTCGAGATCGCGCTCTGGATCGCCATGGGCGTTCTCGCGTTTCTCGCCAAGGACAACCCCAATCTTGGAAACGAGGGCGTCTTGCCGTTGTTCGCCGCTCTGCTCATCTCCAGCCTGGCGACGAGTTTTTCCGTGCGCCGGCATCCGGAGAAGCGCGCCGCGCACGCCGCGACCATTATCGCCAGCTACGTCATCATCGCGACTCTGCAGCTGCACACGGGAGGGACGGGGTCCTCCCTTTGGGTGCTCTACCTGCTGCCCGTGTTCAGCGCGGCCATCCTGCTCGAGGATCGGGAAGTCGCCTGGATTTCGTCGGGCTCCTGCGCGGTCAACGCGGCGCTATATCTCTTCGACCCCGGCCCTTGGGGGCCGGTCAGCATGTTTGAATTGGCCCTCAAAACGGCGGTTCTGGCCGGCGCGGCGACATCGGCCTGGGCCTTGGCGCGCGCGGAACGAGACGCCGGACGCGTCGCCGACAGTCGTCGCCGGGAAATCGACCGTCTGGAAAACTCCCTGCGCATGATGGTCCGCGCCAGAGAGGATGAGAGCGACCTTGCCGAAATCGCGACGGTCGGAGCGGGAGCGATCCACGATCTGACGACGCCGCTGATGGTTATAAACGCCTACGCCTCCCTGCAGCTCGAGCGCGGAGTCGACGACCCGCTGTTGGCGAAGGATCTTGGGCGCATCCTCTCCGCTGCGGCTTTCTGCCAGGAGCTGGTGGCCAGCCTCCTCTTCCAGAAACAACAAGCGCCGGCCTCTCGCTCGGCGACGGCAATCATCGAAAAAGCGATTTCCTTGGCGGAAGCGGCGCTCAAGGCTAAGCGCATCGACATCGTCCGAAAGTATCCCGAAAACGAGCTGTTCGTCAACGCGAACCGTTCGGATCTCGAACGCGTCGTCATGAATTTGATCACGAATGCCGCCAAAGCGATGTCAGACGGAGGCACGTTGAGCGTGGGAGTCTCCCACGAGTGCTCTGGGTCTAACTCCTGGGTCGCGTTGTCGATAGAAGATGACGGACCCGGGATCGATCCCGATATCCTGCCCCGCCTGTTCAACGCGTTCGCCACGACGCGTCCCGGAAAAGGAGGAACGGGACTTGGCCTCCATGTTTCGCGCGAGGTGGCGCGCCGTCATGGAGGAAAACTCGAGGGGGAAAATCGGGCGCAAGGCGGCGCCCGCTTTACGCTGCGCCTGCCGCCGACGGCGGCCCGGACCGAACAGGACGCCAGGACAACGCTCAGCGCGTCTGCGTCAGGCTGCGCGTGATCGCCCGGTCGAGATCGAAAATGAGATCTGCCGCGTCTTCGACGCCCACGGACAGACGGATCAGGCCGTCTGTGAGGCCCCCCTTCAGGCGCTCGTCGCGAGGGATGGAGCCGTGAGTCATTGACGCGGGATGTCCGATCAGGGACTCCACGCCTCCTAAACTCTCCGCAAGAGCGAAAATGTCGCAGGAGGATATCATCCTTTTGGCGCGCTCCAGGTCGCCTTTGAGCTCGAAGGAAATCATGCCTCCAAAGCCGGACATCTGCCCCTTGGCCGCGGCATGGCCGGAGTGCGTCGGCAGCCCAGGGTAATGAACCTTGGCGACCTCAGGATGGGACAAGAGATGCTTGGCGATCGCCATCGCATTCTGGCAATGCCGTTCCATGCGCAGGGGAAGCGTTTTGGTCCCCCTCAAAAGCAGAAAACAATCCAGCGGTCCGGGCACGGCTCCGACCGCGTTCTGAAGGAATTTATACTCGGTGTGCAGCGCCTCGTCGTTTACGAGCAAGGCTCCGCCCACGACGTCGGAATGCCCCCCGATATACTTGGTCGTGGAGTGAACGACGACGTCGGCCCCTAACGATAGGGGACGCTGCAGGGCAGGGGAGGCGAAAGTATTGTCGACGACCAGCCTCGCGCTCCTGTCGCGAGCCAATGAGCCCACCGCGCGAATGTCGGTGATCTTGAGCAGTGGATTCGACGGGGTCTCGATCCAGACCAGCTTCGTCTTGGGCGTAAAGGCCGCCGCGACGGCATGCAAATCGGTCGTATCGACGAAGGAAAATGAAACGCCGAAACGCTGAAAGACCTTGGTAAAAAGCCGGTAGGTCCCGCCGTATAAATCGTTGCCGCAGACGACGTGATCGCCGCAATTGAGAGCTTGTATGACGGTCGACGTGGCGGCCATTCCGGAGGCGAAACACAAACCGAAAGCCGCGGCCTCGAGCGAGGCGAGATTTTTCTGCAGGGCCTCGCGCGTCGGGTGGACGGTGCGGGCGTAATCGTATCCCTTATGCCTCTCGGGCCATTCCTGAACATACGTCGACGTCAGGAAGACCGGCGTCATGATCGCGCCGGTCGTCGGATCCGGAGACTGTCCCGCGTGAATGGCGCGGGTCGCTAATCCGAGCTCGCGGTCGTCAGCCATATCAGGCCGGATCGGCGAGCAGCTCGCCGATCACCCGCTCGACGTCTGTTTTCTGGGGTTGAATAAAAGACTCCACGCTCGGCGACAAGGCGATGCCCGGCGTCGCTTTTCCCGCCAGAAGCCTCGGGCGGGCCGCGAGCTCGTAGAAACACTCGTCGATCAGACGCCGAATCAAGTGCTCGCCGAAATTGGTGATCTCCGTTTCTTCGTTGACGAACGCCACGCGCCCGGTTTTCCTGACCGAGGTCTTGATCGCGTCCCAATCATAGGGAATCAAGGAGCGCAGATCGATCACCTCGACGGATCCTTTTCCCGCGGCCTTCAGAGCTTGAGCAACCTCCAGGCATATCGGAGCCATGCGCCCATGGGTGACGACCGTGGCCTCGGATCCGGGATGAGAGATCCGTGCCTTGCCGATTTCGACGCAGTAGTCCGTGAGTTCGGGCCACCGCGGCTTCCATTTCTCGCGGTCGCCCAGAGGCGCGTCGATCATTTCATGCAAGACCTTCTCGTCGGCGGGCTCTCCGGGTATGAGTTCCGCCCCCTTCGCGCGCAGCAGCGCCTTGGGCTTGAGAAAAAGAACAGGATCGTCGCTCTTGATCGCGGAGATCATCAAACCGTAGGCGTCGATCGCCGTGGAGGGGCAAACCACCTTCATGCCATGAAGCTTGGTGGCCACCGAGTCGAACGAGTGCGAATGGTACATCGAGCCGTGTATCCCCGAACCGGTCGGCGTCATCACGACCAGAGGGGTCTTGAAACGGCCTGCTGAGGACCAATATCCGTTGCCCGCCAGCTTGAGCATATCGATGACGTTGAAGATATAGTCCACGAACTGTATCTCGGCGACCGGACGGCCTCCCGCCCAAGCCAAACCCAGCGCGGCGCCGATGATGCCGCGCTCATCGAGCGGAGAGTTCCATGATCGTTCCAGCCCCTGAGTCGCGGTGAACACCCCCCCCAAGGGAGGGCCCACGTCCTCGCCGAAAATCTCGGTCACGCCCAAGTGTTGCTCGCCGTAATGAAGGGCCATGCGGATGGCCTGGGCCATATTGGCCATCAGCTTCCTCCCTTCACGGGATAAGATGGAGGCAGGCCGTCGGCAAACACGTCCTGCCACGCGCTGTCCCCTTCCGGAAAAGGCTCGCTCTTGACCTGCTGATGAGCTTCGTCCAAGGCGCGGGCCTCCCGCTCCCACACTTTCGCGAAGTCGGAAGGCGCGGCAATGCCGCGCGATGTCATCGCGCTTTCCAGGATCTCGATGCTGTCGGCCTCGGGGATGCGGTTGGCGCCGGAGGAAGACGAATGTCCGTACAAGCGGCTGCATCGGGCCTCGAGCAGATAGGGCTTGCGGTTTTTCCGGACGTAGGCCAGGGCCTCCTCGAGGGCCCCCCATGACTCGGCGACGTCGTTTCCATTGATCGTTTTTCCGGGCATCCCTGGAAACACCTTCGCCCAATCCGAGATGTTCCTTTCACCGTGCTGGGTTTCGCCTTTCGTCGAAATGCCCCAGCCGTTGTTGACGACGATGATCAGAATCGGCAGGGGAAGGACCGGGCGATTGGCCCACACCAAGCATGAGTGAAAATCCCCTTCCGCCGTCCCTGCGTCGCCGCCATTGACGATCGTGACCGCATCGGTCTTGGCGCGCGCCTGAGCTATGCCGGTACCGATCGCGGTGGAATACTGGGTCTCTATGGTGGGTGAGACCGGCACGATGTTGAATTCCGCGATAGCGTAGTGATTGACGAAGCTGCGGCCTTTCGAGTACGGATCGGTCGCCACCGAGCGCATCTGTCTCAAAGAATCGATGGGCTGGGCGCCCATCGCCAGAACGATCGCGGAGGAACGGTAATGCAGATGCAGGAAATCATGGTCGACCCCCCGGCCTTTCTTGACCTGCAATCCCAAGGACACGTTAAAGGCCTCCTCGCCGGGGCCTCCGATCCAAAAAAAACCGTCTCCCCCCTTGCTCATTTTAATGAGGCGCTCCTCCAGCAGGCGGGCGCGGACCATCAGTTCGTGGATCTTGAACAGCTTGGCGGCCCCAAGCTTCCTGTAAGGATCTGCGGCCTGCGGAGATTCGGAGGACGTCTTGGCGGAGGGCATCGGCGTTTATTTTAGGAAATCACGATCTCCCCGCCAATAGGAGGGGCCGAAAACGTCCCGCCCCCGGCGCGACGCGCGCCGGGTTCTTCATTCTCCGAGATCTTCCGAAGCGTGGGACACCGCGTTGACGACGTCGTATTTCGTGATGATATCGTAGGATGATTTCCCGGTCTGCACGAGAACGGCGGGATGATCGGGGGTGAAGAAACGCAGAACGGATTCAATGCGGGCCTCTCGCGACACCACCGGCAAAGCCGCGGTCATGGCCTCACGCACGATCATGGTCTTGATCTCCCGACCCTTGAGCATATGCCCCAGCACGTCATCCTCCATCACCGTGCCGACGAAGCGATTCTTTTCCCGCACCGGGAGCTGGGATATATCGTGCTTGCGCATCAGCGCCATCGCGGAAAACAGGGTGTCGGTGGGTTCGGCGGTCGCGAGTTTCTCCGATTTGCCGTGCGCACGCTTGGCCGAGAGGATGTCGGCGGCCCGCAGCGGCAGTTCGCTTTCAAAATACTGGTTTTCCTTCATCCACTCGTCGTTGTAGATCTTAGAGAGATAGCGCATGCCCGTATCCGGCAGCAGCACGACCATCAGGTCTGTTTCGGAAAGCTTTTTGGCGTATTCAAGGCCCACCCACATCGCCGCTCCGCTGGAGCCTCCAGAAAGCAGGCCTTCCAGTCGCGCCATCTTGCGCGTCGTCAGGAAGCAATCGCGATCGCTCACGCGCAGGACATCGTCGACGCACTTGAGATCCATCGTCCCGGGGAAGATATCCTCTCCGATTCCCTCGACGACGTAAGGCTTGGCGACGCCGAGCTTTTTGTTGACGATCTTGTCGTAATACAGCGATCCGATCGGGTCGGCGCCTATGATCTTGATACGCGGATTTTGCTCCTTAAGATACTTCGCCACGCCGGAGATCGTGCCCCCGGTGCCCATGCCGGCGACAAAATGGGTAATCTCGCCGTCGCTGTCGCGCCAGATTTCCGGCCCCGTCGAATGGTAATGCGCCTTGGGATTTTCGGGATTCTCGTATTGGTTGGGATGGTAGGCGTTGGGAATCTCCTTGGTGAGCTTATCGGCCACGGAGTAGTACGAGCGGGGGTCCTCGGGTTCGACGTTGGTCGGACACACGATGACCTCGGCGCCCAGAGCCTTGAGAAGGTTGATCTTTTAGCGCGACTGTTTATCGGTGATCGTGAAAATGAGCTTGTAGCCTCTCAAGGCCGCGACAAGGGCCAGACCGATGCCGGTGTTGCCGGAGGTCCCCTCGACGATGGTCCCGCCGGGCTTGAGCAGCCCTTTGCGCTCGGCCTCGTCGATCATGGCCACGCCGATGCGATCCTTGACCGAGCCCCCGGGATTCATGAACTCGGCCTTGACGTAAATCCGGGGCTTGAGCCCCTTGGCCAAGCGGTTGACTCGGATCAGCGGCGTGCTGCCGACGGCCTCAAGAATGTTTTCGTAACGCATGAATCCTCCGTTACACCTCGTGACGGCCCGACATCGCATACGACAGCGTACGCTCGTCGAGATATTCAAGATCGCCTCCCAACGGAACGCCGTGGGCGATACGCGTGACCTTGATCTTGAACGGCTTTAAGAGCTGGGCCAGATACAGGGCCGTGGTTTCCCCCTCCGTATCGGGGTCCGTGGCCAGGACGACCTCCCTCGGACCGGCGGAACGCACCCGCTCGACGAGCTCCCGAGCCTTGATGCGATCCGGACCGATACCGTCGAGAGGCGACAGCGCGCCGTGAAGAACGTGATAGAGCCCCTTAAAGGCGCGCGAGCGTTCCAGCGCCGCCAAGTCCTGGGTTTCCTCGACGACGCAGATCACTCCCGCGTCGCGACCCGGATCCGAGCACAAGCGGCACACTTCGCGATCGGTGAAATCGCAGCAGCGCGCGCACAAGCGCATGGTGTTCTTGGCCTCGCGCAGGGCGTCTATGAGCCCCTCCACCTCGGTGCGGGGCGATCGAAGAAGATGGATGGCGAAGCGTTCGGCCTGCTTGGAGCCGACGCCCGGCAGGCGCTTGAGCGCGACGATCAGGCGTTCGAGACTTTTCATCAGGCCGCCGGCTTTTTGATGATGCGGGCCTTGCCCCCGAAAACGCTTTCGGCGTTTTTAAGCCCCCCGGCCGGGGCTCCGCCTTCGCCGATATCCTTCCAACGCGTGCCCGGCGGCGCGTCGGCCGACGTTTTGGGTTCGGGCAAACCGGCGTCGATGATCTCCGTCACGGGAGCCGGAGCGGGAGCGCCAAGGGATAACTCCAGACTGACGCCGCGCCCCGCCAAGCGCGCGAGCGCCTCTTCAATGAGAACGGAAGACCGTTTGGCGCAATCCAAATCGAAGGGCTTCGAAAATCGTATCCGATATCCGCCGTCGTCCTTGGTTTCGCCGTGAGCCCGCTCGAGGGCGGAGCCCAGCGTGATCTTGGTTTTGGACACGGCCTCGATCAGCGCGGGCCAAGAGATCGCGGCCCCCGCCGTCGGCGCTGAAACGGGTTGGGCGCGAGCGACGGGCGCAAGAACCGGCTGCGCCCCGCCGCCTCCAGAGGACAACCGCTTCTCGAGCGCCTCCAAGCGCGAGACCCAAGCGCCGAGATCATGCGCCGATTCGATCACGGAAAAAAGGCCGAGCTCGAGGGCCAGGCGGGGAGAATCGCCGAAACGCAGCTCCTCGAGAGCGCGGTTAAGACGCCGAAGCAAAAAGCCCAGCCCCTCGGCGCTCACGCCGGAAAAAACAGGCTCCCAGACGGGGTCGACCCGGCCGCCCGCCCCGAGCTTCTCCAGATAGCCGCTTTCAATGCCCGCGCGAAGGTCCTTCAAGAGTTGGGCGGGTTCGACTCCTTCCTCGTAAATCAGCTTCAGCCAGCCGGCCAAAGCCTTGGCGTCGCGCGCGAGCAACGCCTGGGCCACGCCCAGCAATAGCTCCTGGGACACAAAGCCGAACATCTCGCGCACGGACTCCAGCGTCACCCGGCCCTCTCCCACGGAGCGGCATTGATCAAGCAGGCTGACGGCGTCGCGAAGCGAGCCCTCGGCCGCGCGAGAGAGAAGATCGAGCGCTTCCGGCTCCACCGAGAGCTTCTCTTTCTTGGCGATCGAGGCCAAATGTCCGCGGAGCAGGTCGGCGGCGACGGGCCGGAACTTGAAGCGTTGGCAGCGCGAAGCGATCGTCGCAGGGATTTTATGCGCCTCGGTGGTGGCCAGTATGAAAACGACGTGCGCGGGGGGCTCCTCGATCGTTTTGAGAAGAGCGTTGAACGCCGACGTCGAGAGCATATGCGCCTCGTCGATGATGAACACCTTGTAGCGGTC
>JBBTHA010000019.1:0-7447 GCA_038060535.1 Elusimicrobiota bacterium | reverse complement strand
GCGTCATCGACGCGGTGTCGGGCCTGGCCTGCGAGCCCCTGGAAACGGACGCCTGGGGCCTGGATGTGGTTCTGCCCGGATCGCAGAAGGGTCTGATGAACGCTCCCGGCCTGGCCTTCGCCTGCGTCTCGCAACGCGCGTGGGCGCTGAGCGATAAGGCGAAGCTCCCTCGTTTCAATTTCGACTGGCGCTTGATCCGTAAATCGTTGAACGACAAGGAAACGCCATGGACTCCGGCTATTTCTATCGTTGCCGGCCAGGCCGCGGCGCTCAAACTCCTGGTTGCCGAAGGAATGGAAAACGTCTGGAAGCGCCATGACCAATTGGCCGCTTACGCGCGCGAGCGCTTGAGCGCGAGACTCGGGCTCGCCTTCTACGCCAAAAACCCGGCCAATATCCTCACCAGCGTCGTGCTCCCCCAAAGCGTCGACGGAGCGAAACTCTTGGCCGACATCCTGCGCGAAGAGGGCATCTCCATCGCGGGAGGCCAACTCCACCTCAAGGGCAAGATCGCCCGCCTCGCCCACATGGGGTATATCTCGAAAGCCGATCTCGACGCCGGTATCGAGGCGCTCTCTCGAAGGCTTGTCGGGGCAAAGACCTAGCGTGGGCAAGCTTAAAGTTCTCGTCACCGATAAGATCGATCCTCTCGGTTTGAAGCCCCTGGAAATTCATCCCGATATCGAGCTTCGATACGAGGTGGCGCCGACACCGGACGCTTTGGAAAAAGCGCTTATGGGCACCGGAGCCTGGTTGGTGCGTTCGGAAACCAAGGTCACCGCGCAGTGGATCGACAAAGCCCGGGACCTTCGCTTGATCGGCCGCGCGGGCGTGGGAGTCGACAATATCGATTTGGCCGCGGCCACCCGACGAGGGATCGCGGTCGTCAACGCTCCGGCCGCCAACACGCTGGCGGCCGCCGAGCACGCCATGGCGCTCATGCTGTCGATGGCGCGACGGGTGCCGCAGGCCGACGCTTCGATCAAAGCCGGTCAATGGGAGCGCGGTGCGTTCCTGGGCGTCGAACTCTCCGGAAAAACGCTGGGCGTCGTGGGCCTGGGACGCATCGGCCGAGAAGTCGTCAAGCGGGCGCGTTCATTCGGAATGAACATCATCGGCCACGATCCTTTCATCACCGAAACCCAAGCCAGGGAACTCGGCGTGGAGCCCGCCTCCCTCCTCGAGCTGCTGGCCCGCGCCGATTTCGTCACACTTCACGTGCCGGGAGGCGAGAAGACGCGGGGCATGATTTCAACCGCGGCGCTGGCCCAGGCCAAACGCGGCCTGCATTTGATCAATTGCGCCCGAGGCGAACTGATCGATGAGGCCGCCTTGGCGAGCGCGCTCAAGCAGGGCGTCGTCGCCGCGGCGGCTCTCGACGTTTTTTCCAGCGAACCTCTTCCCCCCGGCAGCCCGCTGCGCTCGGCCCCCAACCTCATTATGACTCCTCATCTCGGCGCTTCGACGGCGGAGGCGCAAAGCCGCGTGGCCACCGAATTGGCCCAGGCCGTGGTGGATTTCCACGACAAAGGACTGGCGCCCAACGCTCTCAATCTTCCCGGGTTCGACGTGGAAACGCTCGCGGCTCTGGGCGAGTGGCTGCCGCTTGCCGAGGCCTTGGGCTGTTTTCTGGGGCAGACCCTGGAGGGCGGGGTCAGTGAATTCTCCTGCGTGTTCGAGGGCGAGTTCAAGTCCACGGAGCGCCGCCCCTTGTCCGTCGCCTCATTGAAGGGATTCTTGACTCCCATTCTCGGCCCCGCCGTCAGCTGGATATCCGCTCCCACGGTGGCCGCAGACCGTGGCATTCGCGTCGGCGAATCTTGCGACCCTCGCTGCAACGACGGCCTCAGGCGCGTATTGACGTTGAGCGCCCTCACCGACAAGGGCCCCGTCGCGGTTTCAGGCACCGTGCTGGCCCCCGGTCAGCCGCGCATCATCAAGCTCGGAGATTTGCGCGTCGATGTCCGTCCTCAGGGCAAAATGATCGTCATCTCCAACACCGACGCTCCCGGCGTCATCGGACGGGTGGGCACCTTGCTCGGTCAGGCGGGAGTCAACATCGCCGACATGCGCGTGGGTCGGCGTTCGGCTCACGAGGAGGCCGTGATGGTCCTGACCGTCGACGAGTCCGCCCCCCCCTCGGTTCGCGCCCAGCTCAGCGCCCTCAACGGCATTCGGCGCGTTCACTGGGTGGAAGTGTGACGACTCCCGATTCTTGCCCCGGCTGCGGCACAGAACTGAGCCCCGAAACCGAGAACTGCCCCAACTGCCCCATGTCGTTTATCGAACCCGCCGCCTTGAAAAGCGTTTTTAAGAGCGACGGGTTTCGAGGCCTCGTGCTGCCTCTTTTGTACATCGCATCGATGGGATTGAGCGTATGGCTGCTCGGCCTGTATCTCTGGGACATGGGCCAAACCAACTTGAACGCACGTCAGGTGGCCCGATTGAAGTCCCTGCCCCGTCCCGTCCAGCCAAGAGTCAGCGCGCCTGTGTCCGACGGGGCGGCTCGTCCCGCCCCCTAAACCAGGGTGGCCAACTCGACAGGTTCCTGCCCGATCGATTGCGCGACGGCGGCATGAGTGATATTGCCGCGATAGCAGTTGACGCCCTTGCGCAGCGCCTCATCCTGGAGCACCGCCTGCTCGAGCCCGTGGCGAGCGATGTCTCGCGCGTATTTTAGCGTGACGTTGGTCAGGGCGTAGGTCGACGTATGGCTGACGGCTCCCGGGATATTGGGCACGGCGTAATGCAGCACGCCGTGCTTGAGCATGACAGGCTTGTCGTGAGACGTCGGCTCCGCGGTTTCCACGCAGCCTCCTTGATCGACGGCCACGTCGACGATGACCGACCCAGGCCTCATCTCCTTGACCATCTCCGTTCCCACAAGGGACGGAGCCTTAGCGCCCGGAATGAGCACGGCTCCGATCAGCAGGTCGGAGGACACCACGGAGTTGTGAATATTCTCGTCATGGCTCATCAGGGTCGTCACGGAGTTGCCGAAAACGTCGTCGAGATAAGCCAGGCGCTGCGCCGACACGTCTAGGATGTTGACGCGCGCCCCTATACCGATGGCGATTTTTGCCGCGTTGATGCCCACCACGCCGCCCCCGATGATGGTGACCAGCCCGCGATTGACCCCGGGAACGCCCCCGAGCAACACTCCCCTTCCGCCGTGATGCTTCTCGAGAAATTGAGCGCCGATCTGCACCGCCATCTTGCCGGCGACTTCGCTCATCGGCGTCAACAGCGGCAGGCTGCCGTCCTTGAGCTGAATCGTTTCGTAGGCGACGGCCTTGATCTTCGCCTTGACCAGCGCCTTGGTCAAGGCCGGGGCGGGAGCCAAGTGGAGGTATGTATAGAGAATTTGATCGGCATGGAACAAGCCGTACTCCTCCTCAAGGGGCTCCTTGACCTTGATGACCATCTCGGAATCGGCGAACAGCCTCTTCTTATCGACGATGGCCGCGCCGGCGGTCTTGAACTCCTCATCGGTGATCCCCGATCCCAGCCCCGCTCCTTTCTCGATGAGAACCTTATGCCCGTCCTTGACCAAAGCCCGGGCGCCGCCCGGCACCAAGCCCACCCGATGCTCTCGGTTCTTGATTTCTTTGGGCACTCCGATAATCATAACTGTCTCCTCAAAGCGGCTAAGGTAAGCCGAAAAACGCCGCCAAGTCCTTCATGGAAGCGGCTCCTCGCGGGAAGCCGTCGACGCGCTTGAGAATAGCGCCCTGGCGGTTGGTCACGAGAAACAAGGGCACGCCGCGAACGGGAACCACGCCCTCGACGTCGAGCAGGGAGTCGGATCCGAATTCCGCCGCGAAGCTTTTGATCTTCTCAAGATTATCGAGACCCACCACGACCCGGCTCGAGATTCCCGTGGTGTCGAGGTAACGGCGCAGGAGCACGACGTCGGGCCTGACGGAGTGGCAGACGCCGCACCAGGGCGCGACGATCACCGTCAGGCATTTCTCCGTCGAGCATTTCGACAGGGAGGGCCCCAGCGGGCCGCCCAGAGTGGGCAGGCGGACGTCGGGCAGTTTTGAGACGCTGGCGGCGTTCGTACAGGAGCAGAACGCGAGAACCAGCGCAAGCATTCCGGCGCATTGTCTCATCGCCGGATTTTAGCACTTCCGCCCTTGGGATGCTTCGAATTTTTTGTATTCTCCCGTAATGATCATCACACTGGTCCTGCTCTTTCTTTTCGGGGGTTTCCTCCCGCTTCAGGCCGCGCAGGCGGATTTCGGCGCCCGCCTTTTCGGCAAATTCCAAGCCAAGGCCTGTACGCAGTGCCATGATTTCTTTGAAACCAATCCGCCGGGGCTGCTCGCCGCAAGCCATAAGGGCCGTTCTCCCCGAACGTGCGTCACATGCCACACCTCCAAGGTCACTGGCTTTACGCACGCCGACGACTGGTTCGCCCGTCCCGGCCTTTACACCTCGGCGATGAGCTCGACGACGGTCTGCGAGACGATCAAGAACGATATGCACGCCCAATTTAAGAACGAGTCGCTGAGCGCGCGCGAGATGGAGAAGCACCTCTTGGAGGATCCCCGCGTGCTTTGGGCCATCGAATCGGCCACCTCCAACAGCGGCCGATTGCCCGGAGGGAAAACCGAGACGGGGTTGGTTGCGGGGGGCCTGGCGCAGTGGAAGAAGGACGTTCGAGAATGGATCAAAGGTGGAATGAGCTGCCAGTAGACGGGCTAGAAGAGCGCTTCGCATATAAAATTTACCATCCTTCAAGGTCGAGGTGTAATTTCGCAATGAGAAGGATTTTGGGGGCGCTGATGTTTCTCGCGCTTTCCATACCCGGGCGGGCGGTGTTCGTCCGGTCGGTCATGGACCGGGTGGACACCGAGCCGCTCTACGATTCCGAATACTTCCTTGACCTGCGCAGCTTCGCCTGGCCGCGAGCCTGGGACGATCCCTGGGCGGCGTCCTCCGGCGGCTACCGCGTCAACGGCGCCAGCCTCGACTGCTGCGACCTCTACTTGGACCAAAGTCTGATCTTCACTCGGCGGCTTGCGTCCGGGTTCGAGTTCCGATTCCGCTTTGCCGAGCTCTCGGATAAAGACCGACAAGAAACGCACCACTGGCTCGAGCTTGAACAACCCCTGGGCGGCGGTTGGTCGGTCGAACTGTTTGGAGAGCCCACGTACCGCAAAGAGGATTCGGACATCGGCTTGGGTCTGAGATTTCGGCGCGGCGACTGGCAGGCGCGCGTGCGGCGCGCGGCCGTCGACTGGAACTTCAATGGTCGTGGCAGCACCACCCAGCGGTACTCGCTCAAGCCTTACACCGACGAACTGTCCTTGGCTGCCGCGGCCGGCGCCTGGAGCCTGCGTTTGGCCGCCGAGCTTGACGAGGCGACTCGCCGGGAAATCCCTGACGAGCGCCGATCGTTTTTTTACCGTCGAGCGCGAGCGTGGGCCTCGCTGGGCTCCGATGACGGCTGGGCGCCGCTTGCGAAGTATTCCTACGAAACCCAGATCAAAACCAATACCGTTTCGCCCGGCGGCGCTGGGAGGTCGGAGGAGGCGCAGCGCGCAGTCCATGAGGCGTCCTTTTCCGCGCGCGTCCGCCCCAACGCTGATGACGAATTCGAGCCGGGTGCCGCCTTACTCGTCAGGTCCGCCCGCATGGACCTGCCGGGGGCTTCCTCGGGCGGGGCCCTCTACCGCAGGTGGGAGCTTCAACCCTACGTCCGTTGGCGCCGCAGCTTGAGCGCTCGACTGGCCTATGAGCTCTCTCCATCCCTGTCGCTCGGCGAGAACCGCCTCCGCCATCCCGGCGACGGGGCGTCCGAGCGTTACGAGACCATCACGGAGGCGAAACTCGGAGCGGCGCTGGAGGTCTCATTTGGGACGGCCGGGCGCATCTCTCTGGGTGGAGTGCTCGACCTCGACAATCCCGCCAAGGCTTGGGACGGCGGCAACATCTTGGCGATGTTCTTATTCTAGATTTTCGCTCGTCATTTGCCCGACGGGCATGGCTTCTCGTCCAAATTGGCTCCCCGGGCTATGCGATAGAAAGAACCTTCCGCGCCCGGTTTAGCCTCCCCCAACGGCCAGCGGCCGGGGCGGCGAGGATTCAGCCTAAGCATGCCCCGAGGCTTCGAGGGCTTCTGAGGCGCGCAACGGAGTATCGTCGGCTGCTAGACAGGGAGCCCGGACTGAGCCTCCGGAAGTTGGCCGGTCGTCTTAGGATGACACCGCCACGGCTCTGTCAGTTGCTTAACCTGCTCAAGCTCACTCCGGCCATCTGCCGCGCTATTGCGGCTCTGCCGCCGAAGGCCGGTCGTGACTCCGTTACCGAGAACGGTCTCCGGCGAATCGCAAAGTTAAGTCCAAGCGATCAAATCAGGGCTTTCCAACGAATGGCAATCAAGCAGTCCTGATTTTATTAACAATTCCCGATCATTCCGGGCACAAAAAAACGCTTATTTTTCATGCCAATCTAATTCTTATCGTCC
The DNA here is from genome assembly GCA_038060535.1 of Elusimicrobiota bacterium. Classification (GTDB taxonomy): domain Bacteria; phylum Elusimicrobiota; class Elusimicrobia; order UBA1565; family UBA9628; genus GWA2-66-18. The sequence goes on along the minus strand of JBBTHA010000019.1, from coordinate 972 downwards.
ATTTTTATCGATATTTTATCGATAAACGGCCTCGATATGACTGGATTTGCACGATATCAGTGGGAGAGCCGGTACCGCCGTCCTCGTTTTTCGCCCGAGGGGTGGACCCGCCCCTCCTCAACCAACTGCTCCAAGGTCTTCTTGATTTGAGAGCGCGGGACCTCGGCGCCGACGCGATCTTGAATCGCGCCGATGGATGAGCTGGGATAACGCTGGAGGTCTTCCACGATAAGAGCCTTGAGACGGTGGGGCTCGATTCGCTTCAAGTTGGTGGCGGCCGGAAAATCCAGCTTTCTCAGCAGGTCTGGAGGAATGAAATACCTCGTCGCCTGGGTCTTGCCGGTGCTTCCGACCAGCTTCAGTTCAAGGAGGCGGCCCAACCAGGGCCGCAAAGAATCGACATTCGGCAGCTCAAGAACACGCGCGAGCTCCCGTGCCGTCGCAGAGTCGTGCTGGGCGATGAGCCCGAAGCAGATCCGTTCCCGCTGGGAAAGCTGGAACATGGCGTCGGCCTTGGCGATCAGGTCGATGACCTCGGCCTTCAGGATGCGACGTCGAATTACTACTTCGACTCGATCCGGTCCCTCGCTCAGTTCAGGAACATGCCGCCCCTGGGCCAGCATGATCTCGAACATGAGATCGAAGCCGCTGCCCTCTCGCTCCATCAGCTTCAAGTCGTGGAAGAGACGGGCGAGGTGCTCATTGCGCCGGACCGCCGCATGCAAGACGTTGTTCGGCGTGACGCCCAGCGGCAGAACGCCTGGGTTCACGATCTGAAGCCGGTCAGGGTGAAAATTCAGAAAAATATCACCGCGTTGGGTGTAAGGCCTATGCACCAGGGCGTTGACCAGCAGCTCGCGGACAACCTTCTCATCGTAGACAGGGACATGCTGGCGGTAGAGGCCGTCCGGTAGTTCGTTGCTCCTGAAAAAGTCATTTCGAAATCTGACCCCGCTCTCAACGGGTGCACCT
>JBBTHA010000018.1:0-12095 GCA_038060535.1 Elusimicrobiota bacterium | reverse complement strand
TCCCGGTTCATCTTCTGGCTGTTCGGCCCCGTGCGCAGGAAGTAGCCCTCCGAGCAGCCGTGGGTCTTATGATGGCTCTCAAAAACTTCTATCATCAGGAGGTCATGATTCTCGAACTTGAACGGGACGAGCTCGACATCAACCGGCGGGTCGCAGTGGCGCGCCGTGTCGCGGATTTGGGACAAAACTCAAAAAAGAGACGGAGAGCAAGCGGAAGCGTCTATCCGCTCATTCTCCGTCGAGGAACTGCTCTTTTCTACCCCAGGGGTCTGGTGGCGCGTACGGGATTTGAACCCGTGATCTCTGCCTTGAGAGGGCAGCGTCCTAGGCCGCTAGACGAACGCGCCACCCGAACCCCGGAGATGGAAGGGCTTTCATTCTACCAATTGTCATCGTCGGGGGCAATGCTCTGCCCATGAGCACCCGAGTCCCGCGCGACATATTGTTCGGAAACCCCGAGAAGACCTCTCCGAAGGTCTCTCCCAACGGAAAGCTGTGGGCCTATCTGGCCCCGGACGAGGGCGTGCTCAACGTCTGGGTCGGACCCGAAGGAGGGACCGCGGCCCCGCTCACGCGCGACCGGGGGCGGGGCGTACGCACCTTTCTTTGGGCCGAAGACGAGCGGTCGATTCTCTATGTCCAAGACAAAAACGGCGATGAAAACTGGCACCTTTACCAGACCGACGTCGAGACGCGGCTCACCCGCGACCTGACTCCTTATCCCAACGTCCAGGCGCAAATCGTGGCCACCGAGCCGACGCGACCCGACGAGATCCTCGTCGCCCTCAACGACCGGGACCCGCGCTCTCATGACGTCTGGCGCGTCAATCTCAAGGATGGGTCAAGGACGCTCGAGGCGACCAATCCGGGCGATGTCATCGGCTGGCTGCCCGATCATGATTTCAACATCGCGCTGCAAAAGGCCATGCGCTCGGACGGAGGGACCGTTCTCCGGCTCAAGAACGGCGATGGCTGGCGCGACTTCCTGTCCTGCGGCCCCGACGATCAACTCGGCGCCCACGGCTTCGCGCCGGGTGGCAAGGCCGTCTACGTCGAATCGAGCGTCGACCGGGACACGACCGCGCTTCTTGAGGTTCCCTTAGACGGAGGATCTCATAAAGTCCTGGCCGAGCACCCCGAGTCCGACCTCGGCTCCGTCCTGCTTCATCCGCGAACCTATCATGTCGAAGCGGTCTCCTTCGAAGTCGATCGCCAGCGCTGGACCGTCCTGGATCCGAAGCTCAAAGCCGACTTCGCCGCGATGGAAGCGCTCGAGGGCGACATCTCGATCGTCAGCCGCAACGACGCGGACACCGTTTGGTATCTGCTCGTCAATCGCTCCGATCGCTCGCCGGCCTACCTGCGCTGGGATCGCCCCAAACGATCGTCATCCCCATTGTTCGCGACCAGGCCTGGCCTGGAGTCCTACACGCTGGCCCCGATGACTCCCGTCACCTACGCCGCGCGCGATGGGCTGAAAATCCACGCCTATCTCACCGCCCCCGCGGGGAGAAAACCTGAAAAGCTTCCCCTCGTCGTCTTGGTCCACGGCGGTCCCTGGGCGCGCGACCGGTGGGGATTTCACCCCGAGGCGCAGTGGCTGGCGAGCGTGGGCTTGGCGGTCCTGCAAATCAATTACCGCGGCTCCTCCGGACTGGGCAAACGCCACCTTCACGCCGGGGATCGGGAGTGGGGCGCCAAAATGCAGGACGACCTCACCGATGGGGTCAACTGGGCCGTGGCGCAGGGAATCGCCGATCCCGATCGGGTGGCCATCTACGGCGGCTCTTACGGGGGTTATGCCGCCCTCGCCGGAGCGGCGTTTACTCCCAATGTCTATCGCTGCGCGGTCGATGTGGTCGGCCCCTCCAATCTCATGACCCTGATTCAATCCATCCCTCCTTACTGGGAACCGATGAGGCGAATTTTTGATCTGCGGGTCGGCTCCGTGGACACCGAGGCCGACTTTCTCAAGTCGCGCTCCCCGTTGTTTTTCGTCGATAAGATCGAAATCCCTCTGCTCGTGGCCCAGGGCGCCAACGACCCTCGAGTCAAGCAGGCCGAAGCCGAGCAAATCGTCGCCGCGCTGCGCGCGAAAGGCAAGCCCGTGGAGTACCTGCTTTATCCCGACGAGGGCCACGGCTTCGCCAAGCCCTCCAACCGGCTCGATTTTTACGCCAAAGCCGAGGCCTTCCTGACCCGCCACCTGTCCTAGCCTCCCGACAACCTATAATATCCCGGTGACGACAAAACCCGGCGCAATCGCGTTGTTTCGCCATCTGACCTCCGTGCCCACCGCCCCTTTCCGCGAGGCCGCCGTATCGAAGAAGGCCCTGGAATGGATCCGGCTTCACCTTGGGAAAACAGTCTCCGTGCGCCGCGTGACGGGAGGGTTCATCGTCGCGTACAAAGGCGCGGACACAGGGCCCTCTTTGTGTCTCGCCGCGCACCTGGACCATCCGGCGTTCGACCTCGTGAAAGCCACGAAAACGGGCGCGCTGGCCCGACTGCGCGGAGGACTGCCGCCCCACCTCCTTGCCGGAGCCCGCGTCGAGATCTTCCCGAAGGTTCCCAAAAACAATACGCCGTTGGCTCTCGGCGTGCTCGGACCGCGGCCGAAAAAAGACGACGACCTCTGGACGATCCATTGGACACAGAGGCCGAAGCCGGGAACTCAACCCGATTTTGCGATCCTGGCGCTGCCGGCTTGCGAGACCAAGAACGGATGGCTTATGTCCCGATCGGTCGACGACCTGCTTGGCTGCGCGATCAGCCTGGAAGCCATGCGCCGGCTGTCGGCGGCGGGCGCCAAGGTCAACCTCACCGTCCTGCTCAACCGCGCCGAGGAAGTGGGCTTTATCGGAGCCCTCGACATGATCCGCTCGGGCGTTCTCTCGCCCTTCGACTCCTATCTGTCGATTGAATCCTCTCGCGAACTTCCCGGCTCCAAACCCGGCGGCGGACCCACCATCCGCCTGGGAGACAAGGCCACGGCATTCGACTCCAATCTCACCGCCCTTCTCGACGACGCCGCGCAAATCCTGCGCAGACGCGCGACGAAAGTCCAGCGCCTGCGCCTGACCGGCGGCACCTGCGAGGCCACCGCCTATCTCGCCTTCGGCTACGAATCCGGCGGCGTGGCCGTGCCGCTGGTCAATTACCACAACGGCTGGGGCGCGGCGGCGGTCGCCCCCGAAAAGGTGCGACTGTCCGACGTGGAAGGCGGCGTGCGACTGCTCGTGGAGGCGGCCAAGATCTTCGGCGCCAAGACTTTGCGCGGGGCTCTGCGCTCGCGGCTTGAGAAGCGCCACGATGGCGAAAAGCGAAGTTTGAATATGGCAAAATAGCGCCATGAAAACTCTCTCTTCCGTTATTGCTGCGCTGCTCCTGCTGTCACCCGCCGTCCACGCCGACCCCTTCGCGGACTTTCAGACCCGCGCCAGGTCCGAACTCATCAAGCCCTTCGCCCTCGACTTGGGAGGCCTGCTCGGCTCGGCCTCGGCGCACACGGGACGCACGATCGGCTTCCCCGGCTTCTGGGCCGGGATCGTGGCCGGCGTGCAAACGCAGCCGGACAAGGACAATCTGATCCTGCGCAACGCCGGCGTCAAGGCCTTCGGCTTGCCCATGGTCGAAGTCGGCGTCGGACTTCCCTTCAAAGTCGACGTGGTCGCTCACGGCGTGAAAGCCTATGACGCGTCGATTTTCGGCGCCGGACTGCGCTACGGCCTGTACCGGACGGAACTGCTGACGACGTTCCTTCCCAATCTCTCGGTGTCCGCTTTCGCCGACAGGGTCAACCATAAGTATTTCAGCGCGACGCACGGGAGCTTCAACGCCGCGGCCACCTGGGACCTCCCCATCGTCAAGCCTTTTTTGGCGGCGGGCCTTGACATCACGAGGGTGAAAGTCGGCTCGGCTTCGACCGCCGGCGTCACCGGCCTGACGGCGACCGCGCGAGGTTCGCGCTATTCCTTGGGCGCGGAACTCTCGCCCTTTCCGTTCGCCCGGGTCCGCGGCGCGTACACCGTGCGGCACGGCCGCCCGGGATTCGACTTCGGCCTAGGGGCGGCCTTCTAGACGCTTGGCGATCTACACGCGCGCGGGCGACAACGGCAAGACCGGCCTGTTCGGGGGCGACCGGGTCGATAAGAACCATCCGCGCGTGACCGCCTACGGCGAGGTCGACGAACTCAACTGCGCGCTGGGCGCGGCCCGCGCGGCGCTCGGTGAAGACCCCGCTCTGAAAACCATCGACGACGGGCTCGCCCGCGTCCAGGCCGAATGCTTCATCCTCGGCGCGTTGCTGGCCACGCCCGCGGGAAAGCTCAAGACCCTAAAACCGCCTTTCGACGCGGGACTGCCGGCCGACGCTTCCAATCGTCTGGAGCGCGACATCGACCTCTGGGATGAGGACCTCGAGCCGCTTCGAACGTTCATCCTCCCGGGAGGCGGGAGCGCCGGCGCGTCTTTGCATACGGCTCGAGCCGTCTGCCGTCGCGCCGAACGCGCGGTCGTGACGCTGTCCGAGGTCGAAAAAGTGCCCCAGGGCGTGCTCGTCTACCTGAATCGTCTCTCGACCTGGCTGTTCGTCGCCGCGCGCCGTGTCAACAAGGAAACCGGTCACGGAGAAACGCCCTGGACCGGCCTTCGATCGGAGTGAAACACGCCCCGTTAATATTGATTCTCGCGCTGGGACTTGCGGCGGGCCTGTGCGGCATCCGCTCCGGCCTGCCGGGACCCCAACGTTGGCGCGCCCTGCCCCCCGCGCTGAACCGCTCGCCGGAATTCGCCGGCCGCTTGGCCGATTCATGGCGCCGCCTCTACGAAGGAATCCGCCTGTCCCATGAAACGCTTCAAGCCGAGGAACCGGTGACCTACGTTCAGGGCCTGGTGACCGTTGCGCCGGGCTGGACCTTCCCTCCCGAACCCTTGATCAATTCGGCGCGTTCGCTCATGACGCAAAGCGAAAGTCCCGATGAGAAAAAATCGTTCATCATCCTCTCCCGCATGCGTCCCTGGAAACTCCAGTTCGAGCCGCTGTACGCGCAGTACGGAGGCGCGTTCATTTATCCGTTCGGAGCCTTCCTCGGCGCCGCCCATCTCTCCGGACTCGCCCGCTTGACGCCGGACCTGACGCATTACTTGATTCATCCCGAGGATATGGGCAGGCTTTATCTTCTCGGCCGCGTTTTCATCTTGCTCTTCCACCTGGGCACGCTCTGGGTGCTCTACGAAACGGGCCTTCTTCTCGGAGGCCTGCGCGCCGCCGCCGGCGCCGCCTTGCTGTTTTGCGCGGCGCCTTTCGTCGCCATCGGCTCGCATGCCCTTAAACCCCACCCCGTTTCGGCTTTCTGGTTCGCCGCAGCCGCTTATTACATGATCCGCGCCGTTGAAAAAGGAGACCAAAAGAACTTCCTCTCCTGCGGCGCGTGCGCCGGCATGGCGGCGGGAGGCAGTCTGACGCTGATCTTCGCGGCGGGCATGCCTTTGCTCGCCCGGGCATCGGGCGGCCGAGGCTCATGGCGCCAAGCCTTCTGGGGAGCCGCCGTCGCGGTCGGCGTCATCGTCGCCTTCAACCCCTATCTCTTCTTCTCTCCGCGAACCTTCGCCTGGGAGCTGTCGATTTACTCCCCGACTCGATGGGGGGTCTCTCCGGAAATGGTCAAGGAGATGACGCTTCGCGGCCTGCCTCGCGGCGTCGGGCTCCTGTCGACCGCGCTCATGGCGGCGGGCGTCGCCTTCGGTCTTGTCGGAAAAGATCGGCGCCGCCGCGCCGTCTCTTGGACGGCGCTGATCGTGACCGCCTTTTTATGGCTGAGATTCTCTCAGATGGGAAATGAATCCCTGCTGCGCGTCTTTTACGCCCCTTTCGCCTTGGCCTGCCTGATGGGCGCGGCCCTGCTCCCGCGCTTGCCCCCGGCGGCGGCGGGCCTTGTCTTGCTGCTCGCCCTGGCCGAATCCGGAGCGCGCGCGTCCACTTACCTGGCGAATCTCTCCGTCGGCTCGGGACGGGCGTCGACCCGAGAACTGGCCGCCGACTGGATCGATACCCATATTCCCGCCGGCGCGAGTCTGGGGCTTCTGCGCTTGCCGGAGCCCGCGCATACCCCCCCATTCCGGTGGGACCGCCTCGAACTGCGCATCTTCGACTCGCCCCGCGCCGTCGCCTCGCGGTTGCCCGACTGGATCGCGGCCTCCAGCTCGGGTTGGCAGTTGACGGACGTCTCGCTGCGCCAGCAATACCTCGAAGTCGAGAGGTTCTCTTCCCGCTCGCCGCTGACTCTGGCCATGACCGACGGCAGTTTCTTCTCCAATATCGATTTCGTTATTCTCCGCAAAAAGGATTCCCGACATAATGAATCGACCTCTTCTCCTGAGCGCGCGAACTGAACCGCCTGTCCGGCTGCGGGCCGTTGGCCCGCAAGATCTCGAAGACCTGCGCGTGTGGAAGAATTCCAATAAAGCGGGTTTCTTCTTCAAAGACGACATCATGCCCGAGATGCAGCTGCGCTGGTATGAGAAGTACAGCGCGCGCGCCAACGACTACATGTTCATCGTGGAGCATGGCGCCGGCAAGGCGGGGTGCATGGGCTTTCGCCTGTTGGACGATGGAACGGCCGACACATACAACATGATCTCCGCCCCTGCGGCCAAAGGAAAAGGCCTCATGAAGGCCGCGATGCTCGTCATGTGCTCCTATGTCTTCGAACAGCACGCTAAAACCATCGTCTGCCTGGTCATCAAGAGCAATCCCGCCGTGCATTATTACGAACACTGCGGCTACGCGATCACCGGCGACGGCGGAGATCACCACATCATGACTTTGGACAGGCTGAAATTTAAGCCCGTGCCTTATGACGTTTCGATGGAAATGATATAAAGGCCCTCATGATCAATGTATTCGGCTCGCTCATGGGACCCGAGGAATTGGAAGAGGTGCGCACAAGCCTGGAGGCGCAATGGATCGGCATCGGACCGAAAACCGCGTCTTTTGAAAAGCTGTTCGCCGAGCGTCTGGGCCTGGGCGGCTTCGTCCTCCTTGACTCCGGCTCCAACAGTCTGCACCTGGCCGTCAAGCTGCTCGATCTTCCCGCGGGCTCGGACGTCATCGTCCCCTCGTTTACCTGGATCGCCTGCGCGCACGCGGTGGTCCTGGCCGGACACAGACCGGTGTTTTGCGACGTCGACGAGGCGACCTTCAATGTCACCCGCGCCCACGTCGAGGCGGCCCGCACGCCGAAAACACGGGCGATCATGGTCGTGCACTACGGAGGCCTGCCGGCGCGCGTCGATGAGCTTTCGCCCTTGGGCCTGCCCATCATCGAAGACGCCGCCCACGCCGTAGACTCCAAGCTCAAGGGGGTCTCCTGCGGGGGCTTGGGCGAGGTCGGCATCTACAGCTTCGACGCGGTCAAGAACCTCGCCATGGGAGAGGGCGGGGGCCTGACCGCCAAGGATCCCGCACGCCTGGCCAAAGCCAAGCAGCTGCGCTATTGCGGCATCGGAAAGTCGGGATTCGAGGCCTCGGCCAACAAGGACCGCTGGTGGGAATACACCGTGACCGACTTCTTCCCCAAAATGCTGCCAAGCGACATCGCCGCCTCCATCGGCTTGGCCCAGCTGCGCAAGCTTGACGCCATGCAGGCTTACCGCAAGAACATCTGGGAGACCTACCAGCGGGAGTTCGCCTCGCTGGGATGGCTGATACGCCCGCAGGACGCCCCGGCCGACAGCAGGCACTCCTATTTCACCTACTGCGTGCGCGTCCCCTCGGGCCGCCGCGACGCTCTGGCCAAGCATCTCTACGCTCGCGGCGTCTACACCACCTTGCGCTATCACCCGCTGCACATGAACACGATCTACGCTTCGACGGCGCGCCTGCCCATCTGCCAAAGGCTCAATGACGAGGCTTTGAGCATCCCCATCCATCCCGGACTCAAGGCCGTCGACGTCGAGAAGATCATCGCCGAGGTCAAAGCCTTCCCCGCATGAGCGGCCCGATTCTGGTGCTCGGCGCGGGCTGCGCGGGGCTATCGGCCGCAAGGCGCCTGCGGGCGCTGGGCGCCGCGGTCATCGTCGTCGAAGCCGAAAACAACGTCGGGGGTCTGGCGGGAGGCGTGCGCGTGGGCCCGGACGTCTACGAGTACGGGCCGCACATCTTCCACACCACCGACGCGGAGATTCTCGCCGATATCAAAAAGCTCATGGGCCCGGAGCTGCTCGAGTACCAACGCACCATCCGCATCAAGTTTCTCGGAGCCTGGTTCAATTTTCCCCTTTCCATCGCCGACGTTCTCGGCAAGCTGCCCCCGACGACCACGTTGCGCGCGGCCTTCAGCTTCCTGTGGCACGCGGCCGCGGGTTTGCTCCATCGCCCCGAAATCGAAAACACCGAGACGATTTTGCGCCGCGAATACGGCGACGTGCTGTACCGGCTGTTCTTCAAGGACTACATTCAAAAGGTTTGGGGCATCCCGCCCTCGGCCTTCTCCGCCTCCTTCGCACGCGAGAGAATCCCGCGCCTCAACATCCTCGAAATCGTCGACAAGGCCGTTTCGACCGTCAAAAATTCCCTGCGCCCTTCCCGGAGCGTGAGCACCCAAGGCTTCGTTGAGAAAGTGGAAGGCGATCTTTACACCACGCGTCGCGGCTTCTCCTTGATCTGCGACCGGATGGCCGAGGCGCTGCGGGCGCAGGGCGCGCAGGTGCGCCTGCGCAGCCGGGTCGTGGGCCTTCGCCTCGAGGGCCGGCGCGTGGCCGCCGTCGAAATCGAGACGGAGGCGGGCCGCGACGTCGTGCCCTGCTCCGGCATCGTCAACACCCTTCCCATCAACTCCGCCGCGCTGTTGTTTATGCCCGGCCTCGGATCCGAGGTCGCGGCGGCCGCGGCCAAGCTGCGATTTCGAGCCATCGTGTTCGTGGGACTTAAAATCCGACGGCCCAAAGTCCTGCCCGCATCGTTCGTGTATTTCAGGGAGCACGCCTTCAATCGGGTGACCGATCTGTCTTACTTCAAGTTCAAGATGGATCCTCCCGAGAGCACCCTGATCGTCGCGGAGATCGCCTGCGACGTCGGCGACGAGATCTGGCGCGACGAGGCCGCGGCCCGCGAGGCGGCCCTGGCGGATTTGGAACGCGAGGCGCTGATCGCCCGCGAGGAGATCATCGACAGCGTGGTCTACCGTACCGCGCACGGACAGCCCATGTACACTCTGGGCTACGAAGACGCTCTGAAGACGGTGCTGGGGGCCTTTGAGAGCCTCAGCAACGCGGCCACCGCCGGACGGCAAGGACGCTTCGCCTACGTCAACACCCACGTCGCCATGAAAATGGGAATAGAGGCGGCCGACCGTCTCTATTCCAAGATAAGAGCTACAATTTGAAGCGCAACGCCTAATGGCACTCTCTCCCTATTTTTCAGCGCGACAGCATCTGAGCTTGGCCCGCAGCCTCATCACCAAGACCAGCCCCGCCTACGTTCAGTTTTACATCACCGCGCGCTGCAATCTGGCCTGTGAGCAGTGCAACATCATCTACGCTCACGCCGACGCGCAGGAAATGAACATCGGACAGATCCGGGCCATGGCCAAGAACTTGGCGGAGATCGGAGTCTGCATCGTTTTGCTCATCGGCGGCGAGCCGTTCGTCCGGAAGGACATCGATTTGATCGTCTCGGCTTTCAGCGACGCCGGGATTCATGTGCGCCTGCAGACCAACGGATTGGCCACCAAGGAGATGATGGAACGCTGCATCGCGGCCGGCGCTCATGATATCAGCATCTCCCTGGACAGCCTCAACCCGGATACGCAAGACGTCATCAACGGGGAGTTCAAAAACTCCTGGGACAGGGCGATCGCGACCATCTCGACGGTCAACGCCGTATTCCCGAAAAACGGCACCGCCTTCTTTGGAACCGTGCTCATGCCGCGCAATCTCTTCCATATCCGAGACGTCGTCGAATTCGCGACCGCGATCGGCTGGGGAGTCTCGCTGGTGCCCGCTCACATCACCACGCCGCAAGAGGCCCGCGGCTTTCGCACCTTCGACGACGCCGGGGTCTGCCGCTTCGACCCCGGCGCCTACCCCGCGATCCGAAGCGTGCTCGACGAGGTCGCCGGTATGAGGCGAGCCGGCCACAATCTCTACGACTCCGACGAATATCTCGACGACATCTACCGCTTCATCACCGGCGTCCCCGTGCGCTGGCGCCGGCGCAACGACGACGTCTGCGACTCGCCCAATCTGTATTTCGCCGTCGAGCCCAACGGCAACGTCAGTCCCTGCTGCGATTTCAAATTGACTCAACGCTATCCCGCCTATCATCCCGATTTTCCCAAATGGTATCGAGCGGGAGATATTCACCGCGACGTGTATGCCTTCACGCGGCCGTGCGCCGGGTGCATGTACGGGAGCTACCCCGAAATCACCGTGACCGCGCGTTTTCTCAAACCGCTGTTCAAACGGATGCTTTATTTCAACCATGGGCGTCCGCGTCTGGAAGCGCTGACGTCCGACCGAATGAAAGAGCTGGCTCGCGAGATCGCCCTGCGCAATAAACCTCGACGAGAGGAACAGGAACGCGCTCTCGCCGCCCATCGGAGCTGACATGAACACACCGCGAAAGGACCCGGCCTCTTTGGACGTGATCATTCCCATCTACAATGAGGAGGACGTGCTCGGCTCCCTCTTCGAGGCTCTAGAGAAAACATTCAGCCCCGCGGCGCTCAAGGCTCGGGGCATAGGCCGCGTACGCTACCTCTTCGTCGACGACGGCAGCGGCGACTCAAGCGCGAGCCTCATCGCCGAAAAAATCCGTCTCGGCTGGCCCGCGACCCTCTACCGGCTCTCGCGAAACTTCGGGCATCAAAACGCGGTGTCGGCCGGACTCCGCGCCAGCCGCGGCGATGCCGTCGCGGTCATCGACGCCGATCTCCAGGACCCTCCCGGCACGGTCCTGGCGATGGTCGATCTCTGGAGGCAAGGCTATGACGTCGTTTTCGGCGAGAGAAAAAAGCGCAAGGAGGGCGTCGGGAAAATATTTTGCTACTGGCTGTACTACCGCCTGCTGTCCTTTCTTTCCACCGTCAAGGTTCCGCTCGACAGCGGCGATTTTTCCCTGATGGACCGTCGAGTTGTCGAGGAAGTCTCCAAGCTGCCGGAGCGTTTACGTTTCCCGCGCGGCTTGAGGTCCTGGGTCGGCTTCCGGCAAATCGGCCTGGCCTACGAGCGCGACCAGCGCCGGGCGGGACGAAGCAAATATTCCCTCGACAAGCTCTATCACCTCGCCACCGACGGCATCGCCTCGCTGAGCATTAAACCGTTGAAAATCGCCCAATTCTTCACCGTCGTCTATCTTCTCGTCAGCTTCGGACTGACGCTCTTGTCCTTGGAAAAGTATCTCCTGCGCCAAAGCGACCCCATCGCCCTGTGGTTTTTCGCGACCTACGCGATGATTTCATTGGGCAACTTCATGACCCTGTTCTGCTTGTATGTCCTGAGCGCTTACGTCGGCCGGACCTATTTGGAGGTGCAAGGCCGTCCCTCCTACATCGTTATGGAAGTCGTGGGAGACGATGGCTCATCCTAAGATCGCCCCCGAAAGCCTTTCTCGAAAGGGGGTTGAGCTTCTGTCGCCGCTGAGACCCTCCTCGTTCGAGGAAGGCTGGTATGACATCGCCGAACCCGATCATTTTTGGCTCCAATGGCGGCTGCAAGTCCTGCTTAACGCGCTGGAAGACGCCGGCCTCTCGGTGGACGCTCCCCTGCGCGCGCTCGACATCGGAGGCGGTCGCGGCGTGCTCCGAACGCAGCTGGAGACGCGTTCGTCTTGGACCGTGGATATGGCCGACCTCGACGCCGGCGCGCTTCTTGGCTGCGTCCCCGGGCGCGGACGCACGCTTTATTACGACGCGCTCGATCGAAACGCGTCCCTGGTCGGGTCTTACGACGCCGTATTCCTCTTCGACGTTCTCGAGCATATCGCCGAGACCAAAGGGTTTCTGCGCGCAGCGCTCGACCACGTCAAGCCCGGCGGACGTCTGTTCATCAACGTGCCCGCCCTCGCCTCCTGTTTCAGCCCTTTCGATCGGGTC
>JBBTHA010000017.1:0-5130 GCA_038060535.1 Elusimicrobiota bacterium | reverse complement strand
CTCCCGCCGCCCCTGCGGCCCCCGCGGAGCATGCTCCGCGAAAAACCGGGGGAAAGACTCTCTCCGAGACGGCCGGGACGTACGCCGCGCGCCTTCAGCGCATCAAGGACGTGCCCTCCCGCGTCAAGACTTTGCTCAACGACATCAAGAACCGGGCGGGCAGCCACGGCTGGACCCCGGAAGAGGTTCTCGAAGAACTCAAGCGTCATCACGGCGTGCGCGTCGACGCCAACGGGCGCGTGCACGTGGAAAAAATAAAACCCGCGACCCCGCAGTCGCCATGACGAGCGCCCGGGCCTGCCTGGCGGCCTTGCTCTTGGCGTCGTTGGCGCCGGCGGCCCCCGGCCCCAAGAAAAAAGCGCCGCTCAAGGCCCCTCGTCCTACGCCGGCCGCTCCCGTCCACCCCGGCCGCGTCGCCGGCGAGGTCGCCAATACCGACGTCATCGGCAACACGATCTCGGTCCGCTGCGCGGACAAAACCACGCGGGAGTACCGCGTCAGCGAAACGACCCGCGTCGTGCGCCAGATCAAGGGCAAGCCCGAGACCGTTCCTTTCGAAGACATCGCCGTCGGCGAGCCGGTCGAGCTGTTCTCGACGGACGGAAAGACCGCCCGCGAAATCCGCGCGCGCGCGCGCTAAGCCACGCCGGATTTTCTATTTCGTTTGCCCAGGCGTCCGAGATGCACTACAATCTTCCTATGGCACTGAACCTGATCCCCAAAGAAGAGAAATTTTTCGAGTTGTTCGCAGTGCAGGCGGCCCACAACGCGGAGGCGGCCAAACTCTTTCGCGAAATGGCCCTCAAATGGAGCCGCGACACCGCCTCCTTCGATCGCCTGCGCGAGATCGAGCACGAAGCCGACATCACCTGCCACGAAATTTACGACAAGCTCAACCGGACCTTCGTCACGCCCTTCGACCGGGAAGACATCCGGGAGCTGGCCAGCGAACTCGACACCGTCGTCGACTTGATCGAATCCGTCGGGCAGCGCATGTACCTCTACCAGATAAACAATAGCACCGAGGACCTGGTCCGGCTCACCGACATCCTCTGGCAGTGCACGGAAACCGTGCGCAAAGCCGTCACCGAGCTTCAAATCCCCGAGAAGTCCCGCCGCGTGATGGATTACTGCATCGAGGTCAACCGGCTCGAAAACGCCGGCGACCAGGCCTTGGGCGTGGCCATCGGCAAGCTCTTCACCGGCAAACCCGACCCTCTCGAGGTGATCAAGTGGAAAGAGATTTACGAAACTATCGAGCAGGCCATCGACAAGTGCGAGGACGTCGCCCACACGCTGGAAACGATACTCGTCAAGCAGGCCTAGCGTCGTGAATTTGACCGCCGGGGTCGTTTTCGTCATCCTGCTGGCGTACCTGTTCGACTTCCTCAACGGGATGCACGACTCGGCCAATTCCATCGCCACGATCGTCTCCACGCGCGTGCTCTCGCCGCGCAATGCCGTGATCTGGGCCGCTTTCTTCAACTTCATCGCGGCCTTCGGCTTCGGCGTGCATGTCGCCAACACCATCGGCAAAGGCCTCGTCGATCCCGGCATCGTCGACACGGCGGTGGTCGCCGGCGCGCTCATCGGCGCCAGCGTCTGGTCGTGGCTGACCATCGTCCTGGGCATCCCCGTGTCCTCGTCCCACTCCTTGATCGGAGGCATGATCGGCGCGGGAATCTCCAAGGCGGGCACCTCCTGCCTGCAGTATGAAAAGCTCAAAACCACCGTTCTTTTCATTTTCCTGTCGCCCACGATCGGCCTGTTTTTCGGATTCTTCCTGATGGTGGCGGTGTTTTGGCTTTTCCGCCGGCGCTCTCCCAGCCAAGTCGATCGCGTCTTCCGCGTCGGCCAGCTCCTCTCGGCCGCCGTCTACAGCCTGTCCCACGGCGCCAACGACGCGCAAAAGACCATGGGCATCATCTCGGTCCTGCTGTTTTCCAACGGATTGCTCGGGGAGAAATTCTTCGTCCCGACCTGGGTGATTCTCTCCTGTCATGCCGTCATCGCCGCTGGGACCCTCATGGGCGGATGGAAAATCGTAAACACCATGGGAAACAAAGTCACCAAGCTCAAGCCCGTGGGCGGCTTCTGCGCCGAAACGGGAGCGGGCATCTCGATTATCATCTGCTCTTTGCTCGGCGTTCCGGTCTCCACGACGCACACCATCACCGGAGCCATCGTCGGCGTGGGTTCCACGCAGCGCCTCTCGGCGGTGCGCTGGGGGGTGGCAGGCCGCATCGTGTGGGCCTGGATCCTGACCATCCCCTGCGCGGCGATAACTGCCGCCCTGACCTACCAACTCGTCAAGTTCGTTCTCTAGCGCGGCTTAGGCCTTTGGGCCCAGGCGGGTCCGGTCATCCCTGATGTATCCTCTTCTTTAATGATACGCCGCCTCACGCCTCTTTGCCTGTTGCTGTTCGCCGTCAACGCGCGCGCCCAGACGGTCTCCTCGGCGCGCGCGGCCCCCGCCGGCGCCGTCTTGGCTCAGGCGGCGGCCCCCGTGGCCCTGGCAGCGCCCATCGCCTTCTCCGGCCCCCGTCTGATCATCACCGGGCCTCCGGGCTCGGGCAAAGGGACTTACTCGGAGAAAATCGGGCGGGATTACGGCGTGGTGCACGTCTCCGTGGGCGCGCTACTTCGAAGCTACGCGAAATCCCATCCCGAAATCGCCGAGACGATGGCCGCCGGGCGCCTGGTGGACTCGGACGTGGTTCTCAAGGTCGTGCGCGAGCATCTCGAGCAGGATCAAATCCGCAAGCACGGATTCATTCTCGACGGCTTTCCGCGGCGCCTGGAGGAGGCCGCCGCTTTGACCGGAATGCTGGGCACGACGGCAGTCGACGCCGTCATCGAACTCAACGTTGCCGAAGACGAGCTGTTGCGCCGAATACTCTCACGCGGACGCACCGACGACCGAGAAGACGTCTTCCACGAGCGCATGCGCATCTACCGGGAGCAGACCAAGCCCGCCGTCGAGATTTTCAAAAGCGCCTCGCCGGTGCTAGCACCCGAGGTGGCGGGTCCCGACGCCGAGATCAACTACTCCCGCCTCAAGGCCGCCTTGAACGCGTTATTTCGCCTCAAGGACCGGTCATTGAAACCGCGGCGGGCGACGCTGACGAATCGCCGCTAAGCCCTCGGCGATGTCGGGCCCCCTGAAAGTCCGCGCCTGGCCTTGGGACTCGAAGTCGAGGGTGCGATCGAGATCCTCCCCCAGGCGCATTTCTTCCTTCAATAGGCGCAGGGCCTCCCAAGAGCCTGAACACAGGCGCTCGACCATTTCGGCGCACACGGCGTCGAGCTCAAGGGCGCTGGGCGCGCTGGCGCAGGCCGCCCCCCAGCTCATCAGTTCTCGCCCCGAAAACAGACGTCCGCTCAGCAGCAGCTCGCGGGCCCGCGCGTCGCCGAAAGCGGCTCGGGCCAGCGGCCAGGCGGCCAGGCCCGGGTTGAGGCCGAGGCGAATGAAATTGAAGGCGAACTTGGCGTTCTCGGCGACCACCCGCAGATCGCAGGCCAAAGCCAAGCACAGCCCCGCGCCGATCGCCGTGCCGTGCACCTTGGCGAGGGTCACCTGCGGAAGGCTCCGTATCGAGAGGAAAGAGCCGTAGAAGCGGCGCATCACGCCGGGCAAAGAGGCTTGCGTCCGCGCTCGATTTTTCTCGATGAAGGCGAGATCTCCTCCCGAGGAAAACGCCGCTCCGGCCGCCTCCAAGACGACGACGCGGGATTTTTCGCGCGCCGCGCTTTTGACCGCGCGGGAAAAATCGGCCGCCATCTGCTCGGACATCGCATTGAGCTGGCGCGGGCGCTCCAGGCGCAGCGTCGTCACGCGGCCTTGGGTGCTGAGGCTGACGAGGCTCATGGCTGATTATACAACTGGTAGAATCAGCGCGTGAAGCTCAAGGACCTCGGCCGGCGCTTGGAGGGGGGAGGAAAAACCCTGCTTCGCGCCAGCCTGCTCAAGCTGCTGCCCAAGCCGCGGCCCTACACAGGGCCGGCTGATCCGTCGAAAATCCGCCGCATTCTCGCCGTGCGCCATGACGCGCGTCTGGGCAACCTGCTCCTTTTGACCCCCTCGCTCAAGCTGTTGAAAACGGCGTTTCCCCAGGCGCGCGTGGAGGTGCTTCTGTCCGACCGCTACGGCCAGGCCCTGGCTTTTAATCCCGACGTCGACGAAATACTCACCGCCAAGTCCTTGGCCGGCTTGCGCCTGCGCGGCTACGACCTGGCTGTTGATTTTTCGCCGCATCACGCCTTCTCGCTGTCGAGCGCGGTTTGGACGGCGCTTTCCGGCGCCACACAGCGCGTGGGATTTGACCGTGGAGAGGCCGCCAGTTTCCTCAACGAACTCGTCCCGGTCCCCGAGCGCGACGCTCATGAAACCGCTCATCTCGCCCGTCTCGTGCGCCACGCCGCGCCCAACGCCTCACTGCCCGACGACGACTCCCTGCGCACGCGATGGCATTTCGGTCCCGGAGAAAGGGAGACGGGCCGCGCGACTTGGCGCTCCTGGGGGATCGACGAACAGAGCGTGGCTTTATTTCTCGGAGCGCGCGCGGAGAAACGTCTGGAACCCGCCTGGTTCCTCGACCTCGGCGCGCGCCTCGTGCGCTCGGGACGAAAAGTCGTGCTGACGGGCGGACCCGCCGAGCGCTCTTTGATGGCCACACTGACCATGCCCTCCGGAATTTTTCTAGCTCCGGAACTGCCGCTGCGCGCCTTCGCCGCCGCCATCGCCAACGCCCGCGCGGTGCTGACCGCCGACACGGGCCCGATGCATTTGGCCGTGGCCCTTGACGTGCCGACCGTGCAGATGTTCGGCTTTACCGAGCCCTGGCGCTTCGGCTACGGGCACCTGCGCGAGCACGCCGTCCTCCACACGCCCGGCCGCCACCCGTCTCCGGAAGAGGCCTTCGAGTCCTTGACCTCTCTTTTGACCCGCTGAGGAGAACGAGCCGGAAATCTTCAGTTGACCCTCTGCTAATGAGAGAGCCGCGTTCGGATCGCCCCTTGTCGGGATCGCTCGGGTTTGACCCTCGCTTGGCGCTCGCGGCGGCTGAGCGGGCCGAGGCCGTCCGCTCGCGACATCCCGCCAAGGGACGATCCGAACGCCTCTCACGTCGT
>JBBTHA010000016.1:0-41933 GCA_038060535.1 Elusimicrobiota bacterium | reverse complement strand
TCTCGCAGGCCAATCTTCCCAAAACCTGCGCCAAGTGCCACAGCGATCCGGAACTGGCTCGCCGGCACGGTCTTAGCCCAAACGATATGTACGCGGCGTACATGAATTCCACGCATGCCAAGGCCGACCCCAGCGAGCATGCCGCACACTGCGCCAGCTGCCACGGTTCCCACGACATCCGTCCGCCCAACGACCCCGCCTCGAGCATCGCGCCCGGCCGCATCGTCAGGACCTGCGGGCGATGCCATGCCGTTGAAGCCGTCAAATTCGCCGCGAGCATCCACGGCCAAGCCGCATCAAAGGGAGTTCGCGCCGCCCCGACGTGCACGGACTGCCATGGAGAACATGACATCCAGGCTCCTGGCGAACCCGGCAGCCGCGTGGCCCGGGGCGCACGGGCTCGAGCGTGCGCGGACTGTCATCAGTCGCAGAAGGTCATAGGCCGCGGCGTGCCGGGCGACCGCGTTTCGACCTTCCTGGCTTCTTTTCACGGCATGGCGGGAAAATCCGGAGACCAAAAAGTCGCGGATTGCGAATCGTGCCACGGGTGGCATGACGTTCAGCCCTCGACCTTGACGATCTCGTCCACTCACCCTGATAATCTGCCCCAGACGTGCGGCCAATGCCACCCCGGCGCAGGGCAACGCTGGGTCGGGGGCGTGAAAATCCACCAAGGCCTTTCCGACGACGGCGCAAGCCCCATGGCCGGCTGGATCGTCCTGTTCTACCGCATCATCATTCCGCTCACCGTCGTCGGCATGATCCTTCACAACCTGCTCGATCTCTCGCGTAAAATGCGCGGGCCCCGCGGCCTGAGGCATCGTTCGGATGAAACGCCTCTCTCCTTTTTGGAACGAAGCCAGCACGTGTGCAATGCCGTCTCCTTCCTCTTACTCGCTTACAGCGGCTTCGCGCTTCACTTCCCCGATTCATGGTGGGCCTGGCCGCTGACGGTCACCGGCGGCGAAACGGCGCGACGCTACGCCCACCGCGCCGCCGCGTCATTATTTCTCGTCACGGCCGCCGCCCATTTGGCCTATCTCGCCACGACCCCGGGCCGCCGCCGACTCCGGGCCATGCTTCCCGCCCTGCGCGACCTGCGCGATCCGATCCGGCTCTTCACCTACAACTGGAAGGCCAGCGAGAAAAAACCTCTATTGGCGCAGTTTTCTTATATTGAGAAGTTCGAATACTGGGCATTGGTTTGGGGCTCGTGCGTGATGACCGTCACCGGAGGATTTCTCCTGCTCCATAATTTAACGATGGCCTATCTTCCGTTGTGGGTCATCGAAATCTCCCGCGTGGTCCATTATCTCGAAGCGGTGCTCGCCTGCCTGGCCATTCTGATCTGGCACGGCTATTGGGTGATCTTGGACCCGGACGTCTATCCGATGAACTGGGCCTGGCTGACGGGCGAGACGTATCTTCCTCAATCGCAAGAACACCATGATGAAAAGGGGTTGTGACGAAAAATGAAATCCTTCAAATTCGGACGCTGGACCGTGACGCTTCCGTTGACCGCGCTCGGTCTTTTCGTGGTTTTTTTGGCGGCCACGATGGGGTCGGTCAAATACTCGGAGAGCCCCACGTTCTGCAATTCCTGCCACATCATGGGTCCTTATTATAGAGCCTGGAAAAACTCCAAGCACAACACCGTCGCCTGCGTCGAATGCCATTACCCTCCGGCGGACAAGCAAACCTTGTTGTGGAAAAAATTCCAGGCGATGTCCCAAGTCGTCAAATACGTCACCCGCACCTACTCCTCGAAACCATTCGCCGAGGTCGAAGACGCCTCGTGTCTGCGCTCCGGCTGCCACTCCGAGCGCCTGCTCCATGGCCGCGTGGTCGCCAAAACCGGAATCATCTTCGACCATAGGCCCCACCTCGAAGATAAACGGCGCGGCCGCCAGCTGCGCTGCGTCTCCTGCCACTCCCAAGTCATGGTCGGCAGCCATATCGAGGTCACCTATGACGCCTGTTTCCTGTGTCATTTCAAGGGCCAAGGCGAGGGACGCGACCTCAAACCGATCGGAGGCTGCACGGGCTGCCACGCCATCCCGAAAAAAGAATTCAACATCGGCGGAGCCACCTATCGCCACGCCGAGTTCGTCGGCCGCGGCGTGTCCTGCCAAAGCTGCCATCGCGACGTGGTGCGCGGCGAGGGCGCCGCGCCCAGAGACCGCTGCGTCACGTGCCACAACACTCCGGAAACGCTGAAGATGTATGATGACATCGCCCTGCTGCATGAAAAACACGTCACGCATAAAAATATCGCCTGCATCCACTGTCATCAAGAGATCCGCCACGGCTTCGCCGACAGCGGAGGCCGCCTGCCTCCGATCAAGGGCGAGGCCGTGCCCGGCGCCGCCGTTGAGGCCGCCGCCGCGAAAGGGCCGCAGCCCATCTCGGCGCACCTGCCCTCCCCTTCATTTGATTGCGGGTTGTGCCACAAAGACAAGCACGCGGGCGAGATAGACTTCTACTCCGGCCGAGTCAAGGCTCTCGGCCTTCCGGAAATACCCAGCCCGATGTTCCTGGCCCGAGTCGATTGTTCCGGCTGCCACTACCAAAAGGACGCGGGCGCCAAGAGCGCTTCCGGGGTCAGCGAGGTGACCTTCGTGGCCGGAGACCGGGCCTGCGTACGCTGTCACGGATCCAAATACGAGGGCATGTGGGGTTCGGTCCGCGAGGAAGTGCTCAAAACCGAATCGTCCCTGGCGGCCAAGGCCGCCGAAACGGCGAAGGCGGTCTCGGCCTTGCCGGCCGCCGGGAAAGCCAGGCCCAAAGAAATCCTCGCTCGGGCGCAGAAAATTCTCGACTTCGTCGGCAAGAAACGAGCCGAGCACAACATCTATCTCGCCTCGGTCGCCCTGAGGCGCGTGGATGCGGACCTCGATGAGGCCGCGCGGCTGGCGCAAGCCAAGGTCGCCGACCTCTCCGAGCAGCCCCTTATTTCTGGATCCTACTGCGCCGTCCTCTGCCACCAAAAAGCGGGAGTCAAAGTTCCCGCGGAGACCGTCGCCTACAAGGGAAAAACCATGCCCCACTCCATGCACGCGGACCTGATGGGCTGCGCCAAATGCCATGACTTGGGCCCGCACCGCAAGGCTCCCCTGCGAAAGAACGTCGATGAGCAAGTATGCGCCACCTGCCATCCAAAGTAGCCCGCTGCGCTCTGTCGGCCCTGGGGCTGGTCGCCCTGCTCGGGGGCGCGATGGCGCGCGCGACCACGGTCGAGGAATGTCTCGGCTGCCACGGCGACAAGGAGATGTCGGTCGAACGTAAGGGGAAAAACATCTCCTTATTTGTCAACGAACCCGCCTTCTCCAAGTCGATTCACGCCCCTCTGGGCTGCACGGCCTGCCATGAGGACGCGGACAATCCCCCGCACGCCGAGGGTCTCAAGCAGGTCAATTGCGGCAAATGCCACCCGGAACCCGCCGAGAGATTCTCCTCGGGCATCCACGGCCAAGCGCTCAAGCGCGGCGCTCCCTACGCCCCGAATTGCGCCGCGTGCCATGGAAAACACGATATCCGCCCGAGCAAGGACCATCGCTCCGCGACCTTTAAGCTGAACATTCCGCTCCTGTGCGGCACGTGCCACCGTGAAGACGCGCCCGTCTCCCGCTACTACAATATCCCTCAAAAAAACATCATCGAGAACTACAAAGAATCGATCCACGGCGAGGGCATGTTCAAGAAAGGCCTTCTCGTCACGGCGACGTGCAACGATTGCCACAACTCCCACGACATCCTGCCTCACACCAACCCCAAATCAAGCATCAGTCTGCGCAACGTGGCGGCGACCTGCTCGCGCTGCCACGCCTCGATCGAGGAGGTCCACAAAAAAATTATCCGGGGAGAACTGTGGGAAAAGGCTCCAGGCTCCATACCCGCCTGCACGGACTGCCATTCACCCCACACCGTCCGCAAGGACGCGCTGGTCATCGGAATGGCCAATCACGAGTGCCTCAAGTGCCACTCCGGCGGAAAGAAACCGGTGAAAATGGCGGTTTTCACCGCTTCGGTGCACGGCAAGATCTCCTGCGTCAAATGCCACTCGGACGTCAACCCCAAGCATGCGCGTCCCTGCGACGTCGCCAAGCGGGTGGACTGCTCGGCTTGCCACGCCGAAGTCGCCGCCGAGCATAACGAAAGCATTCACGGCCAGCTTTTCGCGAAGAAAGATCCCGACGCGCCTTACTGCACCGATTGCCACGGAACCCACAACGTGCTGCCCCGCAGAGACGATCGTTCGCCCACCGCGCGGCGCAACATCCCCATTCTGTGCGCCAAGTGCCACCGCGACGGAGAAAAAGCCGCCGTCCGCTACAAAGGCAGCCAATCCGATATCGTCGCCAGCTACATGAAAAGCACCCACGGCAAGGGCGTCATGGAAAGCGGTCTGGTCTCCGCTGCGGTCTGCGTGGACTGCCACACCCCGCATCGCGAACTACCCTCCTCCGATGAACGCTCCTCGGTCAATAAAGCCAACCTGTCGCTGACCTGCGCCAAATGCCATAAGGGGATATACGAGGCGTTCGCCAAGAGCGTGCACAGCCCGTTCGTGACTAAGACCGGAGCCAAGCTACCCGTCTGCGCGGACTGCCACTCGGCGCACAAAATCGCGCGAGTCGAGAAGAACAAGTTCCGTCATGAAGTTCTGTTCCAGTGCGGCTCATGCCACAAGGAGGTGTCGGAAACGTACTTCCTGACCTACCACGGCAAGGCGTTCCAACTGGGCTCGCAGAAGTCGGCCAAGTGCTCCGACTGCCATGGGGCTCACAACATCCTCAAACCCAGCGACCCCCAATCGACCCTCAGCCGGAACAATGTGATCTCGACTTGCGCCAAGTGCCACCCCGGATCGAACCGCCAGTTCGTCGGTTATCTCACCCACGCCACGCACCACAACCGCTTCAAATACCCGATTCTTTTCTTTACTTTCTGGGGCATGACGCTGCTTCTCGTGGGCACTTTCTCCTTCTTCGGCATCCACACCATTCTCTGGCTGCCTCAGTCCTTCGCCCGGCTCAAGGAAAAGAGGGCTGAAGGCGTCCAGGACGAGCCCAAACAGTTCGTGCGCTTCGAACTCCGGGAGCGTCTGCTTCATCTTGCGGTCATCGTCAGCTTCTTCGGCCTGGCGATCACCGGCATGATGCTTAAGTTCTCCAACATGGCCTGGGCCTCTTTCCTCGCCGATCTCGTAGGAGGGGTCTCCGCCGCGGGAGCCATACACCGGTTCTGCGCGGTGATCACCTTCGGATATTTCGCCGCGCACATCTATTTTCTCGCCCGCTATAAGAAGGAAAAGGGACTGACCCTGTTGGGCCTGATCTTCAGCCCGACCTCCCTGGTTCCCTCCCTGCAAGACTTCTGGGAATTCATCGCGACGATGAAGTGGTTTCTCGGCCGGGGCCCCCGCCCGCGATACGGGCGCTGGACCTATTGGGAAAAATTCGACTACTTCGCCGTGTTCTGGGGCGTCGCCATCATCGGCTCCACGGGCTTGATCCTCTGGTTCCCGGAGGCCTTCACCCTCGTGCTGCCGGGCTGGATCATCAATGTGGCGACCATCATTCACAGCGACGAAGCGCTGCTGGCCGTGGGCTTTATCTTCACCGTCCATTTCTTCAACACCCACCTGCGACCGGACGCCTTCCCCATGGACCCGGTGATATTCACTGGATACACGTCCCTCTCGGAGCTGCGACACGATCGGCCTCGAGAATACGAGGAGCTGAAGGCCGCGGGTGAATTGGAAAGCCGGATGACCGCACCGATCTCGAAGCGGAGAATGAAGCTCCTGCACGCCTTCGGCCTGACCTGCCTGTGCGTAGGCGTGGTGCTGATCATCCTCATCATCTATTCGATGATTTTCGCCTACCAATAAGGCTTGTTCGCCCCGGCATTGGCGGACGCGGCGTTGCGCCCGCTGGCTTGAAATCGTATCCTCGCCAAGAAGGAGGAATCATGCCCATGCTTACCATCGCGCTCGGCCTCTTGACGTCCCCCCTCCTCGCGCAGGAGTCGTGCTTGCCGTGCCACAAATCTCTGCGCCAAACGGCGGCATTGGAACACACGGTCGCCGACTGGGAGAACTCGGCGCACGGAAAAGCCGCGACCTCCTGCTCGGCCTGCCACGGCGGGCAACCCGCCGCTGCGCAAAAGGGACGAGCCCACGGCTCCATGCTACCTGCGAGCGATCCAAAGAGTCCGCTTTATTTCACGAACATTCCCCAAACCTGCGGGAAATGCCACGGGGCCGAGTTGGAGGCTTTCAAGTCGAGTCTTCACTTCAAGGAGCTTGCGCGCTCGGGGCGCGGCCCCAACTGCGTGACATGCCACGGGTCTATGGCCAATCGCATCATCTCCGCGCGCGACATGGAGCAGACCTGCCGCCTGTGCCACCGCCGGCCCACCCAGGCTTACGCGGCGCGGCTCGCCGTCGACGAAGCCCGCGCGGCCTTGCGCAGGCTGGAAGCGGAAATCGCCGCGGTCAAGGCCGGCGGAAAGGAAGACGCCGCGACGGCGGGGAAAGTCCATTCCGCGTTGACCAAGCGCGCGCGCGCGCTCCTGGTTCAATGGCATTCCTTCGACGCGGCAGATGTGTTTCTGCTGGCCCGAGGCATAGCCGGCGAAGCTTCGTCGGCTTACGTGGAATTGAGGGGCGAAGGCGTAAAACCGTGAGCATCCCCCCAGAAACCTGTTGGCAATAGCGTTGCATATTAACCCCGCAATGAATCCTTACGGAACGCGTGTTCCGAGTTGGAGTCAACCGTCTCGGCATCTCCGTCACCACGTCAAAAAGATCGAGTCGGCGCCCGCTACGCTCTCCCATCCTCTCCAGGCGCTCGGTTTTTTCCGCCACATAAGCCCGGACGAATGGCGCCGCTTCGGGCTCATCGCCCCGGTTCACTCGTATCAGCCGGGAAACGTGATCTTCTACCAAGGCAACTCGGCCCTGGGACTGCATTTCCTTTGCCGTGGGCGGGTCAAGCTGATCAAGCAAGACAGCGTGGGACGCTGCCAAATCATGCGCATCGCCTCGGCCCCCAACCTGCTCGGCGACAGGGCCTTTTTCGCGGAGAGACCCTACGCCTGCACAGGCGAGGTCATGGACGAGGCGGATATCTGCATCATGGAGCCCCGGCGGTTTTGGGAATTTTTCGGCCGCAACACGGACATGCTGCGCGAGTTGACTCGGAAATTCGCCGTGGAACTCGGGCGCGCGGAAGAATCCATGCACTGCATCGCCGTCTGCACGGTCAACGCCCGTCTGGCCACGCGCCTGTTGACGCTGGCGCGCATGCGCTCTTGCTTCGGAAAACCGGTTAATGATTTAATCCTCACCGAAACGAGAATGGAAATGGCACAGGTGCTGGCCAGCACGCCCGAAGCGCTCAGTCGAGCGCTGTCGGCGTTTTGCGCCAAAGGGCTGATCGCCGTCTCCAAACAGCATGTGCGCATTCTCAACGAGGCTCGCCTGCGCCTGATCGCCTGCCACCATGGGATCGCCAGATGAACGGCTCGCCTCTTGATTATTATCAAGCCCGCCCTTGCTTAATTTCATATCGTCAATCGCGCATGATGTTGTCTCATTCAAGCCATAATCCGCCCTACCAGGGAGCGACCCAAACACATGGATAAAAACAATTGCCGTCGAATCAGGTCTACGACAGCAGCCGCAGTCCTCACCGCGCTGCTGGCCTCGCTCGGCGCCTTCGCCGCCGAACCGGTCAAGGAACGCGTGCCCGATGTCGCGGCGCCCGCCGCGACGCCGGTCGCGGAGAAAGCCGCGGCTCCCCAACCCGCCGTCGCGGGAAAACCGGCCGAATACGTCGGCGCGGATACCTGCATGACCTGCCATGCCGGCCACGAATCCTTCAAGAAAAACATCCACGCCGCGGGCATGGCCAACATGAAAGGGAAAAATATCGAGTTCTCGAAAACGTGTGAAACCTGCCACGGCCCGGGATCTTTGCACGCCGCGGCGGGCGGCGATGCGAGCGATGCCGGGTTTGCCACCATCAAGAACCCCGCCAAGCTCAAGGGAGCCGACGCCTCGGCGGTCTGCCTTCAGTGCCATGAAGGCGGCAAGCGAATGCACTGGCAGGGATCGACGCATGACATGAAGAACGTCTCCTGCGTCAACTGCCACGGAATGCACGCCGACAAGATCAACCACGGCAAGGCGCCTCTCCTCAAGGCCGCAACGGGAGCGCAAACCTGCTATCTGTGCCACGCCGAGAAAAAATCTCAGATCCGCAAATCCGGACACATGCCTCTCGTCGAGGGAAAAATGGGCTGCACCGGCTGCCACAACGCCCACGGATCTCCCGTCGATAAGCTCCTGGCGAAGAACACCGTCGCCGAGACCTGCTACCAATGCCACCAGGACAAGCGCGGGCCGTTCATGTGGGACCATGCTCCGGCGCGCGAGAACTGCAAGACCTGCCATGATCCGCACGGCTCGCACAACGACAAGATGCTCGTGCAGCGCTCGCCCATGCTGTGCCAGGGCTGCCATGTCGGCGGCCGCCACCCGGCCACGGCCTACGGGAACTCAAACAGCGATATCGTCTCGAACCGGCTCGCTTATAAGGGCTGCGTGAACTGCCACTTCGCCATACACGGGTCGAACCACCCGTCGGGCAAATGGTTGAACCGGTAATCTAGGGAGAGAACTATGATAAAGCATCTGACACTGTTGCTCGCCGCGGTTCTGCCGCTCCACGGATTCCCGGCTTGGGCCGAAGTCCGCCAAGAAGTCGAAATGAAGGTCCAGAACCGTTCACAAAAGACCTTCTTGGGAGCGCCTAGCGCGACCCCGACCGAATATGGGGAGATTCCGAACGGATTCGTGTTCGATCTCTACAAAGTGGAGTATGAGACGGACAAATATATGTTCGACTTCGAAGCCACCAATATCGGCCTCAACAATCAAAGCCTCAAGTCGGAGGGCGGCAGGCCCGGGGACATGATGTGGAAGGCAGGTTACGACAAGATGCCGCATCTGTTCTCGAACGAGGCCCGCTCGCCGTACGTGTACGTGGGCGAGGGCGCCATGAGGCTCCCCGGAGCCTGGCGCAACGCCGCGATGCAGAGCAGCTTCAACACCAACGTGTCGTCGGCTCTGGCCAATTCGCCGTTCGTCCCTCTCGGCTTCGACGTCGAGACGGCGAACCTCGACCTGCGCTTCCATCCCGCCCAGGATTTCACGTTGGAACTGGGCTCCCTAAGGCAGACGAAACGGGGAACGCGGGCCCAGCCGGCCGCCTTCGGCTTTTCCAACGCCATCGAGCTCGCCGCCCCCATTGACTGGGAGGCCAACGAAGCCTACTTGGACATGCAGCTGGCCAAGAAGGATTATCAATTGGCCTTCAACTACAGGCTTTCGGATTTCAACAACAAGATCCCGGCCCTGTACTGGGACAGCCCGAAACGCCTGACCGACCAATACATCAATTCCAGCCACTATTCGGCCGGCGATGGAACGTCCCGGGGCGCCATGGCCAACGCTCCCGACAACCGCGCCCACGCCTTCAAGCTCGAGGGCGGCGCCGCCCTCCCGATGAACAGCCGCTTGAGCTTCGAGGGCGGCTTCCAGAGGTGGACGGCCAACAACGACATGATGACCTACACCCCCAACCGCGAAATGGGGCTGGGCAACGCCACCGCGCTCGCGGCCGGCATACCCTTCGATGCCTTCGATCCGCTCAATCGCCCGGCGTCGACGGTCAACGGCCGCATCGATATCTACACTTATATGTTCAAACTGACCTCGCGGCCGCTCTCCTGGCTGAAAGGCGCCCTGACGCATGACGCCTACATCATGGAAAACAGGTCCGATCAATACACCGTTCCGGGTTGGGCCGTGTTCGACAACGTGTGGCACTCTCAAACCAAGACCACTCCGCGGGAACAATTCCGCGAGGACAAGACCTCGCTGAAAATCGACTACGACGTCGTTTCTTGGCTGTCCGGAGATCTCGGGCTGACCCATAAGTACGAGAAGCGGACCCGGGAAATTTCCAAGGGCAGGGAGGACGAGGTGGCCTTGGGCTTCCAAGTGCGCCCGAGCAAGGAGCTGTTCGTCAACGCCTCCTACGCGTTCAGCGCCCGCCGCGGCAATGGGATGGATATTTCCAGCTACCCGACGGACGTCTCGACGAACTCGCTGCGGACCTACTACACCGAGGCCCCCGGACTGCGCCGCATCGACGTGGCCGACCGCAATCGCAACGTGGCCCGAGTGCAGGTGCAGTGGATGCCGGGAGATGCCAGCGTCAGCCTCAGCGCGCGCATCAGCGAGGACAAATATCGCCTCGGCAAGGGCGATCCGACCGGCGGCGACCCGCTGGTTTACCCCGAGCACATGGGCATGACCTCCGACATGAGCAAGTCCGTCGGAGTGGACTTCATGCTGCCGGTGATCGGCAGCATGGAAGTCGACGGCTATTACACCTTCGACATGGGGACGCGCTACCTCAAGGCGAGCCAGACGGCCGCCGCAGGCTCATCGGCCTACGCGTTCGCCGGCGAGGGCGGAAGCCCCCTGGCCGTGATGACCGCCGATCCCCGCAGCCGCTGGGAAACCAGGCACCGGGACCGATCGCATATCGCCGGTCTTTCCATGACTTTCAGGCCCTTGGCCAAGCTCAAGGCGATGCTCGGCTACGACATCACGTCGTCGATCCAGACCGCGGACACGATGCACGCCGGAAGCCTGGCCAGCACCGCGACCGACCCCTACAGGTCGTTTCCCGCGAGCCGGCGCATGCTGCAGACGGCTCGAGCCCGCGGGGAATACAAGCTGCGCGAGGACCTCACGCTCTCGGCGAACTACGTGTATGAAAAGTTCGATGCCTCCGACTTCGGGTTCAAGAACGTCCCCCTGCGCGACGCGAGCAACGGGTCGATCTTCCTGGGCGTCAATTCCTTGCGCAATTACTACGCGCATACCGTCGGCACGGGCGTGAACTATAAGTTCTAAGCCGCGCCAAGGTTAGACAGCAAGGAGCCGGGGCTCAAAGCCCCGGCTCCTTTTTTTCGCGCATGGTGTGCTAGAATACCACCAACCTAAAACGGAAAATCATCCATGCCCGATCATCCCTGCCGCGAAAAGACAGCCCCCTCGCGCCTCGGCCGCCGCGACTTCCTAGCCCGGGCCAGCGCGGGACTTGCGGGGCTGATCGCCGCCGCCCTTTCGGCGACGGGACTGGGCTACTTCGTTTCCCCCGCGTTTCAACGCCGCGAAGAGACTTGGGTGGATCTGAGACATACCGGAGAATTCAAACCTGGCTCTCCGGCGCTCGTGGAGTTCACCCAACGAAAGCGCGACGCTTGGGTGACCTCCCAGCGGCGCTCCTCGGTATGGATCGTCACTCCGGATGGAAAGAACTTCAAGGCCTTCGACCCTCGGTGCACCCACCTGGGCTGTCCCTACCGCTGGGACGCGGCCGCCTCGCGTTTTGCATGCCCCTGCCATACGGCCATGTTCGGCCCCGACGGCGCCGTCCTATCCGGGCCGCCTCCCAGGCCCCTCGATCAATACGCCGTCAAGATCGACGGCGACCGCCTGCTGATATTGCCCATGGCCGAAAAAAAAGCATGAGCGTATCCGCCTGGCTGTGCGAGCGCACCGGAATCGATCGGGTTTGGGCGGCGCTGATGGAACGGCGCATCCCTGAGGCCAGGGGTTGGGCCGGGCTCCTTTATACGCTGGGAAGCGCGACCATGCTGGTGTTCTTGGTGCAGACTTTGACGGGCTTCCTCCTGGCCCTTAATTACGTCTCCGCGCCCGACCACGCCTACGACTCGGTGCGCTATATCGACACCTCGGTCATTTTCGGACGGCTGGTGCGCGGCCTGCACCACTGGGGATCCAGTTTCATGGTCGTATTGTCCGTCCTGCACATGCTGCGCGTTTACTTCATGGGATCCTATAAATATCCGCGCGAGGCGACCTGGCTGGCCGGCGTAGGACTGCTGCTGCTCGTGTTGGGCTTCAGTTTCACCGGCTACCTTCTGCCCTGGGATCAAAAAGCGTACTGGGCGACGGTCGTGGGAACGACCATCGCCGAGCAAACGCCGGTCGTCGGCCCCCTGCTGGGAAAAATCCTGCGCGGAGGCGACGCCATGGGCCCGGCGACGCTGAGCCGATTTTACGCTTTCCACGTGCTGGCACTGCCCGCTTTGACCGCAGGCCTGATCACGGTCCACCTTTTCCTGGTGATTTGGCACGGCATCTCGGATCCTCCCAGACGGGGCTCCTGACATGGAGAGCTGGCATGAGGACTACAAGCGCCGCTACGCCCTCTTAAAGGAAAGCGGAAAATCGTTTTTTCCCTACGCGGTGTTCAAGGACGCGTGCGTCGCCGCGGTCATTCTGGGAGCGTTGTTCGCCTTGGCCCTGCTCCTTCCCCCCGAATTGGAGCCGCTGGCCGATCCCACCGACGCCCATTACAACCCCCGGCCGGAATGGTATTTTCTATTTTTGTTCCAGGCGCTAAAGTTTTTTCCCGGCCGTCTTGAAGCCGTCGCGGCCATCGTCTTGCCCGTCCTATTCATACTGCTTCTGATGGGCGTGCCCTGGCTTGACCGCGGCCCCCGTCGTCATCCCTTGGACCGCCCGCTGTTGAGCATTCTCGGGCTGGGAGGCCTCGCGGGCTTCGCCGCCCTGACCTGGGCGGGATTGAGCAGTCCCATGACCAATCCCGCCGAGAACGTCGATCCAAATATCATCGCCGGTCGCCGGCTTTATGAACACATGAACTGCATGTATTGCCACTCGATTAGAGACAAGGGCGGAACGATCGGCCCCGCCTTGGACAAGGACGCCGCCGCCAAAACGCAAGCCTGGCTGATCAGGCACTTCCAGGACCCGCAAAGCGTCACCCCCGGCTCGACCATGCCGAAATTGAGCCTTCTCGATGACGAGGCCGCGTCGCTTGCCGCTTATATCCAATCGCTTCAGGCGCAAGAACCCTTCACCGAAGCCGCTCCGAAAATTTTCACGGACAACTGCGCCGCCTGCCACAGAATCGGGAACGAAGGCGGCGACTCGGGGCCCGATCTCTCGTTCATCGGAGCCGCGCGCGGCAAGACCTTCATAAAGAAATATATCGAAGATCCGTCCCAAACCAACCCTTCCTCGGCGATGCCCGCCTACCGAGGCCATTTGACCGAGGTGGAAATCGAAGAGATCGCACGCTACCTCTCCCGGCGAGGCCGCTAAATGATAGAATCCTCGGATGCGACGAACCGACGCTCTCGGCCGATTCGCCGACGCATTGAGCTCTCTGAAGCTCACGCTGGCGTGCCTTGCGCTGCTGATGGTGCTTGTCGTGGCCTGCACGCTCGCGCAGGTTCAACTCGGAACCCATCTCGCCGTCGAACGCTATATCCGCGCCCTCATCGTCTGGTGGACGCCCGAGGGGTCGACGATGCGAATTCCCGTCTTCCCCGGGGGGGGCCTGGTCGGCGGCCTCTTGCTGGCCAACATCGGTCTCGCGCAGTTCCTGCGCCTGGAACGCTCCTGGCGCAAGGCAGGACTGTGGGTCACGCACATCGGCTTAGCGCTTCTTTTCGTGGGTGAATTCACGACGGCTTTGATGCAGGTCGAAAGCTCGATGGCGATCGAAGAGGGCCAGACAAAAAACTACAGCGAAGATTATCGCCGCATGGAAGTGGCCCTGACCGACGTCACCGACCCTGGCTTCGACAACGTGTACGCCGTGCCCGACTCCCTTCTCAAAACCCGCCGCGAGCTCCCCCTCTCCGGACTCCCCTTTAAACTGGTGGTGCGCGCCTACCACGACAACGCCCAAATCAGGATGAGAACGCCGGCCGACGGGCCCTCGGAAGTCACCTCCGGCATGGGGGCCAACATCGCCGTTTCCCCCCTGCCCCTCGTCACCCAGGACAATGAGCAAAACACCGCCGTGGCCATCGTCGAACCCGTGGCCCGCGACGGCGCCGGCCTGGGGGTCTTCCTCGTGTCCAACGGTCTTGGCGCTCCGCAGGGATTTTCCCACGAAGGACGCCGCTGGGCCCTGAGCCTGCGCCAACGCCGCTACCAGCATCCTTTCTCGTTGACCCTCAAGGACTTCCGCCATGACGTCTATCCCGGCACGGAGATTCCCAAGAACTTTTCGAGCCTCGTGCGCCTTAAGGACCCCGCCACGGGCGATGACCGAGACGTGCTGATCTACATGAATTCCCCGCTTCGCCACGGCGGCCTGACCTTCTACCAGGCCAGCTTCGGCAAGAATGACACGCTCTCGGTGCTTCAAGTCGTGCGCAACCCTTCTTGGACGCTGCCCTACGTCTCCTGCACGCTGGTCGCCCTCGGCCTTCTGTGGCATTTCGGCCTCATGCTGCGTAAAACCATGGTCAAAGTCCTATGAAAATCCCTCGCCTGCAAAACGCCGTCTTCTTGGGCGCGCTCGCCCTGGCCGCCTGGCCGCTGCTGACTTCCGGACCGAAGTCCGCCTTCAACCTCGAGGGATTCGGCCGTTTGCCGCTCCTCGACGGCGGACGGGTCAAGCCGATCGACAGCTTCGCGCGCAACTCCCTTCTCTCCGTGCGCAGCAAGCAAAACGTTTCCATGGACGGTCAACGGCTGAGCGCCGTCCGCTGGCTATTGGACGCCTCCTTCAAGCCGGAAGCCGCCGACACCTATCCCTCTTTCGTCATCGACGACCCTGAAGTCCTGGGACTGCTCGGCCTCGAGCAGTCCAAAGGCCGCTACTTCGCTTATTGGCAAATCGAACCCAAGCGCGAGGATGTGCAGAAGCAGGCCGCCAACGCCGACGTCAAACCCAGCGGGGGCCGCTCGCGCTTCGACGAAGCGGTGCTCGCTCTGGAACGCCGCCTGACGCTGTATGAACGCATCAAGAACACGTTCATGCTGTCGGGCTCGGGCGATCCCTCCCGGGAACTGGCCGCTTTCGCCGACTTATTGCCCGGCGCGACGCGAAGCATGCACGCCGCAAAGCCGTCAAAAAAAGATCAAGAGACGATAAAAGCCCTGACCGAGATGCTTCAGCGCTACAATTTCATGGCGCAGATCTCGGCTTTCAAAGCGATTCCCCCGCAATTGGGGGAACCGGCCGAGGCCTGGGCCAACACGGGCGAGGCCCTGGTCCGCCCGGCTCGCGGACTCGGCGCCCACCCCGCCGTCGCCTCCTTCGCCCAGATGGGCTCGGCTTATCGCTCCGGCGATGGATCCGCCTTCAATGCCGCCCTGGCCGCGTACGCTCAATGGCTCGCCGAGAACCGCCCCACCGAAGTCCGCATGGCGCACGTCGAGGCGCTGTTCAATAAATCCCAGCCGTTTATTTCCGGAATCGCTCTCTACATCATCGCGCTTTTGCTCGTCTTCGCCGCCTGGGCGCTTGGGCGGGAGGATGTCGCGGCGGCCGCGCGCGCGGCCGCCTGGGCGGCGTTTATCGTGCACACCCTCGGTCTGATCGCCCGCACGGCTCTCCAGGGACGCCCCCCGGTCACCAATCTCTACTCCTCCGCCGTTTTCGTGGGTTGGGGCTCGGTCCTTTTGGGAATGATCGCCGAACGCATACACCGCAAGGGCTTTGCCGTCGCGGGCTCTTCGGCCATCGGATTTACGACTCTGGTCATCGCCCATCATCTCAGCGCCTCGGGAGACACGATGGAGATGATGCGCGCGGTGTTGGATTCCAACTTCTGGCTGGCGACCCACGTCATCACCATCACCATCGGCTACAGCTCGACATATCTGGCCGGCATGCTCGCCATCGCCTGGGTGATTCGCCGTCACCTCCTGCTCAAACCGGACTCCGAATCGACCAAAGCGCTTTCTTCCTTGACCTACGGCATCGTCGCTTTCAGCCTCCTGTTCAGCTTCATCGGCACGGTGCTGGGCGGGATATGGGCCGACCAATCCTGGGGCCGTTTCTGGGGCTGGGACCCGAAAGAAAATGGGGCCCTGCTCATCGTTCTCTGGCATGCCATCATCCTGCACGCCCGCTGGGGAGGCTATGCCCGGGAGCGAGGCATCATGCTCATGGCGATTTTCGGAAATATCATCGTCAGCCTCTCCTGGTTCGGCGTGAATATGCTCGGCATCGGCCTGCACTCCTACGGCTTCATGGACAAGGCCTTCTGGTGGCTGACCGCTTTCGTCGCCAGCCAGCTCCTGTTGATGCTCCTCGGCACATTGCCTCCTCGCTTCTGGACCCAGCGCGAAGCCTAGTCAGCCCCTCCTGACCATCGATTGGCGTCTTGACAGGCCGCCTGATCCCGCTACACTCAGGGGAGATGGACAACGCCTCAGAACCGAAGGTCGGGAGCTTTCGTCCCCTCCGCATACTGTCCACCGAGGATGATCCGCAGATCAGGATCATGCTCTGCGATCTTCTCATCCTCGAGGGACACACCATCGAATTCGCCCGCAACAGCGATGATTTCTTCCGCCTGACGGACAAATTCTCCTACGATCTGCTGATACTGGACGTCAACGTCCCGGGCATGAACGGCTATCAAATCGCCCGGGAAGTGGGCGCGAGGATGGGCGAAAGGAAACCGAAAATCCTGATTTTCACCGGACGGGATTCCCGGGAAGAGGTCGGCCTCGTGCTCGCCTCCGGAGCCGACGCGATTCTTGAAAAAGGAGCTCCCCTGGCGACTATTACCGACACCGTGCATAAATTGACGTCCATACTGGAGGGACCCGTGCCCCTGCCCAAACCCCGCCCTGCCCCAAGCGCGACGCCTGACTCGATATTCCCCACAACACCCCCATCGCCCGTGCCCACACGGCCCCCGATGCCCCAGCCTGCGCGACCTGTGCCCGCGACGCCTACGACGGCCGTGCCCGTAGCCGCCGCGACGCCTGAAAACACCTCGTTTTCAGAAGAGATCGACCGCCTCAACAAGCGAATATCATCGGCGATCAGCGAAAACGCCTCCGTATCGACGCGCATCCAAACCCTGCAGAAAAAACTCACGGAATTGGAAAAGACTTTAAGCAACGCCCGCGACGAGATCACCGGCCTGCGCGGCCTCGTTAAGAGCTTCGCCCTATTTTTATCGCTTGTCGCGCTGGCTCTGGCGGTCTGGATCGCATTCGGGCAATGAACTCACCGGCGAGGGCCACCTGCGAGAAGCCTTGAGCCAGGCTGCGCAACGCGCCCATATGCAGTTCCTCGTCATGAGCCACGGTCGCGTCGGCGGCCACGAAGGTCCTCACGCCCAAGTCAAAGGCCGCGCGCGCAGTCGACTCGACGCACAAATTAGTGGCCAAGCCGCACAGCACGAGGTCCTCGACGCCTGCCGCGCGCAACGAGCGCGCCAACCGAGGATTGCTGAAGGCGCTGTAGCGCGTCTTGCGAAAAACCATCTCCCCTGGTCTGGGCGACAAGGCCGAGGTCACCCGCGACTCAGGATGCGCGTCGCGGCACACCTTGGCCCACCATTGCGTCATAAGCCCCCCGTCGCGCCTCGGGTCGCGATGGGCATGACGCGCGAAAAAAACGGGGCGGCCGGCGTCTCGAAACGCCGCGAGCAGCCCCGCCGATCCGACCACGGCGGCTCGAGACTGGGGCAGGTAGGCGCGCGAATTCGGATCGACGAAGTAATCGAGAAGATCGATGATGAGAAGCCCCGCCTTATCGCGGCGCAATGGACCTCCTCGCCGCTTGAAGCGCGCGAGTTCATCCATCCATCGAGCCGCTTTTTCCGGCATCGTCGCCGGAACCACATAGCATTCGCTGAAAAGCTTCTCCGCCCGAAGTCCCGCGCGCGCCTCATCGCGCAGCGCGTCGGACCATAGCTGCCCGCAGGACGTGGCGGCCTCGACCTCCTCGATGGTGCTCGGCGAAAGAATCACCTCGAAATCGCGAGCGCGCAGGCCGGCGGCCGCCTTGGCCACATCGGCCGGGGGCTCCATCCACACCCGCGAGGCTCCGTTGACCGTCGCGGCCTTGGTCGGGTTGATGGGCGTGATCTTGACCAGGAACTTTCCGGGGTCGAAGATCCGGGAAACAACGTCGGCATCAAGCGGCTGATCGGGCGCCAAGGCGAAATTCAGCGTCAATTTCCGGTCCCCCGGCTTCCACCAGCGACGGCCGAAATCGGCCACTCGCTCGAGGCTCCAGGGCCGCGCGCGCATGACGCGACGGCGCACCGCTTCATCGGTCGAATGCGCGGAGAACTGCAATTGGAATCGCCCCGCGCCGTAACGTCGGTCTTTGACGTCTCGAATCGCCTCCAGCTGGGCCTCGGACACGGGCGAATCGGGAGCCACGGTTGAAATCGAGGCCACCAAGCCGGGGCCGCCCCATTCGTCGGCCAAGCTCTCCAGCGCCGGCGCGGTGGCGGGGTTGAGCGTGGGCTCTCCCAAGCGGGCGAAATGGACCTTGAACTTCGGGTGCCGCCTCGGGTCCAGGCCGGGGTTGTCTCGCACCACCCGGCGAACCTGGGCTATGATTTCGGACGCGCTCAGATTGCCGCGCCACCCCATGGCCCCGCCGTCGCACATGCGGCAGCCGATAACGCAGCCGACCTGGGTGGAGATCATCAGGACCCATTTGCGGTCCTTGGAAACCCCGGGCTCCACCGTGTCGACGAACTCGATGAGGCGCCCCTGATCGCCGGCCAACCTCGCCAAGTACAGGCGCCCGAGGGGTCCGACGCAGCGCTCCTCCACTATCCTCATCTCTGCTCCTGAAGCCAGCGCATCGCCCGCACGGCCGCGGCCATGCCGTCGCCGGCGGCGACGGCGACCTGGCGCTCGATCGCGCCCCGCGCGTCTCCCGCCACGAAAACCCCGGGCCTGACGGAGCGGCGAACCCAAGCAGAGGCCTGCGCCCCAATTAGAACGAATACGGCCGAAACCCCCAGCCGACGGTCTTGGCCGTCTTGACGCACGACGACCGCGCAGACCTTGTTCTTGCCCAGAATCCGAACAACCCGGCCGGATTGAACGCTCACGTTCGCGCAGTCCCGCAGCCGCCGCAACAAGAGATCGTGCGCCCGCAAAGGCCCGCGCGCGATCAACTCGACGCGACGCGCCCAACGCGCCAAATGAATGGCCTGATGAACGGCCGTCTCGCCTCCCCCCACAACCGCGACGACTCGATGGGACCAGCGCGGAGCGTCGTCGAAAGCGCCGTGAGTGACCCCTTTTCCGAACAATCGCCGCTCTCCAGGAACCCCGAGGGTTTTAAAGCAGGCGCCGGGGGCGAGGACGACGGCCCCGGCCGACAGGCAGCGACCGTCCGCCAAGCGAACTTTGAACGCGCCCTCGCTCTTGCGCACGGAGACGGCGTCTCCCGTGACGGTCCCCAGCCCCCACCTGCGCGCCTGGCGCTCCCAAAGCCGCATCACGCCCCGGCCGGACACCCCCTTCGGCCAACCGGGGAGATTTTCAATATGGTCGAGCCGCCGGGCCTGGCCGCCGACCATCGCCCGCTCAACCAAAGTGGTGCGCCGACCGGCCCGAGCAAGCTGCAGACCGGCCGCAATGCCGGCCGGACCGCCGCCGACTATGACCACGTCCCAGGTGTGCGTCTCGGTGGGTTTCGATAAAAGCAAGCGAGTATGAGTTGCAACATTAATTCCACACAGTTCCCAACTCGGCTG
Organism: Elusimicrobiota bacterium; assembly: GCA_038060535.1. Lineage (GTDB taxonomy): Bacteria > Elusimicrobiota > Elusimicrobia > UBA1565 > UBA9628 > GWA2-66-18. The sequence continues at coordinate 22,307 of JBBTHA010000016.1, read as the reverse complement.
TTTTGTTGCTTTGCCCCGAACCACTATGGCCATGGACATGATGATTCGCTTTCCCGGAAACAAAAAAGTCGCCGCCGAGTTCGAGGGCTTCACCGTCACGACGGATCAGCCCGTTGAGAACGGCGGCGACGGATCGGCGCCCGCTCCCTTCGACCTGTTTCTAGCCTCCCTAGGCACTTGCGCGGGGATTTTCGTATTGAGTTTTTGCCGAAAGCGCGATCTCCCCACCGAGGGGCTGTCCATTCGTCAGACGATGGCGTGGGACGAGACCAAGCGACTCGTCACCAAAGTGACTCTCGACATCAGTCTGCCCAAGGGCTTCCCGGAGAAATATCGAGACTCCCTCATCAAGACCGCCGAATTGTGCACGGTCAAGCGTCATCTCCACGAACCGCCGAGTTTCGAGATATCGACTCGCCTGATAGAACAAAAGGCCTAACTCACTTGACCCCAAAGGGCCTAGGTCGCCCCTCGACAAACAAAATACAATAACTCCCGGGTCAGGAGGTTCTCTCTATGAAGCGCGTCATCGCCTTTTTTTCAGCTCTTTTCTGTTTGGTGGGCGTTTTTGCGCCCGCCGCTTTCGCGGACGCTGCGAAAACTCAACACGCCCTTGCCCTGTCCGCGGCGCGAATATCCCTCATCGCCGATAACCTTCAATCCGATTCGCTGGAGGACGCTCGATACTCCTCCGAAAACATGCAGAAAATTCTCTCCGGCGATCCGGCCCACCCGGCGGCGGATCAAGCCGTCTGGGGGGAGGGTTGGCCCTATTGGACGCATGGTTCAATAGCCTACGCCCGAAAAGGAAATCGCGGCTTCATCACCTCCCCCGCCCCCAGGAACTTCTTCGAAGGCGCTCTTGTCGGAGGCAAGGTCGGCGTGATCCAGGCACTCGAGTACCCGGCCCAGTTCACCGAGACTTACGTCGTCAACCCGGTGGAGAGGGAATTCGAGCCCTGGACCGCGTTCGCTATTAATCTCCTTCCGTCGATCCTCACCGCCGTCGTCGCGTTCGTCGGAGCGGTCCTCTTGGGCGCGGCCGGGGTCGTCGCGGGCGCGGTCCAAGGCGGCTTGGGCGGCACATCGCCTTATTAAAACACCGGTAGGCCAAGATATGGGCATCCTGTCCACCCCCCCCGAAGAGCACTACCACGAGCCCGCCCGCGACGTCTCCTGGACGGCCTTCATGGACATCGTCGAAAGCCGCCGCAGCGTGCGGGTGTTCGACTCCACGCCCATACCGGATGAGGTGGTTCGAAAATGCCTCTGCGCCTCGCTGCTCACGGCCAGTTCGTCGAATCTTCAGCCCTGGGAATTCTATTGGGTCAAATCCCCCGCCGCCAAAGAGGCGCTCGTCAAGGCCTGTCTCAGCCAACCTCCGGCCGCAACAGCTCAGACGCTCATTGTCTGCGTCGCCCGCACGAACACCTGGAGAAAAACAAGGGATCATATCCTGGAGACGTTCCATCGAGCGTCGCGCGAAGATGTCCATGGCGTCTCCCGTTCGACTTTCGACTACTATGAGAAAATCGTGCCCTTCGTTTACAATCAAGGACCTCTTGGAATTTTCTCGCCCTTTAAAAAACTGTTGTATTTCGCGTTGGGGTTCTTCAGGCCGGTGCCGAGAGAACCGGCAAGTCCCCACGACATGAAGGTCTGGGCGGTCAAATCCACGGCCCTTGCGGCCCAAACGCTCATGCTCGCTTTCCGCGCGTCTGGATTTGATTCCTGCCCGATGGAGGGGCTCGATTCAACCCGCGTGAAGAAGCTCTTGAATCTTCCGCGCGACGCCACCGTCGTCATGGTCCTGGGCGCCGGAAAACGCGCGCCGAACGGAGTTTACGGACCCCGCCTGCGATGCGACGACAAACAATTTATTCACGAAATCTAAATCCCTCGCGCCGCCGCATTCTCGGCGTCCTGTCGGCGTTGATTCTTTGCGCGGGTTCGGTCCAGGAAGCGGCCGCCGCCGTCGCCCATTCGTTCCAAAATAACGGAGCCGTCGTCCGATTCCTCCAGGCGACTGCGCCTCCCGTCACATCCGGCCGCTCATGGTCGCCCGCCCTAGACGGTCTGGCCTCCTGGAGCCGCACCCTCCAAGGACACGCTGTGCTGAGCGTCCATCCCCAATGGACTCTGCTCGCTCACGGCGAACCGCGCCTGCGCTCTTTCGTCAATAGCCACCTTTTCGAGGCTCTGCAATCCTCTCCGGAGCCTCGCTTGCCAGCGCTGCTCGGCCGCCTCGATGACGTCGGTTATGACTGGGGCAGGCTCGAGGAGGGCGAAAGATCGCGCGCGCTGACGCTGCTGGAAAGCGCTCGCCCCGCGGCCATTCTGAGCCTGTCTCGCGCCATGAAAACTCTGGTCCATCAGTTGGAGCAATCCCCGGACTCCTGGAGCCGACAGGACCTGCGGGACGGCGAACTGTTGGTGTCGAGCCTGGCCGCTTTCGATGGAGCGGCGCATCAATCGGACCTCGCCGAAACTCTCGGCGCCGTCCGCCGCATCCGGCGCTCGCGATTGCTGCAGCCCCAGCCCGTACGCGCTTGGCAAGGCTGGCACGCTCCCGCACCATCCGTCGCGCGGCCTCTGGCGCGCGCCTCGGCGAATGTCAAGGCCTCCGATCTCAAAAGCGGCGCGCTGGAGAAGGTCAAGTCGCTCTGGATGGAGGCGGATTGGACCGGCCGATTGGCGCTCGGCGCCAATGTCCCCTTTCTTCTGCTGGGCATACCCCAACTGATTCAAAGCTGGGCGCAGATCGCCTCCGGGCAGGGCGCGCTGCTGCTGGCGATCTCCGTTCCCGGAACCGTGCTGGTGATCGCGGCGACCGTGCTGATGCTGTTGACGGCCGCCAAGCTCAAGGATCCCGCGCTCGCCGCCCTCCAAATCATCGGGCTCGCGATGCACTTCGCCACTTTGGGCATGGTCGTCGCGGCCGGACTCATGACATGGGGCTCCTTCGCGACCGTCGTCTTGCCGGCGACGGCGCTGAGCGCCCTGACGCTGGCCACCTGGCGCACCTCCTACCCGAAATGGGCCTCCACGCTCACCGATTGGCTGGGCTGGATGGCCGTCGCATTGTTTATGTGGTTTCCCATCGCGCAGCTCGGCAACAACGCGCAATTCCCGGAAGCGGTCGCCGGCCTCTCGATCCTGTCCTTCCTGCTCGGCGGTGTGGGAAATCTGATGACGGTGCCCCATGCGATCAAGTCGCGCAATCGAATGTGGTTTGTGGGCGCTGTGTGGGGAGCGCTTCTGGGCAGCGCCGCGGTGATCGCCGACGTCTTGTCGTCGGGCGCCGTCAGCGCGTGGATTTTTAGCCACGGCCTCTTGCGCAACGCGGGCTTCTGGACGGCCGCGTTGACGGCCATGTTCGCCGCATACGCCCTGATCCAGAAACGCCTCAATCCGATCACCCCTCCTCCCGATGACACGGCCGCCTTGTACCGCCGGTTGACGCGCGACGCCCCCGGGCCTTTATCCGCCCTAAGCCTCGCCCAAATCAAAGGCCTTCACCGACGCCTGGCGCGTCACCCGGTCGCCGGGACCGACGATCCCGCGATCCTCAAACGCTATGACCCCAACGAGGATCTCGGCTTCTGTTTCGGCCGCGCCATGGCCGTGCGACTCATGGCGCGCCGCCTTGGCTTGGCCGAAGACTCGATCGCCACATTATTCATCGTCGGGGACCTGCGCGAGAAGGGTAAGACCACATGGCGTTTTCACGTCACCACCCTCCTGCGGGGCCCGATGAACCGCTGGGTTGCCGTCGACACCTTATTCGACGAAGAGCTGCCGGTCGAACAGTGGATTTCTCAGACTCAGGACCTGTGGGACACGGATAAAAAAGCGAAGCTCTACCTGGCGCCCGGCGCGGCCGTCATCCCGGACTTGCGCCAAGTCCCCGAGGTCGGCCAAGAAACCGGAGAGCATCTGATCGAGCTCTCTTTCGATCCGTCGAGCCGTCCCGACCTCCAGCTCCGAACGGACTTTGGAGCGCCCGTTTACGAAGTCTCGCCCGAAGCCGCAAACCGCTATTTCAGCGTCGCCGACGGCGTCCCGCCGTTCGATTTTTCCGGCGCGACCATCAACGGAGAGCTCATCGACTACCGAGGCTACTTCGACGATTTGCTGCGCGCCATTGCCGGGGAATCGCCCTCCGAGAACGCCGAGATTGCATTCGTTAAGTCCGCATCGACCCCGCCCAGCCGCCTCCCCTCCCGCTCGCGCCCGCTGGGACTGCGCGCCGACTTCCTCAAGCGGATGGCGCCAAATCAGTGAGTGCGCCGCCGCACCCGGGCCCTTTCCGATCATGAGGCGAGCGTCGCGCTTTTGCTCTATTCCTCTCGCGGTCTTTGCTTCAAATCGCGTTCACGGCCTCCCGCAAGGGGCCGCGAGAAACGGAAACCCGCTCGGCCCCAAGGAACGACGCCAGGGAGCGCACGGCGCGAGCTGTGCCCAGGAGGGCCTCGGCATCCGGCTGAGATTCGAAATGCGCCGCGCGCACCTCAAGACGCCGCTCGGACCGATGGTTCTTGGGATCGATGCGGCCGATCAGACGGCCTTGATGCAGGATGGGCAAAGTGTAATATCCATAGACGCGCCGGGCGGACGGCGTGTACACCTCGATCTTGTAATCGAAGCCGAACAGCGACTTCGCGCGACCGCGATGCCAGAGCAGGGAGTCGAACGGGCAGAGCAGCGTCGTGCCGCGGGCCTGCGCTGGGGATTCCAGCGCGGGCCTGTCTTCGGCTAGGGCGTACCAGCGTCCGGGACGGCCCGCGACGCCCACCTCGATGACCTCGCCGCTCTTCAGCATGCCGGCCATGGCGCGCCGCCGCGCGCCGGGCTCGAATCGAGGGAAGGTCAGGTAGCGAGCCAAGTCGGACTCCGCGGCGGCTCCCAGCGCGCGCAGTGTCTTTCTCAAGTGCCAACACGGAAAGGCGCCCCGATCGATAGGCTCGATCTGAGGGAGGACGCGCGCGGCCAGATCGTAGCTCTTCTGGAAATGGCGGCGGGAATGGATGGCCAGCCGGCCGCTCAACCAGAGAAACTGGAGGGCGTGATGGGCCGGCTTCCAATCCCACCACCCCTGGGTCTTGCCCTGAGAGGCCGGGCGCGCGAAGGCCGCCGCGGACGACGGGCCGCGATCCCGAATATGGTTTTCGACGCGCCGCAGGACGCTGGGATGAGCCTTCAGCCAATTCGACCAACCGATATGGCGGCGGCGAAAATCGGCCATGGCGCGCCGCCAACCGGGCAGATCCGAGGCGGCCACAAGGCAGGCGGCGTGAGCCCAATATTCAAAGAAGGCGCGCTCCTCGTAAACGATCCGGTCGAGAACACTCTTATCATAGGGGCCGAAGCGGCTCCAGACCGTCAGGTAGTGGGCGCGCTCGAGCACGTTGATCGAATCGAGCTGCAGGCCGCCCGCGTCCTCGACGAAGCGGGTCAGCGTCTCCCGGGTGAACGGGCGGCTCAACGGATTGTCGAGATGCTGGCGGCGCAGGAACAGGGCGGCGACGGCCTCGGCCGGTAGAATTGTCATCGAACCGCGACATCGGAAATGAGACGCAGAACTCGCTCTTGGCTCTTGGTCAATGGTTCCATGGGGAGGGTAGTGCAGCTAACGATAGTCACCCATGTCAAATTTTCCGACGAACGCCTTCGGAAGACCCCTCGGTACGTGATTTTATAGAATCGGTCCTGGCACGAGACCCAATCCCGTTAAAGGCGCTGTTTATCTGGAAATGAGACAATGAAACCGTTCCTCCTGCAGGTTGATGCCTTGATGGATGAAGCCATCGCGAACTCGGTCGGCACCCTGAACTCCGAAGAGGCATCTCGAGCCCTCGATCGAGACCCTTATTGGCCCAAGTGGGATTCGCCGTGGTGGCACATGACGCTGCTCTGGGAGCTCGGCCTGGCGGATCAGATTCCCGGCTCGATCGTCCGGAAAATGATCAAGACGCTGAACTCGCATTATTTGAGATTTTTTCCGACGGCCGCTGACGGATTGCCGGAAGGGGCCGACCCTTACCGCCACGTGGCCTGCCATTGCGCGCTTGGCACCATCTATCAGGTCCTGGATGCTTGCGGAATTTCCGTTGACGAGGAGCTGCCTTGGCTGCGCCCCTGGTTCTTGAAATACCAACTCCCGGACGGCGGGCTCAATTGCGACGAGAAGGCCTACTCGAAACGAGCTCCGAAGAGTTCCGTCGTTTCGACGCTTCCACCGCTCGAGGCGATTCTCTTTTGTACGCGCCGGCCATTTACGGCCGAGGAAGAATCTTTTCTGGACCGGGGCGCCGCCTATCTGATCGCGCACAAGCTTTTCAGATCGGCGAATGGGAACAAGGTCATCGACCAAGCTTGGCTCAAGCTATGCTTCCCGCGTTTCTACGAGTACGACATTCTTCGCGGGCTGCACTTCCTCAAGCGATGGGCGGACATTCGAAAGCGCCCCGCGCCCACTTACGCTGTCGGCGAGGCCATGGACATCCTGCGCCTCCGTTTTCCTGACGGAGAATTGAAGGTGGAGCGCGCGGTCTGGGAGAGCGAAAAGACCCTGATGATCGGAGCAGACGGCCGGTGGAGTTCCGGCTGCAGCCAGCCGGCCTCCAGCTTTGAGTTGCTGCGCCAAGTCGGCAGGGGTGGCCAACGCGCTCCAATTTTAGACCGCATATGGAAAGATATCCTTACAGGCGAAGTCCCGGCTGCGATCCGATGAACAAGGAGACACACACGTGAAAAATGAGACTCTCGAAGCGACGCGGCAACCCGCGGAAAAATCAGGGACGGTGAAGCATATCGCCTTCACCATGTACCCGGTCAAAGACATGGCGCGGGCCAGGCGGTTCTATGAGGAAGACTTGGGGTTGAAGCTCACGAATAATTACCGGGACGAGTGGGTCGAATACCACCTTGATAACGGCTGCTTCGCCATCACGACCATGGCCGAGGACGTGGCTCCCAGCGCCGACTCAGGGGGCAGCATCGCGTTCGAGGTGGACGATGTGGATGCGATGGTGAACACGCTGCGCGGAAAGAAGGCTGTCGTCAAGAGGGAGCCGTTTTCGAGTCCGGTCTGCCGCATGGCCGTGCTCCTCGATTCGGAGGGAAACGTCTTCTCGATCCACACGAAGAATCCGGGATGATGAGTCATCGGACGACGTCGCCGCTCCTCCGGATTCGACCGGCGGCCACGCAAGACGGCCCGCGCCTGGCCGATCTAAATGAGCAACTCGGATATCCCGCCTCGCCGGAAGAGGTCTCGGCGCGCTTGATCAAAATCCTGTCTCTCGGCGCAGGCGCCGTCTTCGTGGGCGAGAGTGACGGCATCGTAGCCGGCTGGATTGAGATCCATCAACGTCCGCCGTTGTTGGTCGACGGCGGCTGCGAAGCCGAAATCATGGGTCTCGTCGTTGACGCCCGCCTTCGGCGCTCAGGACTGGGGCGCAAACTCATAACGCAGGCGGAGGGGTGGGCGCAGGCCCGCGGGTGCCGCGTCCTGCGCGTCCGCACCAACGTGGTGCGCCAGGATGCGCCTGCCTTCTACGAGAGGTTGGGATTCGCCAAGGCGAAGACGCAATCTGTCTACAAGAAGGCGGTGGCGAACGAATCTGGAGACAACGGGTGATCGTCGGCGTCGCTCACACCGCGCTTCTTGTCCGCGACTACGAGGAAGCAAAGCAGTTCTATTGCGGGAAACTCGGGTTCTCTGTCGTCGAAGACAATCCCTTGTCGAGCGGCAAGAGGTGGGTGCGTCTCAAGGCTCCGGGGATGCAAGGCTCCGAAATACTCCTGTCCAGGGCGGCCGATGAGAAACAGCACGCCAGCATCGGCAATCAGTCCGGCGGGCGGGTTCTCTTTTTCCTTCACACCGATGATTTCGATGCCGATTACAAATCGTTTCGCTCAAAGGGTATTGAATTCACCGAAGGGCCTCGGGATGACCCATACGGGAAGGTCGCAGTTTTCAGGGACCTCTACGGCAATCGAATCGATTTGATTCAACCAAAAACGAGAGACGACGCTTCACTCCAAGAGAAGCCTGCGCAGTTTGAGCGAACATACTCGACGGCGCCATGGGAAACAGAAGTCGGCTACTGCCGCGCCATCCGAGCGGGCGATCACATCTATGTCACCGGCACGGCTCCCGTCGCCGATGGCGGCGGCGTGTTCGCGCCGGGCGAGGCCTACGCCCAAGCGAAGCGATGCCTGGAGATCATCGAGAAGGCGCTCAAGGATCTCGGCTGTGACCGAACACGCATCGTCCGCACTCGGATGTTCGTGACCGACATCAGCCGCTGGGCCGAGTTCGGCAAGGCCCATCGCGAGTTTTTCGGAGAGAATAGGCCGGCAACGACAATGGTCGAGGTGCGCCGCCTCATTGATCTAGCGATGCTCATCGAGATCGAAGCCGACGCCGTGGTCTTATAAGCGCCGAAACGCCGACTCGGCCCACGGCATCATGGACTCGCGCGGACGAAAAGCCGGTGTGGGAGGCAACGCGCTTTTGTTATATTCCCCTCGTGGATCTTGCCGCCGAGCAAAAGAAAACCCTGGCCTCCCCTCGTCGCCCCTACGGCCTCCTGGCCCGCCTGCTTTTCGTAGGCATGGACCTGGTCTACGGCAGGAAGCGCACGCTCTCCAAGTTCAAGGTGCTCGAAGTCGTCGCCCGCGTGCCGTATCAGGCTTGGGAGCACGTGGCCTACATCGCCATGACGCACACCTACCGAACGCCGGGCTTCGCGCGCAGGGTTTTCGATTTCATCAAGGAGTCCCGGTCCCAGCAGGACAACGAGCAATGGCATCTGCTGATCCTCGAGGAAATCATTCAGACAAAGGGCCTGCCCGAGAGCTTCGTCCTGTACAGGGTGATGCCCCAGTTCATCGCCTTCGCCTTTTATCACATCAGTTGGATCCTCTACGTGATCAAGCCCGCCTGGAGCTACGCCTTGAACGCCGATTTCGAGGACCACGCCGAGCACGAGTACATGGAGTTCGTGGCGGAAAATCCCGCGTTCGAAAGCGAGCCCTTCGAAAGCGAGTTCAAGGCCGACTACGGCGACTTAAAGAGCATAGCCGATCTCTTGCGCCGCATCGGCTTGGACGAGCGTTTGCATAAAGAGGAAAGCCTCTCGCGCATCGAAAAGGCGCGTTTTGCCTGACAGATTGGGGACCCATTGGACACGCTCCCTCAACGACCCCAGAAAGCGATGCCCCGCCGGGTCAACGCAGCCCGAGAACCCCGTTGACGACGATTTGCACGTCGGCGACATTGCATAGGCCGTTCCTGTCCAAGTCGGCGCTGGCGCAAGGGGCAAGCCCCAGAGCCTGGATGACGCATAGCTGCACATCGCTGACGTTGGTCACGCCGTCGCCGTTCAAGTCCGTGGAAAGCGGGGCGGAGCCCGGGGCCGGCGGGATCATGACCGCGAAAAGATCCCTTTTGCCGGTCACGTTTCCCCAGTTGCTGGTAAAGCCGATAAACTTTCCATCGCGGCTGATATTGGCCATCGGCGAGCTGCGATAATCCGTCCCCACGCTGCGATGGTGCGCGATGCGGCGCACATGCCCGCTGCCATCCAGGGCGACCTGAAGGATTTCGTTGTCGAAAGCCGTGGGATTGGAGGTGCCGGCGCTGTTGTCGCTCGAACAGCCCGCCGGAACCAGATTGGCGCAGAAGCTCGCGACTCCCCAGCCCTCGTTATCCGCCAAACTGGAGAAATGGTAGCAGCCCTTCGTGCACGTGCTGAACTTGCCCGGCATAATCCAGGTGCCCGTGGTCGGATTGGCCAAAGGCCGCAGGCTCAGGCCGCGACGGATGTCCGCGGGATTCCACGGACTGGAGGTGAAGACCGTCCCCCGGCCGGCATCGTGATGAGAGAAGGCGGAATCGGAAGGCAAGTTCGTCGCCGTCGGAACCGAGGACGTGAGATCCCACACGATGGTGCCGGGGTATGGATCGGTGATCACGATCAAGTAGCGGCCCGTCTTGTCGATGCGCACCTCGTTGACGCCGGACACGTACTGCTGGAGCAGGATCTTATCGTCGCTTCGACGCCAGACCATGTAGCCGATGGCCGCGTTGTTTCTCAAAATCGTTCCCGCGAAGACATTGTCGTCGACGCTCCGGCTCATTTGGTAGATGGGATAGTCGCCGGCGGCGATGGCCCCGGTGAAGTCCTTGATCAGCGTGTAGGTCTTGGAGGCCACGTTGAAGGCCCAGAGCTTTTCCCGGGTGTGTCCCAGGATGAGATTCGGGTCGACCCCGCTCCAAATCATGTCCGAGCTGCTCATGTACAGGCCGTTGGGCGCGGTTGTCTGGGTGAAATGGGTCCCGACGGTGAAATGGACGGGATCGATCCTGATGAATTTGGTGATATTTCGTCCGGTCCCGTTGTTGGCGTGGCAGACCCCCTGCGCCCAGGTGCTGTCTTTGTTGAATGTCGGCCAGTAGGAGTACTGGGCGAAGCAATCCGCGTAGCCGTCCGAGCCGTCGGTCAGGCGCATGATGGTGGTGCCGAAGGTCGGATCGGTGATCTTGGACCCCGCCGAGGCCCCCATAGGCGGCAAGGGCGGCATCGCATAGACATTGGCGTCGTCGATAAGCGTGGTCGCGGCGCGCACGCTCTTTGGCGCGGCGGCCAAGCACACAAGTGCCGAGCAGCAAAGCGCGCGCCAGGTCCTCACTGGACCCTCTCCTATGCCATCTCCGCCCATGGACTCAGTTTACCCCCTATTTGGGGGATTATCCAGGGTTGATTTTCCGAAGGGAAACGAGGGGAACGGCCCAAGCGGCCATCAAGCGACGCGACTCAAGATCCGGACTTCTTACGCGGCTTGGCGCCGGTCCAGTATTGAGAGGAACGTTCCTTGCTTCGAAGACAGGACTGGCAGCCGGACCCGCAACACTCCTCGATAGGCTTGGCCTGGAGCTCAACGGCCTGCGACGGCAGGTCCAATACCGAGGCCAGCCATGGGACCCATTGCGGGCGCAGGCCGGCAAGCGCCGTCTCGATCTCCAAGGCCGAGGCCTTTTTGTCCTTGAACGAAAAGCTCAGCCAGACTTTTTCCCCGGCGCGGGTATTCGCGCGAAGTATTTTCCACAGGATCAAACCTTTCTCGGCGAACAGCTCCCTGGCGCCGGCCCGCGCAAGCCTGAGCTCGGCGTCCTCGCGCAACCGCTCGCGCGTGGTGATCGGGCTGATCTCAATTGGCCGAGATGAGGGCTGACTTTCCCCGTAGACGCCGGCGATCGCGGCGTGAGCCTGCTCGGCAGTGAACTGCGGCGCCAGCGCCCCGCCCGCGGTTTGAGCCGCCGCCACTAGCGGCGCGCTGAGGCGGGAGGCGGGAAAACTCCCTGCATGCCTCGCGGCAGAAAAGACCGGACTCCCAATCGACCCGGAGTTCCGGATCAGAGGGAGGGGCCGAGACGGCGCGACAAGGGCCGCGAAAGCGTTCATCGATCCCGCGCATAGGCCGAGCCAAAACGCCGGAAACATCAGCATTGGAATCATTATATCAGATTTTATTAATGAGACTACATCTCATTAAAGACTCCGAACGAATGGCGCCGGCTGCCTTGCCGACTCTTCGGCTTGCACCCTAAGTGTTTCCGGCACTCCTGCTTGGGGCGCTATACCTTCCTTTCATTACAACGCCGTACTGGCCTGAGCTCACGATGTGGAGAGGGTCACTCCGGCCTGAGAAGAACCTGTTAGCTGAGTTGCGACGGGTGCTGGAAACTGGCATAATGACGTCGGTTTCAGACCATTAAATCCGACTGTCAGTGATTAGCGGATTTGGAAACGGCCCGAAAGTCGGACTCTCGAAAATTCGAGAGCTACTGAGAAAGTCAGTGTTTAGTCGTACTGGTAGGGTGGCTGAGCGGTCAAAAGCACCGGTCTGTAAAACCGGCGGCAATAGCCTACACAGGTTCGAATCCTGTCCCTACCACCATTTCGACGCCGGCCTCGCGGGGCCGGCGTCGCTTTTTATATCCACTCCCGCCGCCGAAACCAGCCCAACATCACGAAGATGATGAGCAGGCAAATGACCATGAACCCCGGAAACGCCCACGCCGCGGGCTTGAAGGGCAGATGCTCGAAGTTCATGCCGAAAACGCTCGCCAAAAAGTTCAGGGGAATGAAGACGACGGAAATGACGGTCAACACCTTCATCACCTCGTTGAGGCGATTATTGACGGCCGACAAGTGCGTTTCGGCCAGTCCGGCGACGACCTCGCGATACGTCTCGAGGATGTCCATGGTCTGCACCACATGGTCGTGCAAGTCGCTCATGTAGGTGCGCGCCGCCTCCCCCAAGCACTCGTGCCTCTCTCCCTGAAGCTGATGGACCATGTCGCGCATCGGCCACAACGCGCGGCGCAGCAGCAGCAGCTCGCGTTTGAGACGGTGAATGTCGCGCAGGATGTCGGGCTCGCGGCCCGTCACCACGCGGCTCTCCATGCCCTCCAAGCGGTCTCCGTAATGCTCCAAGACGGGAAAGACGTGGTCGACGATGGCGTCAAGCAGCGTGTACACGAGAAAAGAGGCGTCGCCCGAGCGCAGGCGCGAACCCGGCGCGTTGATGCGCTGGCGAATGGGATCCCACACGTCTCCGGACGTCTCCTGGAAAGTCAAAACCGTTTTATGGCCCAAGAAAATCGAGATTTGCTCGGACTCGAGTTTGTCGTTCTTGAGCTCGATCATTCGCGTCACTAAAAACAGGCGCGCGGCCACTTGCGGATCGCCCCCATAGGCGTCGGCCTTGGGCCGCGTTGCGGTGTTGAGCAAGTCTTCCACGGCCAACGGGTGCAGCTCGTATTTTTTTGCCAGGGCTTCGATCACCTGAAGATCGCCCAAGCCATCGATGTTGATCCAGCGGACCGCCGTCCAAACCGGCCGGTGGGAGGCCATAAAGCCTTCGAGGTCGAGCACTCCGCGCATTTCGACCCGCTCGGGCGACCAGTCGATGACGGTGACTTTCGCGGCGGTCAACGGCTGGGGAGGGACTAATCGTTCGAGCTCCTCGGGACGCAGACCTGGAGCGGTTCCGGGAGTCTTTTTACCAAAACGGGTGGGAAGCCGCAGTCCTCGACGTTCAAATGGCATGCGCGCATTATGACATTTCAGGTGAGCACAGACACCTCCCACCCGGACGGGAGCTTCCCGATCTGGCAGAATTGTTGCTACGATGGCATGACCATGGCACTCCATATCATTGTTTGCATCAAGAGCACCCCCTCCAGCACCAATCTCGGCATCGATCCCGCCACGGGCCTTCCCAAAACCGCGGGAGTCCCCTTGACCATCAATCCCTTCGACGAGTTCGCCCTCGAGGAGGCGGTCCGATTGAAGGAACGGGTTCCTGGTTCGACGACCACCGCGCTGACTGTCGGCCCCGAGTCGGCCTCGGAAGTTCTGCGGGAAGCCATCGCTCGAGGAATAGACTCCGGCGTCATCGTCACCGGTCCCGAATTCGATGGAAGCGACGCCTTCGCGGCGAGCCTGGCTCTCAGCGCGGCGATCAAGAAAATTCACGCCGACAAGCCCGTGCACCTGGTGGTTTTTGGAAAGAACACGAGCGACGTGGGTGCGGGCGTGGTCGGCACTCAGACGGGGGCGTGGCTTGATTGGCCGTCGGTCTCGGCGGTCAAGAAGATAGACGCCATCGATGAGCAATCCGTCACGGTCCTGCGCATGATGGAAGACGGCGTCGACACCCTTAAGCTCGCCCTTCCGGCCTGCGTCTGCACCGTTAAGGAGATCAATGAGCCGCGCCTGCCGTCCCTCAAGGGAAAAATGGCCTCGAAAAAGGCCGTCTTCGCAAAATGGACCGCGACGGACCTCGGCCTGCAGCCCCAACAAGTCGGGACCTCCGGCTCCGGCACGAAATTGTTGAAAGCCACTCTGCCTCCGCCCCGTCCAGGGGGTCTTCGCATCGACGGCGGTTCCCCCGCGGAAAAGGCCGCAAAGCTCGTCGACATCTTAGTGGAAAGGAAGCTGATCTAACATGGCCAACGGAATTCTCGTCATCATCGCCGCCCAGCGGGGCGCGTTATCCGCATCCTCGTACGAACTTCTGGGAGCGGGCCGCCAATTGGCGGACGCCCTGAAGCAGCCCTTGCTCGCAGCCGTCATCGGCGCAAACGCCAAAGCTTTGGCGCCCGACATCGCCGGACGCGGCGTCGAGAAAGTGTTCGCCGTCGGACATCCCGGCCTCGAGAATTTCGTCGAGGAAGCCTATGCCAAAGCGGCCGCTGCTGCGGCCGGGAAATGCGACCCCTCGCGGATTGTTCTGCCCTCGACGGTGGCGGGACGGGCGTTGGCCGCGCGCCTGTCCGTAGTCCTTAAATCCGGATTGACGACGGATGTCTCCGAAATCCTCCCCGACGGGAGGGTCCGTCGCGGATTTTTCTCAGGCAACCTGATCGCGGAGGTGGAGTTCAAAACTCCTCTGGGCATCATCAGCGTCTCGCCCATGACGTTTCCGCGCGCCGAGGCCGCGGGCCCGGCGGCTGCGATCGAGGACGTTTCTTTTGATCCGGGAACGAGCAAAACACAGTTTGTTTCCTACCAAGCCGAAGCCTCGCGCGAAATCGACCTCGGCGCCGCGGAGAAAGTCGTCGCCGGCGGTTTCGGACTCGGCGGACCCGATGGCTTCAAGCTCCTTTACGACCTCGCCCATGTTTTGGGCGCCGCCGTCGGGGCGAGCCGCCGCGCGGTGGACTCGGGCTGGATCGCCTACCGCCACCAAGTGGGACTGACGGGGCGGACTGTGAGGCCCAAGCTCTACATCGCCGTGGGAATCTCCGGCCAAATTCAGCATCTGGCGGGAATGTCTTCGTCCAACACGATCGTCGCCATCAATCCCGACAAGGATTGCCCCCTCATGCAAATGGCCTCGATCGCGCTTCAGGGCGAATACGCGGATGTCCTTCCGAAGATCACCGAAGAGATCAAGCGGCGCAAAGGCGCCGTCGCCGCCGCGGCCTAGGCGAAGCCCCCTCGCGCCTGATTTTGGCGAATGGACGCCAGGATGGGGCGCGTCCCACGAATAGCCACGGCATTAAATCTTTAGCCACCAACCGCGTGTCGTTTCCCTTTCCCCTCATGGCGCCCCCCAAGAACTCATACGTTTTATCAGGTAAACTAAGTTTTGTCAATATGTAATCTAATAAATAATATTAGATTTAAATTGGCAGGACAGGCTTCGTCACCAGCGCTGCCTCGGTAAAAGGGATGCTCGGTCTTCGGTTGGCGCTAAGCCGCTCGAAAGGGATATCGAAACGTCGACGCGGTCAGCTCCTGGCTGGCCATGAAATTCTTGATGACGGCGTCCTCGGCTTCCCTCCAGACTCTCTCGGGCACGTCTTCGCCCACTTCGATCGATCCGCCCGCGATCATGCCGTGGCCTCCGCCGCGGTTGCCTCCGCCAAGCAGGCGCTTGAGCAAACGTCCCGCTCCCGCGCCGGGGTTGTTGGCGCGCAATGAGACGTGAAGCCTTCCCAAGTAACGTCCCGTCACCACGGACCACGACATGTTCTCCAGCGTCAGAAGGAAATCCGCCATTTGCGCGACGCGATCAGGAGTGTGAACCGCGCCGAGGTTGACTCCGACCACGCGACCCGCGGTAAAGGCCTCTCGAACGGCACGAGCCAGGGTGATGAAGAATTGCTCGGAACGGTGCGGATAGGAGATGCGCCACAGCGTCTTCATGTTGGCTCTCGGCCAAAAGGCCTGATAGGCGGCCATGTCGCGCGGCGAGGCCTCGCGTCCCAGATTCTGGGTCTCGGAGCCAATGGCGTAAACGATCGCCGTCGCAAGCCGCTTGGGCACCCGCACGTGCGCGGCCAAAAGCGCCTCGGCCAGGATCGTCGTGGTCGCCCCCACGCTCTCGTCGATGAGCGACACGTCCGCATGGGTCTCGACATGACGCGGATGATGGTCGATGATCAAATCGGGAATGCGCCGCGGGGGACAGCGATTGTTTTTGAAAGGAGGCTGGGTATCGATGAGGGCTAGATGCGGAACTCCGGCCAGCTCTCCCTTGCGCAATGGCCGCGCGGGGACCAGCAGCCTCTCGGCCATAATACGGTTCTCCGCCCGACCGATCATTCCACCGTAGACGATTCGCGTGCGCACGTTGCCCAAGGCCTGCGCCAAGTGAGCAAGGGCCCAGGCGCTGGCCAGCGCGTCGGGGTCGGGGTGATCATGAGTGAGAATGGTCAGCGGCGAAAGCGATCTGCCCTTTTCCATCAGGAGCTTGATCAAACGCCGAGCATGGAAGCCGGGTTTCACCGCAGCCCTCCGATCCCCACGAAGAAGACCCAGAGCAATATCGAAACGACGGTCGCGATGGCCTTCTCGCGCATGTTGTCGGCTAAAAACTGATACAGGCGGCTCTGGGGGGTCTTGGGCAGATGCTTGGTGAGGAATATTTCGATGCCGTCTTGCAGTTCCTCGAGGTCCCTGACGGCGAGCAAATCACCCCGCAGCGCGAAGGAAATCTTGCCGGTCTCTTCGCTGACGACCAAGCACATCGCGTCGCAGCGCTCCGACAGGCCCAAAGCCGCGGAGTGGCGCGTCCCGAGGTTGGTGATCTTGGAAAAATCCTTGGACAACGGCAGCTGCGCGCCAAAGCGAGTCACCCGGCCCTCCTCGACGATGAAGGCGCCGTCGTGGCCCAGCGAGTGGGAGTCGAATATGCTTTTGATCAAGGCCTCCGACAAATCTCCGTTCAAATCCCATCCGCCCTGGACATGGCGATCAAGCGGGTCCAGACCGCGCAACACGACGAGCGCGCCGATATGCTCCCTGCCGAGGTCTCCCAGGGAACTGACCAGGATCTCCACCTGGCGGTGCGTGGGGGCGGTTTTCAGCACTCCCCCCGTCAGGCTCCAAACGGCGATTCGCTCGAACATCGAACGAAGCTCTTCCTGAAATATGATGATGACGCCGATGACGAAGACCGCGAAAAAGCCCTGAAAGAGGCGGATCGTCATGTACATCCCGGCCTGCACGGCGAAGGTGTAGACGACGACGATCAGCAGCAGGCCGAGCGCGACGAAGGCGGATTTGGTTCGCTTAAACCATAGCAGCAAACCGTAAATAAGGGTTCCGACCAGGAGCATATCCATGATGTCGGAGAGAACGATGGGTTTTAGTCCGTGCGGCATCGCGGCCAGTATAGCGGAAGAATCAATGAAAGGCCAGAGTCATCAACGGATGCTTTCGGGGGGGTCGTAGCGCTTGGGCGCGTCGCCAAGGAGCTCGGGCATGCTCCAAATCATGTTCTTGCGGTGAAAGGACGAGATCTCGACTTGGTTGGCGTCCATGTGGATGGCGTCGACCGGACAGGCCTCGACGCAATACCCGCAGAACACGCAAAGCCCCAGGTCGATGTCGAAGGTTTTGGCTCTTTTCTCGATCCCGGGATCGGGTGCGTCCTCGGCCGTGATGCGAATGCATTTGGCGGGGCAGACCGTCTCGCACAAAAGGCAGGCGGTGCAGCGCACGGCGCCGTCTGGGCGCTTGAGAAGGCGGTGGCGCGTTCGCGCGCGTTTTCCAAGCACGGCGGGATCTTCGGGGTATTGAATCGTAACCGCCCCGGGCGCAAAGCCCTTGATGCCCAACAAGGACATGGTGTGCCGGAACAAGTTGACGAACAGATGCCGAAACGTGATTGCCAGGCCGCGCCAGACCTCGAAGACATACACCTGGGTGACGAACGTCCGGGCGGGGCGCGAGACGGGACGAATCGTGACCGTCATAGATACGCCGCCCAAATCGTCGCGACAAAATTAATCAGGGACAACGGCAAGATGTTCTTCCAACCCAAATCAAGCAGCTGGTCGAAACGAAATCGAGGAAGGGTCCAGCGGACCTGCATCAAGAAAAACAGAAGAAGCATCAGCTTCCCGATAAAGCTCGACACCATCAACACCCCTCCGAGAAGGCCTTTGGCGGGCAAGTCCATGAAAGGGATCGTCCACCCGCCCAAAAAGAGAGTGGTGATCAGGGCGCAGATCACGATTGATTCAAACAGATCCGTCATGAGGAACATGCCGAACTTCATGCCCGAATATTCGACATGATAGCCCACGATCTCGCTCTCCCCCTCGGGCAGATCGAAGGGCGCGCGC
The DNA here is from genome assembly GCA_038060535.1 of Elusimicrobiota bacterium. Lineage (GTDB taxonomy): Bacteria > Elusimicrobiota > Elusimicrobia > UBA1565 > UBA9628 > GWA2-66-18. Next base: position 4,150 of record JBBTHA010000016.1, on the reverse strand, counting down.
TTGGTGACCGCGGCCCCCGCGGTCAGGAACAGGACGAACGCCAGCGGTTGAAGGAAGACGCCCCAGACCCCATGCCTCGCCTGCCACGAAACCGCGGCCTGAAGATCCAACGTTCCGTAAATGAACAGTATCCCCGCCAGCGTCGACACCAGGCAGACTTCGTAGGCGATCATCTGGGCCGCGCCGCGCATCGCCCCCAGCAGGCCATAGTTGGAGCCCGTCGCGTAGCCGGCCATGAAAATTCCATGCACGCCCAACGCCAAAGCGGCCAGGACGAGAGGAAGGCCCTCGGACAAGGCGATCGGCTGGAGGTCCCAGGCGCGCCCCGCATACTGAATCACTCCCCCATAGGGCATCGCCGCCAAACAGAACATGGCGCTTCCAAGGGAAATCATCGGCGCCAGGGCGTGCAGGAACGGGTGGGCTCCGGCGGGCACGAAATCCTCCTTGGTCAGCATCTTGATCGCGTCGGCGATCGGGTGGAACAGACCCAGGACGTTGATGCCCAATATCGCCGCGCGATTGGCGCCGATGCGGTCCTGCATGACAGCGCTTTGCTTGCGCTCAACCCAACCGAGAAATCCTGCGATGCTCAGGCCGACTCCGATCGTGGCGAAAAGAATCTTTGCGACGACAAACAGAACGTTCTCCACGGCCATCGCCTCGCTCATGCCAGCACCGCCTTCGGCCGCGTCTCGAGGGCCTTGAGCAGAAGGGTGAAAATCGCCCAATCCGGCCGCGACTCTCCGATCGGCTCCAAGGCTTTGCGATACGCTTGAACCTTCCCCTCGAAATTAGTGAAGTGCCCCTCCTCCTCGACGTAAGCCGTCGCGGGAAGGCGATACGTGTAATGATCGCCCAGCGGCCCCTTGTTGGGGCCCTGAAGGACCGTCGCCTCCGCCTTGGACAGCAACGAAGGCGCCTTGTCTCCGTATATTCGGTAAAGGTCGCGTTCAATGACGTACAACGCCTTGATCCGGCCCGACTCCAGCATTGTCTCCAGCTCGCTGAAACTTCCGCTCCTCAACCCCAAGGCCTCGGCTCCCCGCAGGTTTGCCGTCTTGATCTTTCTTCTCAAAAGGCTGTCGCCCTCTCCCACCTGATCGGGCTCGGGTGAAAAAAAGTGCTTTCCGACCTTGAGCGCGTCGACGAACAGGGCTTTATAGGCCGCCCAGTCCTCGTTGGACAGCATGCCCGAAGCGACCACCGCCAGGCCAGGCCCCGCGCTCTGAAGCCGCCCGGCCAACTCGGAGGCCATCGCCTCCCACGACATCTCCGTTTTTTGGGGCTTAAGGCTCAGGACCTTGCCCAACCTGTCGGCGTCAAGGTCCGCGATGCCGTAACGGCCCTCATCGCACATCCAGTAGCCGTTGACCTCGTGATTGTGGCGAGGCTTGAGGCGGGCGACGCGCTTGCCGTCGTTGTGCCATGTTCGCTGGGTGTTGGTGTGCACGGAGATGTTGCAGCCGCGCTCGCAGCCGGGACAAACGGAGTCGGTGTGATCGAGATACCACACTCGCACTTTATAGCGAAAATCGCGGTCCGTGAGGGCGCCGACCGGACAGATGTCGACGACGTTTCCCGAGTAGGCGTTGTCCAGGATCATGCCGGGAGCCAATTCGATTCTTTCGGCATGACCGCGCTGGAAGATTCCCAGCTCATGGGTCTGAGTGACGTTGTCGACGAAGCGCGTGCAGCGCGTGCACAGAATGCAGCGCTCCTGATCGAGCATGACGTGGGGGCCCGCCGCGATGCGCTTCTCCTTGTGCTGTTTGTCCTCGCGAACCTGGCTCTGATATCGTCCGATCTTCATGTAATAATCTTGAAGACCGCACTCGCCGGCCTGGTCGCACACGGGGCAGTCCAGGGGGTGGTTGACGAGGTGAAGCTCCAACGCGGAGGCTTGAGCCCGCTTGGCGGCGTCGGAATCGGACTTCACCTCCATGCCCGGACGCACGCTCGTGCGGCAGGACGCCTGGGGCTTGGGCGCGCCCGCGACCTCCACGAGGCACATGCGGCAGTTGCCGGGATTGCCCAGGGCCGGGTGGTAGCAATAGTGAGGGATCTCCACGCCCGCCTCTTTGGCGGCGTCGATGACCAATTGTCCCTCGGGAGCCTCCAGCTCCCTGCCGTTCAGTTTGAACTTAACCCTATGACCCATCGGTCGCCACTCTCTTGTTGAAGTCCTCGGGGAATTTGGAGATGTAGGCGCGCGTGACCATGCCCACGGTGTCTCCCAGGGCGCAAATCACCTTTCCGGTGATATTTTCCCCGATGCGCGCGAGATTGCGCACATCCTCTCCCTCCCCTTTGCCCTCCAGCATCCGCTCAAGAATCTCTTCGCTCCAAAAGGACCCCTCACGGCAGGGGGTGCATTGACCGCAGGACTCGTGAGCCAAAAACCTCTCGATATTATGCGCCACCTCGACCGCGTCCGCGGTTTCGTCAAGAACGATCATGCCGCCGGCTCCGAGAAACGTTCCCGCGGCGCGGATCGCGTCGAAGTCGAGCGCGATATCAAGATCTTTTTCGAGGAGCGGGGGCATTGAAGTCCCGCCCGGAATCACGCACTTGAGCTTGCGCCCCCCCCTGACGCCGCCGGCCAAGGTCAGGACGTCGCGAAGCTTGCTGCCCATGGGCACCTCGTAGATCCCGGGCTGTTCCACATGGCCGGAAACGGAAAAAACGACGGTGCCGCCGTTCTTGGGCGAGCCGATTTTCGCGAACCACTCGCCGCCCTTGACCATGATCGAGGGCAGCATGGACAAGGTTTCAACGTTATTGACCACGGTCGGCCGGCCCATGAGACCCGAGACCGTGGGAAACGGCGGCGGCTGGCGCGGCCAGGCCTTCTTGCCTTCCATGGTCTCGAGCAGCGCGGTGTCGAGGCCGGAGATATAGGCGCCGGCCCCGCGCATCAGCGCGATCGACGCGTGCGCGGTAAAACCCGCCGCGTCCGCCTGGGCGATCGCCCGCGCCAGCACGTCGTATTGGTTTTGATACTCGCCGCGAATGAAAATGAACGTCTCCTTCGCCCCGATGGCGTGGGCCGCGATCAACACGCCCTCGAGAAGCTGATGCGGCGCGCGGGTGATGAGCACGCGGTCTTTAAAGCAGCCCGGTTCCGATTCATCGGCGTTGGCGACGACATAACGCGGACCGGGAACCTTGTCCTCCCCCGGCACCGTCTGCCACTTTCCCCCGGTCGGAAAACCCGCTCCCCCCAGGCCGCGCAGATTGGATTTCACGACTTCGGCGACGACTTCGGCCCGGCTCATGCCCAGGGCTTTGCTCAGGCCCGCGTATCCGCCTAGACGGCGGTACACGTCGATCTCATGGAGCTCGGGCTCGGTGTCGAAATGCTCGGTCAGGATTCTCGTCATTTCAAATCCCTCGCCAACTCCTCGATGAGCGCCTGCGTCGCGCGCCCTTGCAACCGGTCGTTGACCTGAAGCGCCGGTCCCTGCTCGCAGGCTCCCAGGCATTCCATGGTCTCCCAAGAAAATGTTCCATCGCTGGTGGCCGTTTTTTCGGGAACGCCCAGGGTCTTGCTCAGACACGCCTCCATGCGGCTTGACCCCGCAAGAGAACAGGACAATCCGTGGCAAAGACCCACGCGGTGCTTGCCGGTCTTCCATTGAGTGAACGTCGGAAAGAAAGTCGCGACTCCCCAGACATGGTTCAAGGGCAAATCGAAGAGTTCCGCCACGTAGGCCGCGGCCGGCTCAGACACCTGGCGCTGCCAGGCCTGCACGCACCGCAGCGCTTCGATGAGCCCCATGTTCTTGTACGGGTATTTCGTGGTCCAGGACAGAAGCTCCTTTTCCTGCTCCGGCGTGAACGGAGAGCGGACGGGCGCCTTGGTCTTCATCGATCCAACTCTCCGGCGATCATGTTCACCGAGCCGAAGGTCGGGATCACGTCGGCGATTTGCGCGCCCTTGAGCATCTTCGGCAAAGCGCTCACGGTGAACAGGCACGGCGGGCGACAGCGGACTCGGTAGGGACCGTCCCCCCCGTCGCTGACGACATGAAATCCAAGCTCTCCGTTGCCGCCCTCGACGGCAAAATAGGTTTGGGAGGGAGGGATCTTCACGCCCCAGGACCACATAATCAACTCGAAGTGGTTCATGAGGCCTTCGATGTTGGAG